>NZ_CP013442.1:0-300000 GCF_001718835.1 Burkholderia cepacia | reverse complement strand
CGACGCGCCCTGCATGCGGGTGGGCGGTAGCGCCATTCGCAAGCGCGCCGACGGCATCGTCATCATCGATCCGGACAAGGCGCGAGGCCGAAAAGACATCGTGAAGGCGTGCCCCTACAAGGCGATCGTCTGGAACGAAGAACTGCAGCTGCCCCAGATCTGGATCTTCGATGCTCATTTGCTCGACCAGGGTTGGTCCCGCCCGCGTTGTCAGCAGTCGTGCCCCACCGATGTCTTCGAGACGGTCAAGCTCGATGACGCGGCGATGGCCGAGAAGGCCCGGCGCGAGGGACTCAAGGTATTGCGACCCAACCTGGGCACGAAGCCCCGCGTGTGGTATAGCGGCCTTGAGCGCTGGGAAACGTGCTTCGTCGGCGGAAGTGTCAGCGTCCAGGCAGGAAACGTGGTCGAGTGTGTCACGGATGCGGCCGTCGCCTTATATGCAGGTAATCTGCAGGTTGCCGAAACCGTCTCGGACGGCTTCGGCGATTTCCGGTTCGACGGCCTGGCCAAGGGCAGCGGCCTTTACCGAGTCAAAATCCGACATGCCCTCGGCAACGCTTGGCGCGAGTGCGAATTGGGCGACAGCGCGTACCTGGGCGAGATCAGGCTCGGTCAGAGCCGCTCGGCCCACTCGACAGTGCCGAGTTCGCCGGACACCGTATGCGCTCCGGCGTCACGACGCGATGGGCGTCAGGCACGCGTTCCCGATGAACGCCTGAAGTAAGCCTGTGCCAGGGCAACCCAATACCGGACGCCGGCCGGAATGATGTCGTCGTTGAAGTCGTATTTCGGGTGATGCAGCGCCGGTGAGGCCGCGCCGTCCTGCGCATTGCCGATCAGCACATAAGCGCCCGGCCGCTCCTCCAGCATGAAGCCGAAGTCTTCGGACGTCATGTTCGGCGGCACGTCGCGGCCGACATGCGCGTCGCCGAACGTGTCGCGAATCACCGCTTCGCACAGCGCCGTCTCCGCCGGCGTGTTGACCGTCGCCGGGTAGTACTGAAAAAACGCCACGTCGACCTGCGCGCCATGGGCGCGGGCCAGCCCCTCGCACATGAGCTGGACGTCGCGCTGCAGCTTCTGCTGCAGCGCCGACGACAGCGTGCGGATCGTGCCGCGCAGCTCGGCGGTGTCCGGAATCACGTTGTCCGTCGTGCCCGCATGGAACATGCAGACGGAAATGACCGCCGGGTCGACGGGGTCCTTGTGCCGCGCGGCGATGGTCTGACACTGCAGCACCATCGAGCACGCGAGCGGCACCGGATCGATACCCAGATGCGGCTGCGCCGCGTGCGCGCCCTTGCCCGTCACCGTGATCCTGAAGCGCGAACCCGCGGCCATGATCGGGCCCGTGCGCAACCCGAAATGCCCGGCCGGCAATCCGGGCCAGTTGTGCATGCCGAATACCGCTTCCGTCGGGTATTGCTCGAACAGCCCGTCGTCGATCATCCTGCGCGCGCCCGCGCCGCCCTCTTCGCCCGGCTGAAACACGAAATGGACGGTGCCGGGCAACTGCGGCAGTTCCTTCAGCATGCGTGCGGCGCCGAGCAACATCACGGTATGGCCGTCATGGCCGCACGCATGCATGATCCCGTGCGTGCACGATGCATGCGCGAAGTCGTTGGCTTCGTGGATCGGCAACGCATCCAGATCCGCACGGAGCACGATTCCGCGCCCGGGGTCCGCGCCGGGCAGGCTCGCGACGACGCCCGTGCCGCCCAGCCCGCGCGACACCGCATAGCCGAGCGCCTCGAGCTCGCGGGCGACGACGTCGGCCGTCCGGTGTTCTTCGAATCGCAACTCGGGATGCGCATGCAGGTCGCGGCGCAAGGCCGCCCAGTGTGCGTAATGTGCTTTCAGAGACGTCTCGGGGATGTCGGGGTAGTCCAATTTCGGCACCTTCGGAAAGTAGACGGCTTCCATTCTGTACTGCGCCGCGTTCGCGCGCAGCGGCTGCGTCAGTCGTAAAAGCCGACGATCGACTTGATCTCCATGTATTCCTCCATCCCTTCGATCCCGTACTCGCGGCCGTTGCCCGACTGCTTGTACCCGCCGAACGGCGCCTGCGGGTCCCATGCCGGGTAGTTCAGATGCACCTGCCCCGCGCGGATGCGGGCGGCCACCGCGCGTACGCGTTCCTTGTCGGTGCCCTGCACGTGCGCGCCGAGCCCGTAGACCGTATCGTTCGCGATCGCGACCGCTTCGTCGACGGTGTCATAAGGCAGGATCGCGAGCACCGGGCCGAAGATCTCCTGCTGCGCGATCGCCATGTCGGTGCGCACCTCGGAGAAGATCGTCGGCCGCGCATAAAAGCCGCGGCCGAGACCCGCCGGCCGGCCGGAGCCGCCGGCGATCAGCTTCGCGCGTTCGTCGATGCCCACGTCGATCATCTGCGCGACCCGCCCGAACTGCGCGCGATTGGCCAGCGGGCCGTGCGTCGTGGCCTCGTCGAACGGATCGCCGACCACCATCCGCTCCATGGCCGCGACGGCCAGCTCCTCGACGCGGCCCAGGACGCTGCGCGGCACGATCATGCGGGTCGGCGCGCTGCACGATTGCCCCATGTTGCGGAACGCGGCGGCGACGCCCGGCGGGATCGCACGCGACAGGTCCGCATCCGGCAACACGATATTCGGCGACTTGCCGCCGAGCTCCTGCGCGACGCGCTTGACGGTCGTCGCCGCCGCCTGCGCGACGAGCACGCCGGCGCGCGTCGATCCGGTGATCGACACCATGTCGACCTCCGGGTGCGACGCGAGCGACGCGCCCACTTCCGTTCCACTGCCGCTCACGAGATTGAATACGCCGGCAGGCACGCCCGCATCGGCGACCACCTCCGCGAACAGCAGCGCGCTGAGCGGCGACAATTCGCTCGGCTTCAGCACCACCGTGCAGCCTGCCGCGAGCGCCGGCCCGACCTTCGCGGTGATCTGGTAGATCGGCCAGTTCCACGGCGTGATCAGCGCGCACACGCCGATCGGCTCACGCACGATCGCGGTTGTCCCGCGCCGTTTCCGGAACGGATAACTGGCCAGATTGTCTCGCGCGACGCGAATATGTTCGGCCGCGAGCGGCACGTGCGCGCCGCGGGCATAGCCGATCGGCGCGCCCATTTCCAGCGCGAGTGCCGTGGCGAACAACTCGGCGCGCTCCAGCATCAACGCGTGCACACGGTCGAGCAGCGCCGCGCGTTCTTGCGGCGACGTCGCGGACCAGCGTTCGAACGCATTGCGCGCGGCCTGCACCGCGCGGTCGGCGTCGCGCGCGCCGCCGAGCGGGATCTCGCACAGCGTGTCCTCGGTGGACGGGCTGACGACCGCGAATCGCTCGGCGCCGTCGGGCCACACCCAGTCGCCGTCGATGAAAAAGCGATCCAGCCTTCCGGCTGCCATCAGGTGACGAACCGGTGAATCGATGGGTGAATGCATTGCAGCGTGTCCTTGAGTCGATACCAGGCGCCGCGAGACGGCCTCGAACTAGAAATCCGCGACCTTGCCCCATGCGGACTCGCTGAACCGGCCGGGCCGGTACGGCGTCGGGTCCACGATCGGTTGCGCGCCCGTGGCAAGATCGGCGATCAAGTGCCCGGCGCCCGGGCCGATCCCGAAGCCGTGCCCCGAAAACCCCGCCGCGAGGATCAGCCCCGGTACGCCCGGCACTTCGCCGATGCCCGGCACGCCGTCCGGCGTGCTGTCGACGAAGCCGGCCCACGCGTGCGTGATCTTCGCTTCGCGCAGTTCGGGCAACAGTTCGGACGCGCGGCGGTACGTTTCGGCGACGGTCGGCATGTCGGGCTTCGGATCGAGAATGCGTACGGCTTCCATCGGCGTCGGCGCGTCGAGGCGCCAGCGCTTCAACGTTTCATGACCGCCGCGCACGCCTTCGAGGCCGCCCGGCAGCAGGTTGCGCCAGCGTTTCGCGAACATCGGCACGAATTGCGGCGCGAAGCGCAGGAACTGCGGCGTCAGGTCCACGCGCGCGCGGCCGCTGATCGCCAATGCGTAGCGTCCGTCGCAGCGGCGCGTGATGGACACGCCGGACGTGTACATCGCATCCGGCAGCGGCGTGTCGACGGGCGACACGCTCAGGATCGACTGACGGATCGACGCCTGCGGAAACCGGATGCCGAGCTGGCGGCAGAACGACGACGCCCATGCACCGCCGGCCATCACGACCGTTCGGGTCTTGATGACGCCGGCTTCGGTGACGACGCCCGCGACACGGCCGGCTTCGAGCTCGATGCCGCGCGCCGCGCAGTGCTGGTGGACACTGCCGCCCAGCTTGATCAGCGCGGCGGCCACGGCCGGCGCGGCCTTGCCCGGATCGGCCGTGCCGTCGGTCGGCGAGAACACGCCGCCCTTCCATTGCCGCCCGGTTGCCCGTCCGCGCTCGGCGGCCTGCTTGCTGTCGAGCATGTACGTGGTCACACCGGCGGTCTTCGCGAATTCGCCCCAGCTGGCCCAGCGCGACAGCTCGGCCTCGTCGTTGCTGAGATACAGCAGCCCGCAGCGATGAAAGCCCGTGTCCTCCCCGGATTCGGCGGCGAATCGTTCCCACAGATCGATGCTCTTGCTCGCCATCGGCAACTCGCGCGCATCGCGGTTCTGCTGGCGACACCAGCCCCAGTTGCGGCTCGACTGCTCGGCGCCGATGCGCCCTTTCTCGACGAGCGCGACCGATATGCCGCGGCGGGCCAGATAGTAGGCGGTGAAGACGCCGATGATGCCACCGCCGATCACGACGACGTCGGCCGCGGCCGGCGGCGTGGACAAGGTTTCGATATGGCGCAGCGGAGGGGACATGCTCAGTCTCGTTCGGTTGATACGCGGACGTTTTGCACGACGTAGAACTTCGCCACGCGTTCGCTGCTTTCCCACCCGATCGACGCGCCGCGCGGCACGAACAGCGCATCGCCGGTACCGAGCGACTGCGCGCTGCCGTCGGGCGCCGCGAACCGGACGCCGCCGTCCAGCAGGAACATGAACTCGTTCGCGCGATGCGGCCGGACGATCCGGTGATAAGGCGTCGAATCCCAGGTACCCGCGCAGCATCCGGCGCCGTCGTCGGTGAACACGTTGTCGCTGCGGCATTGCGGCGCGGGGCCGAGCAGCACCTCGGCCGGCAGCGTGGCGGACGGCTTGAAGTCCGCGTCGGCGCGCAGCTCGAAGAGGCCGTGTTTCGTCGGTTGCGCGCACGCTGCCGCGCAGAACATGACGAGCACGCGCGCTTGCGCGGCGATGCGCAGTGCGGTGCCGCCGCCGATGACGGCGCCTTGCCCCGGGCCGAGCACCAGCGGTGCGGCGCCGGCCGCTTCGAGCGTCAGCTCGCCCTGGACGACGACGACGGTTTCGATGTGCGGATAACTCGGGACGTCGAGCTTGCCAACGAAACGGATACGTCCGGCGGCCATCGCGTCGGGGCCTTCCCACGCGATCTCGCGATGTCGCGCGAAAGGATCGCGCTCGCCGAACGCCTGCGTGCGGAAGGCGGTTGCATTGGTTGTGTCAGCCGTGCCGTCGGCCCGGTGCAACACGAAAACTGCGGTCATTTCTGCTCCTGCCAGTGCGCGACGAGGTTGTCGAGAATCCGTCGCACGGTATCGGAAATCGTTGTTCGCGGACACCGTCCGCGCTTGCGCCTACGCAATGTGACACGACCCTTCGCGGCGTTCGGCGCGCAGGCGCGTCGATGGCGCTCGCACCGGCGCGCCGCCCGTTCGGGCGACCACGTAATCGCGCGGCGTGATGCCGAGCACGCGCCGGAAATGCCGGCACAGATGGCTCTGATCGAAGAAGCCGACGTCGGTCGCGACGACCGACGGCGCGAGACCGGCACGCAACAGGTCCTGCGCGCGCCGTATCCGCACGAGACACAGATACCGGTGCGGCGACAGCCCGGTTTCACTGCGAAAACGCGCGGTGAAACGCGACACGCTCAACCCGGCCACCGCCGCGAGCGTGTCCAGGTTCAGCGGCTGCGCGAACGACGCGTCGATCGTGCGCAGCACGTCGCCGATCGCCGGCGAGACCGGCCGCGGGACATGGAGCGGGCAATCGAATCGTGTGGTCATGTCGAATCCTCCCGGGGCAGCCGCTTCAATGCAGGAAATCCTGCATCCGGTAGTACGCGCCGACGAGCGGCAAGAACCACGCGTGCCCGAAATGGCCCGGTATGGCCGGCCATTCGAGCTCGCGCCACGGGTTCGACGCGGCCGCGCCATACAGCACGTCGGCCATCACGCGGCCCATGTGCACCGACATCTGCACGCCGTGGCCGCTGTAGCCCATCGAGTAATAGAGGCCGTCGTGCTGGCCCGCGCGCGGCAGCCGGTCGGCGGTGATGTCGACGAGCCCGCCCCAGCAGTAGTCGAGCCGCACGTCGGCCAGTTCCGGGAAGTAGCCGGCCATGCCGGCGCGCAGGATGTCGCCGCTCTTCGCGTCGGAGCGCGGGCTCGACATCGCGAAGCGCGCGCGGCCGCCGAACAGCAGCCGGTTGTCGGGCGTCACGCGGAAGTAGTTGCCGATCTGGCGCGACGTCACGTATGCGCGGCGATGCGGCAACAGCCGGTTCAGCTGCGCGTCGGGCAGCGGCTCGGTCACGACGATGAAGCTGCCGACCGGCGCGATGCGCCGCCGGAACCATGCGAACGGCCCGTGCTGCGATGCGCCGGTCGCGACCAGCACGCGATCGGCGACGATCGTGCCGCGGGCGCAGGTGATCCGGTGGCGCTCGCCGTCCAGCCTGTCGAGCTGTGTGACGGCCGCGTGCTCGTACACGCGCGCGCCGGCGCGCACGGCCGCTTGCGCGAGCCCGACGCCGAACTTGCCCATGTGCATCTGCGCGCCGTTGCGCTGCAGGAGTCCACCGTAAAAGCCGTCGGACGCGATTTCATCGCGGATCCGCGACGGCTCGATCAGCTCGATGTCGGGATCGACGTCGCGCCGCAGCACGTCGAACGTCTTCGCCAGTCCCTCGAAATGCTGCGGCTTCGCGGCGAGCTTCAGCTTGCCGGCGCGCCGGAAATCGCAGTCGATCGCCTGTTCGGTCACGATCGTCTCGACGCTCTTCACCGCGCTTTCGTATGCGAGATAAAACTGCTTCGCCTGCACGGCGCCGATGCGCGCGGCCAGCGACGCGTAATCCTGCGCGACGCCGGTATTGCACTGGCCGCCGTTGCGGCCGGACGCTTCGCCGGCGACCTGCGCGGCTTCGAGCACGACCACCGAGACGCCGCGCTGCGCGAGTGCGAGCGCCGCCGACAAGCCGGTGAAACCGCCGCCGATCACGACGACGTCGGCCCGCCCCTCGACGGGCCCAACGCTGCCGGCGCGAAACGCGGGGCGGGTATCCAGCCAGTACGATTCCAGTTTCATCGGATCCTTCTCGAGCATTCCTGCGACAGCGATCGGCGATCGCCCATTGAAAGCCATTTAATCACCGTCAAAAACTGCAGGTGCCGCGTATTCGCGCACGGCACGCGTACAAATTGCCGTTTTGCGCGACCGCCGCGGCACACTATGCGGAAGGCCGCTCGCCGCGGCCGGCGACCGCGATGAATGAATGGCGCGGCACGCTACTGGCGCACCGGCTGCACCGGTGCGACGCCCTCCGCCGGTTGGGCCTGGAAGCGCGCGAGATCTTCCTCGCTGCGATGGCACAGCACCTGCGCACCGTTCCCGAGCGTGCGCAGCGACGGGGCCGTGCGGTTGCACACGCCGTCCACGCGCATCGCGCAGCGCGACAGGAACGGACACAGCTCGGCCTCGTTCTCGCGCGCGCCGATCGGCACCAGCGGCCGGTGGCAGCGCTCGGCCGCATCGTCGAGCCAGCCCGCGCGCAGTTCCGGCGCGGACGACACCAGCAGATGCGAATACGGGTGATAAGGCGGCGCGCACAGCGCGTCGCGGCTGCCCGTCTCCACGCGGCGGCCCGCATACAGCACGACGATGTCGTCGCTGATCGCGCGCACCTTCGCGATGTCGTGCGTGATGAACACGTACGACACGCCGAGCTTCGCCTGCAGGTCGCGCAGCAGCTCGATGATCGCGGCGCCGACGACGGTGTCGAGCGCCGACGTGACCTCGTCGCACAGGATCAGGTCGGGCTCGGCCGCGAGCGCGCGCGCGAGGTTCACGCGCTGCTTCTGCCCGCCCGACAGCTCGCCGGTACGCCTCGAGGCGACCGCCTGCGGCAGCCGCACGAGTTCGAGCAGTTCCGCGACGCGCTGCCGCGCACGCGCGCCCTTGATCCCGTGGTAGAACGCGAGCGGCCGCGCAAGCGTGCGCTCGACGGTATGCACCGGGTTCAGCGCGGTATCGGCGTTCTGGAACACGATCTGCACGCGGCGATGCTGCTCCTTGGTGCGCTTGACGATATCGCGCGCGAGCGGCTCGCCGTCGAGCAGGATCGCGCCGCCGGTCGCCGGCACGAGGCCCGCGATCACCTTCGCGAGCGTCGTCTTGCCCGAACCCGATTCGCCGATCACGCCGACGGTCTGCCCGCGCCCGATGCGCAGGTCGACTTCATGCAGGATCACCTTCGCGGGCCAGCCGTTCGCGGTGCGCCCGCCATAGCCCGCGATCGCGCCGCGCACGTCGAGCAGCGGCGCGGGCGCAGCGGGCACAGGCTTGCCGTCGCGTTCGGCATCGTTCGGCGTGACCGCCGCGATCAGGCTCTGCGTGTACGGATGCGTCGGCGCATGCAGGATCTGTTCGGTGTCGCCCGCCTCGCGGATCACGCCGTCGCTCAGCACGACGATCCGGTCGGCCATCTGCGCGACCACGGCCAGGTCGTGCGACACGTACACCGCACTCATCCCGCAGCGCCGGATCACGCTCTTGAACGCCTGCAGCACGTCGATCTGCGTGGTCACGTCGAGCGCGGTGGTCGGTTCGTCGAGGATCACCAGCTCCGGATCGGTGATCAGCGCCATCGCGGCCATCAGCCGCTGCAGTTGGCCGCCCGACACCTGGTGCGGATAGCGCTTGCCGATCGCCTCCGGCTCCGGCAGCGCGAGTGCGCGGAACAGCTCGACCGCCTTCGCCTGCGCGTCGCGCTTCGTCATCGTCTTGTGGATCAGCGCGCTCTCGATCACCTGGTCGAGAATCGTGCGCGACGGGTTGAACGCGGCGGCGGCGCTCTGTGCGATATACGCGACCTTGCGGCCGCGCAGCGCGGCCAGCGCCTGAGCGGACAGCGTGCAGACGTCCGTGCCGCCGAGCTTCACCGAGCCGCCGGCGATCCGGCATCCGGTGCGCGCATGGCCCATCAGCGACAACGCGATCGTCGTCTTGCCGGAGCCCGATTCGCCGATCAGCGCGAGCACCTCGCCGCGCCCGATGTCGAAGTCGACGCCGTGTACGATCGTCGTTTCATCGCCGCCCGGCCGGCCGCCGACCACGCGCAGCCCGCGCACCTCGACGAGCGGGTTGGATTCGTGTCGCATCAGTGTCCTCCGGCGGCGCCGGCCGCGCCCTTGCGGCGGCCGCGATGCGGCAGGCCGTCGATCATCAGGTTGACGCCCACCGTCAGCATCGCGATCGCGATCGCGGGCATGATCGCGACGGCCGAGCCGTCGCCGAGGCTCGCGATGTTCTCGCGCACGAGCGAGCCGAGGTCCGCGTACGGCGGCTGCACGCCGAGCCCGAGAAAGCTCAGGCCGCTCAGCAGCAGCACGACGAACGTGAAGCGCAGCCCGGTGTCCGCCAGCATCGGGTGGATCATGTTCGGCAGCATCTCGACGCACGCGATGTACAGCGCGCTTTCGCCGCGCGCCTTGGCCACCTGCACGAATTCGAGCGTGCTGATGTTGACGGCCAGCGCGCGCGCGATCCGGTACGAGCCGGGCATGTAGCTGATCGCGGCGGTGAGAACGAGCAGCGGCAGCGACGAGCCGAACGCGGCGACGAGCATCAGCGCGAACATCTTCGACGGAATCGACGTGAGCGCGTCGAGCAGCCGGCTCATCGTCTCGTCGACCGCGCGGCCCGACACGGTCGCGAGCAGCCCGAGCGTCGTGCCGGTCACCGCGGCGAGCAGTACCGCGGCCAGCGCGAGCAGCACGGTCAGCCGCGTGCCGTACAGGATCCGGCTCAGCATGTCGCGGCCGAGGAAGTCGGAGCCGAACGGCAGCTTTGCGCTGAACGGCGCGAATACGTCCGGTGTGACGATCGCGCCGACGTCATGCGGCGCAATCAGCGGCGCGAACACCGCGACGAACAGCATCAGGCCGGCCATCGCCAGTCCGACGCGGCCGCCGGTCGTCAAGGCGATGCGCACGGCGCGGCGCTTGCGCGGCTGGTCGGGAGCAGGCGCGGCAGGCGGCGTCGTGCCGCCCCATGGCGGTGGCTGATCGCCGGATGGCGGCAGCGCGCTGCTGCGTTGTACGGGTTCGAACGGTTGCATGGGCGGCATCTCGGAAGAAAGACGAAACACTCAGGTGCGCAGTCGCGGGTTCGACACGATCGAGCACAGGTCGGCAAACAGCACGAGCGTCAGGTAAGCGACGCAGAAGATCAGCGTGCACGCCTGGACCAACGGGAAATCGCGGTTGCTGACGGCGTCGACCATCAGGCTCGCGAGGCCCGGATAGTTGAAGATCGTCTCGACGACGATCACGCCGCCGAGCAGATACGACAGGCTCAACGCGATCGCATTGGCGATCGGGCCGATCGCGTTCGGCAACGCATGGCGCAGCACGACGCGCGCGGGGCTCGCGCCCTTGAGCACGGCCATCTCGACATACGACGCGCTCAACTGCTCGATCACCGCGGCGCGCGTCATCCGCGCCATCTGCGCGATCACGACCGCGCACAGCGTCAGCACCGGCATCGCATAGGCACGCAGGAAATCGTGCAGGCTTTCGATCGGGCCGCTGTACGACAGCGCGGACAGCCAGTGCAGCTTCACGGCCAGCACGAGCACGGCGACCGTCGCGATCAGGAATTCCGGCGTCGCGACGAGCGACAGCGTGCCGAGGCTGATCACGCGGTCGATCGCCGACTCGCGCTTGACTGCCGCGACGATGCCGAGCAGCAGCGCGATCGGCACCGACACGGCGGTCGTGATCGCCGCGAGCGTGAGCGACTTCGGCAGGCGCCCGCCGATCAGCTCCGACACCGGCATGTCGCCGGAAAACGACCGGCCGAAATCGCCGTGCAGCAGCCCGGCGAGCCAGTGCAGGTAGCGCACGTGCGCAGGCATGTCGAGACCGAACTGCTGGCGCAGCGCGGCGACCGTCTCCGGCGTCGCCGACTGGCCGAGCGCGGCCTGCGCGGCGTCGCCCGGCAGCAGGTTCGTGATCGTGAAGATGATCGCGGACACGATCAGCAGCGTCAGCGCGGTGACCGCGATGCGCCGGCCGATCAGCCCGATGAGAATTCGGTTCATGGAGCGGCACTCCCGAAAAAACCGCGCGTGGCCGGCGCGGTCGCCCGCACCGGCCGCGCGACGGCGGCCAGCCACAACGTCAAGCGTTCCACCACACATGCTCGGCGAACATGAAGCCCATCATCCCGCCGGTCGGGATCGAACCGAGGCCCGCGAGCCGCTTGTCGTATCCGTCGAGGAAGCTGATGAACGCCGGAATGCCGACCCGGCCCTGCTGCGCGACGATCATCTGCATCTCGCCGTACATCTGCTTGCGCTTCGCATCGTCGGTTTCCGAACGCGCGGCGAGCAGCAGCTGGTCGAACTTCACGTTCTTCCAGCCCGACTCGTTCCACGGCGCATCCGACTTGAAGAACTGCGTGAACAGCACGTCGGCGCTCGAGCGCGGGTTGATGTTGCCGAAGGTGAGCGGGTGCTTCATCCAGTGGTTCGACCAGTAGCCGTCGGGCGACGCGCGGTTGACCTGCAGGTTCAGCCCGATCTTCTGGCCGGCCTGCTGCAGCAGCACGGCCATTTCGATCGACCCGTTCGCGTCGGACGTCGCATAGATCGGCGGCAGCGACGCGCCCAGCGCGCCGGCTTTCTGGAACAGGAACTTCGCCTTGTCCGGATCGTGCGCGCGCTGCGGCAGCGACGCGTTGAAGTAGCGATGCCCCGGCGGAATCGGCTGGTCGTTGCCGATCACCGAGTAGCCGCGGAACACCGCCGTGCGGATCTGCGCGCGATCGAACAGGTACTTCATCCCTTCGACGAAATCGGGATTGGAGACGATCGGGTTGTCGCTGCGCATGATCAGGTCGGTATAGAGCCCCGACTTCGTTTCCTTCAGCGCATAACCGGGCGTCGACGAAACCCGCTGCGTCGAGCGCGGATCGATCGCGTTGATCAGGTGCACGTCGCCCGACAGCAGCGCGTTCAGGCGCGCGGCGCTGTCGCTGATGCCGATCATCTCGATCTCGTCCAGATACGGCATGCCCGGCTTGAAGTAGCTGTCGTTGCGCACGCCGACGGTCGACACGCCCGGCTTGAACGACTTCAGCTTGTACGGGCCGCAGCCGATGCCGGTGCTGAAGTCGGTCGTGCCGTCCTTGACGATCACGAGCTGCGGCGTCGCGAGGATCACCGGCAGATCGGCGTTCGCGCTGGCGAGCGTCAACGTGACTTCGTCCGGACCGCTCGCCTTCACGTCGGCGAACTGGTCGGCGAGCGGCTTGACCTTCGACGCGGTGGCCGCGTTCTTGTGGCGCATCAGCGAAAACACCACGTCGGCCGGGCCGACGGGCTTGCCGTCGTGGAACGTGACGCCCTTGCGCAGCTTGATGATCCACGTCTTCGCATCGGTCGTCTGCAGCGACTCGGCGAGGTTCATCTGCGGCGTGAGGCTCGCATCGAGCTGCGTGAGGCCGCTGTAGAACATGAAGAAGCGGATGTAGTCCGCGCCCGTCGAGCCCTTGGCCGGGTCGAGCGTATCGGCCGTCGAGCTCGATTCGTTCGCGACCCGGATCTTGCCGCCGCGCTTCGGCGCCGGCGCGGCGAACGCCGACTGCGCACCCGCCAGCAGGCCGCCGCCGCCGACGGCCATCATGCCGCTCGCCGCCATGACCCGCATCATGTCGCGACGCGTGAAGCCGCCCTTGCCGCCGTTGTCGATATCGTCGCTCATCCGAACTGCTCCTGACTGTGGAAAGTGGGTCAAAGGGTCCAGCGTGGTTGTTCAATGCCGCCGAGCCCGCTTGCTGGTGGCGGGCGCGACGTCGTACACATGCAATTCATTTAAGCATCGCCAAAATGCGGTTTGTCGCGATTCGGGCCGCCCGCACGATACGAATCGACCGTTTTGAGCGGCCCGCGCAGCATGAATTGCTGCGTGCCCCGGCGGCGGTCGAAGCGAGCGGAATCCTGATCGAGCACGGCGCGTACATGCTGCCGGACGCCATCCAGGACTGCCGCATGAAAGTTCAGAGGATTGCCCGTCTTGTCGAAGCCGTGGCGAGCACACGAGACGATGCGCACCGTCCATGTGACCTTTTGATGCCGACGAGCCGCCGCGTGCGCGGGTTTTCCCGGACATCGCGGCGGGCCGGCAGCAGGCTGCGCGACGAACGCCGCGCAGGCGGCGCGGCGCTTACAGCCCGAGCTGCGTCGCCAGTTGGCCGATGTCCGACACTTCGTAATAGTTGTAGAACGGCGTACCCGGCTCGTGGCCGCGGTTGACGAACGCCTTGTGCTTGATCCCGAGATCCTCGGCCGTCATCAGGTCGTAGCGCAGGCTCGACGACACGTGCAGCACGTCCTCCGGCTTGCAGCCGAGCCTGTCGAACATGTATTCGAAGCCCTGCATGCGCGGCTTGTACGATTGCGCCTGCTGCGCGGTGAATACGGCATGGAACGGCGCGCCGAGCTTGTCGACGTTGCTCATGATCTGCTCGTCCATCGCGTTCGACAGGATCACGAGCTTGTACTTCGTCGCCAGCCGCGACAGCCCGGCCGGCACGTCCGGATGCGGGCCCCACGTCGGCACCGCATGATAGAAAAGCTCGGCCTCGGCTTCGTCGAACTTCACGCCGAGCCGCGCGCAGGTACGGCGGACCGAGTTGACGACGACGTCACGGTACGGCTTCCACGCACCGAGCACCTCGTCGAGCCGATAGGCGGCGAACGCGCGCACGAATGCCTCCATCGCGGCCGGCGACAGCCGGTCCGCATAGAGTTCGCGCGCCGTCTCTGCCATCCGGAAATGGGTCAGCGTGCCGTAGCAGTCGAAGGTGATGTACTTCGGTTCAAACTGGATCATGATGACGTCCTGTCGGTGTGAAGCCCCGGCAGGGCCGGGGATGGGCTGGGTTTAACGAAATTGAATCAGGGCAAAAAGTCGTTCGCGCATCGTTCGGCGCCCGTCAAAACGCAGAATCGCCGCGTGTTGCCCCGCACGTGCAGCACGATCTGCGGCGCGATCGCGCGGGGCGCTGCGGCGCCGGCCGGCGGCTTCGCGAAACCGCAACGCGGTCGTAGCCCGGCGAGGCTCGCCGGCAAGCGGCAGCGCCACCGCGTTTTCATCGTAGTGGCATTCACACAGCAGAAGCTGTCGGAATGACGGGCCTCGCCGGCACGTCGCGCGCGTTCGCCCGTGCCGATCGAGCCGGTTTGCGTCGATCTCGCGCGACCGCCCGCCGACGCCGTAAAACAGGCGAATCGTCCTATCCGTGCCGCCGTGGCGCTGGCAGAGTCGACATGTCATTCCCACCCATCCGGAGTCCGGCGTGTCCGACCTCAATTCTTCCCGCACGCTTACCTATCGCCCGTTCGCCGAAACCGACCTGCCGGCCGCGCATCGTCTGTCGGAAGCCGTCAAGTGGCCGCACCGGCTCGACGACTGGCGCTTCGCGCTCCAGCTCGGCGGCGGCTTCGTCGCCGAGGACGAAACCGGCATCGTCGGTACCGCGCTCGGCTGGCGCTTCGACGACGCGCATGCCTCCCTCGGCATGGTCATCGTGTCGCCCGAGCGCCAGGGCCGCGGCATCGGGCGCGAACTGCTCACGCGCGTCGTCGACTGCCTCGGCGCGCGGACCGTGTTCCTGCACGCGACGCCGGCGGGCGAACCGCTGTACGCGAAATTCGGGTTCGACGTGATCGATACGATCGATCAGCACCAGGGTGCCGCCTTCCAGCCGCCGCTGATCTCGCTGCCGCCCGGCGAGCGCCTGCGGCCCATCGGCGCAAACGACGGCCCGCGACTTGCCGCGCTCGCGTCGCGGGCCGCGGGCTATCGGCGCGACGAGGTGATCGACGCGCTGCTCGGCGTCGCGAACGGCATCGCGCTCGATCGCGACGGCGAACTGCTCGGCTTCGCGCTGTTCCGCCGCTTCGGCCGCGGCCATGCGGTCGGCCCGGTGGTCGCGCCGGACGCGCAGCGCGCGCAGGCGCTGATCAGCCACTGGCTCGCGCTGCACGAAGGCAAGTTCGTGCGGCTCGACGTGCCGGGCGACAGCGGGCTGTCCGACTGGCTGCAGGGGCTCGGGCTGCCGCGCGTCGATACCGTCGTCGCGATGGCGCGCGGCGCAACGCCCGCGCGCGACCCGGCGCTGCGCGCGTTCGCGATCGTGAACCAGGCGCTCGGTTGAGCGGCGCGCACGATGAGCTTTCTCTACAAGGCCGACGCGGTGCGCGGTGCGCAATGGGCACGGCGCTTCGCGCAGCAGGCGCCCGAGCTTCCGTTCCGGATCTGGCCGGACCTTGGCGATCCTGACGCCATCCGTTATCTCGCCGCATGGCAGCCGCCCGACGATCCGGCCGCGCTGCTGCCGAATCTCGAAGTCGTGTTCTCGGTCGGCGCCGGCATCGACCAGTTCGACCTGTCGCGCGTGCCTGCGCATATCCCGGTCGTGCGGATGATCGAGCCGGGCATCGTCGAAGGCATGGTCGAGTACGTGACGCAGGCCGTGCTGACGATCCACCGCGACCTGTTCGACTACGCCGCACAGCAGCGCGCGCAGGTATGGCGCGAGCAGCCGGTGCGCGCGGCCGCGGCGCGGCGCGTCGGCGTGCTCGGGCTCGGCACGCTCGGCCAGGCCGTGCTCGATACGCTGCGCCGCTTCGGCTTTCCGTGCGCCGGCTGGAGCCGCACGCCGCGCACGCTCGACGGCATCGACTGCTACGCGGGCGACGCGGCACTCGGCGCGTTCCTCGCCCGCACCGACATCCTGATCTGCCTGCTCCCGCTCACCGACGGCACGCGCGGGCTGCTCGGCGCACGCGTGTTCGATGCGCTGCCGGCGGGCGCGTCGCTCGTGCAGGTCGGGCGCGGTCCGCAGCTCGACGCAACCGCGCTGCTCGCGGCGCTCGCGAGCGGCCGGCTCGACAGCGCGATCCTCGACGTGACGGACCCCGAACCGTTGCCGGCCGGCCATCCGTTCTGGACGCACCCGCGCATCCGGATCACGCCGCACATCGCGAGCGCGACACGGCCGGACACCGCGGTCGACGCCGTGCTCGCGAACCTCGCGCGCCATCGCGCGGGGCAGCCGATGATCGGCGTCGTCGATCGCGCGCGCGGCTACTGACCTGCTGGCGCGCGCCCGGCCGGCCGGGCGCGCAGCACAAAATGCCGAAGCGCCCCGCACAAACACCGCGCGCATACGTTTCGGGCCGCAAATTGAAGACGCAAGCGGATTTCTCGCCCGTTAGCATGAACTCACCCGCTGACACCTGACGAGAGTCCCGCCTTCCCATGAACCACGCCGCGCTGATCGAAGCCGATCGTCAACACCTGATCCACCCCGTCGTCAACTACCGTGCGCACGAGGCGCGCGGCGTCACCGTGCTCGAATCCGCCGACGGCGTGTTCCTGCGCGACGCCGCGGGCCATACGCTGCTCGACGCGTTCTCGGGCCTGTGGTGCGTGAACGTCGGCTACGGCCGCGACAGCATCGTGAAGGCCGCCGCCGACCAGATGGCGAAACTGCCCTACGCGACCGGCTATTTCCATTTCGGCTCGCAGCCCGCCATCGAATTGGCCGAACGGCTCGCGGCGCTCGCGCCGCCGTCGCTGAACCGCGTGTACTTCACGCTCGGCGGCTCGGATGCGATCGATTCCGCGGTGCGCTTCATCACGCACTATTTCAACGCGACGGGCCGCCCGACGAAGAAGCAGATGATTGCGCTCGAACGCGGCTATCACGGCTCGTCGTCGATCGGCGCGGGCCTCACCGCGCTGCCCGCGTTCCACCGCCATTTCGACCTGCCGCGCGCGGACCAGCACCACATCCCGTCGCCCTACCCGTACCGCCATCCGCTCGGCGGCGATCCGCAGGCGCTGATCGCCGCGTCGGTGGCCGCGCTGGAAGCCAAGGTTGCCGAACTCGGCGCCGACAACGTCGCCGCGTTCTTCTGCGAACCCGTGCAGGGTTCCGGCGGCGTGATCGTGCCGCCGGCCGGCTGGCTGAAGGCGATGCGCGACGCGTGCCGGCGCCTGGGCATCCTGTTCGTCGCCGACGAGGTGATCACCGGCTTCGGCCGCACGGGCCCGCTGTTCGCGTGCGAGACCGAACAGGTCGATCCGGACCTGATGACCGTCGCGAAGGGGCTGACGGCCGGCTATGCGCCGATGGGCGCCGTGCTGATGTCCGACGAAATCTACGAAGGGATCGCGGGCAGCCGCGCGGAGTCGGCCGCGGTCGGCCACGGCCATACGTATTCCGCGCACCCGGTCAGCGCGGCGATCGGCCTCGAGGTGCTGAAGCTCTATCACGAAGGCGGGCTGCTCGCGAACGGCCAGGCGCTGGCGCCGCGCTTCGCGGCGGGGCTCGATGCGCTGCGCGCGCATCCGCTCGTCGGCGACGCGCGGTCGGCCGGCCTGCTCGGCGCACTCGAACTGGTCGCCGACAAGGCGCACAAGACGCGCTTCGACGCGGCGCTGAACGTGCCGGACAGGATCGCGGCGGCGGCCTACGCGAACGGCGTGGTGTTTCGCGCGTTCGGCGACGGCGTGCTCGGTTTCGCGCCGGCGCTGAGCTTCACCGCGGGCGAGTTCGACCTGATGTTCGAACGCGTGCGCAAGACGCTCGACGACGTGCTGGCCGACCCGGGCGTGCAGCGCGCCCTCGACGCCGCGCACGCGCAGCCGGCCTGACCGGGCAAGGGAAAGCCGGGCTTGTGGCGGCCATCGTTCGACTCTAAAGTAACCGGACATTCCATTTTTTCCGACTCACGTGAACATGACGGACAGCAAGCTGGATCGCATCGACCTGCGCATCCTCTCCCAGTTGCAGAAGCGCGGCCGCATGACCAACGTCGAGCTGGCCGATGCGGTCGGGCTGTCGCCGAGCCCCTGCCTGATCCGCGTGAAGCGGCTCGAGAAGGCCGGTTACATCGGCGGCTACGGCGCGCACATCCAGCTCGAGAAGCTCGGCGACGTGCAGGTGGTGTTCACCGAGGTCACGCTGGCCGACCACCGGCGCGAGGACTTCGACCGCTTCGTCGCGGCGATCCGCAACGTCGACGAGATCGTCGAATGCCACCTCGCGAGCGGCGGCTACGACTACCTGCTGAAGTTCATCACGCGCAGCGTGAGCCATTACCAGACGATCGTCGAAGGGCTGCTCGAGCAGAACATCGGCATCGAGAAGTATTTCAGTTACGTGATCATCAAGTCGCCGTTCGTCAAACGGCACTACCCGCTCGAATCGCTGTTCGGCGAACGTCACTGACGGACGGCGTGCGGCAACCTCGAACGCGGCAGCGTGCTGTCCGCGCGGGGTAGTCGCGCGCCCTCGCTTGCGCCGAGCCGCTTCATCCAAGGACCTCTCATGCCGCTTACGCTGTCCCGACCCGAACTCGTTCGCACCGCCAACCTGATCGACGGCACGTGGCGCGACGCGCTCGACGGCCGTCGCTTCGCCGTCGTCGATCCCGCTACGCTCGACATCGTCGCGCGCGCACCCGACAGCGGCGCCACCGACGCGCGCGCCGCAACGGACGCGGCCGCACGCGCGCTGCCCGCATGGCGCGCGACACCCGCCCGCGAACGGGCGGCGATCCTGCGCGCATGGCATGCCGCGATCGTGGCGCATACCGACGATCTCGCGAAACTGATGTCGCGCGAACAGGGCAAACCGCTCGCGGAAGCGCGCGGTGAAGTCGCATACGGCGCGTCGTACGTGCTGTGGTTCGCCGAGGAAGCGACACGCACGTACGGCGACCTGATTCCGCAGCAGCAGCGCGGCAAGCGGCTGAGTGCGGTGAAGGAGCCGATCGGCATCGTCGCCGCGATCACGCCGTGGAACTTCCCGCTCGCGATGATCGCGCGCAAGATCGCGCCCGCCCTCGCGGCCGGCTGCACGGTGGTCGCGAAGCCGGCGGAGGACACGCCGCTGACCGCGCTCGCGCTCGCGTTTCTCGCGCAGGAAGCCGGCGTGCCGCCCGGGGTGCTGAACCTGATCGCCGCGTCGCGCGAACGTGGCATCGATGCAGCGGCCGACTGGCTCGCCGACGGCCGCGTGCGCAAGATCACGTTCACCGGCTCGACGCCGGTCGGCAAGCTGCTGGCGCGCGAGTCGGCGGCGACCTTGAAGAAGCTGTCGCTGGAGCTCGGCGGCAACGCGCCGTTCATCGTCTTCGACGACGCCGAGCTCGATGCCGCCGTCGACGGGCTGATGGCCGCCAAGTTCCGCAACGGCGGGCAGACGTGCGTGTCGCCGAATCGCGTCTACGTGCAGGCCGGCGTCTACGACGCATTCGCCGCGAAGCTCGCGGCGCGCGTCGCCGCGCTGAAGGTCGCGCCGGCGACCGACCCGGCCGCGCAGATCGGCCCGATGATCAACGCGCGCGCGGTGGACAAGATTGCCCGCCACGTCGGCGACGCCATCGAGCATGGCGCCCGCGTGCTGACGGGCGGCACACGCCTGGCCGAACTCGGCCCGAACTTCTACGCGCCGACGGTACTCGCCGACGCCACCGCCGACATGCAGCTGACCTGCGAGGAAACGTTCGGCCCGATCGCGGCGTTGTTCCGTTTCGATACCGAGGACGAAGCCGTCGGCGCCGCAAACGACACACCGTTCGGGCTCGCCGCGTATTTCTACACGCAGAACGTGCGCCGGATCGCGCGCGTGTCGGCGCGGCTCGAAACGGGCATCGTCGGGATCAACGAAGGCGCGCTCGCGAGCGAGGCCGCGCCGTTCGGCGGGGTGAAGGAGTCGGGCTACGGTCGCGAAGGTTCGCGCTACGGGCTCGACGACTATCTGTCGATCAAGTATTTGTGCCAGGGCGGCCTCGATTGAATCCAGCCGAATCCTCGCGCCGCCTTGCGTTCTCGCCGCATGACTACTTCGTCCGCTGGCGGCTGCCGCGTCGTACCGGAATTGCATGCGGTAAGTGGCATCGAGGGCATCGTGGACGGTCACGTTCTGCGCACCGAGTCGCTGGCCGGGCTGCGGGTGCGTTCGATCATCGATTTGCTTTCGCCGGCTATGCCAGACCGAGAGAATCTGTCGCTCATATACACCTCGATCGTGATCGCCGCTTATATCCCGACAGCGTGCGTCGACGTGCAGATTCTGCCTCCCCGTATCGTTTCGCACGAAAACCTACTGCGGCTGCTCGATCATCAGATACCGAACGACCAGCGCCGGATCGGCGATTTCCAAAATGAGACGGCGCAGGATGCGATTGCGCATGTGGTCCTCATCCAGCAGCCATGGACCGCCGACGTCGCTCAGATGACGGGAAATCGCATTGCGCATGGCGTCGCCTTCCGAAGGCGCGTCCAGCCGCACCGCCAGCAGCCCGGCGATTACGTCATCAAGCTCAATGCTCAAAGGCCTGGAATCAATCGTCAGGTTCAGCTTCATGGTCGACAAACATGGAAATCGTGTCCGCCGCAACGACGAACGGGCGGACCGGCCATTACGAGATGTCCGTGCCGGGTATCGGTTCGTCCAAGCCTGGAATCGAGCCGAAGCATGACTTTGCTGCCGCTTACCGCTTTGTCTTCACCTCCTTGAACTCCGCATCCACGACATCGTCCTCTTTGGTCGCGCCATCGGCTTCCTGACCGGTCGGGCCGCCTGAGCCTCCGGCCGCCTGCGCGTCGGCATACAGCTTTTCGCCGAGTTTCTGCGAGGCCGTGGCGAGCGCATGCACCCGGGCGTCGATCTCGGCCTTGTCGGATCCCTTGAGCGCCCCCTCGAGCTCCTTGATCGCGGCTTCGATCTTTTCCTTCTCACCCGCCTCCAGCTTGTCGCCGTACTCGGTGAGCGCCTTCTTCGTGCTATGCACCAGCGCATCGCCATGGTTACGCGCGTCGGCGAGCTCACGCATCCGGTGATCTTCAGCGGCGTGGGCCTCGGCATCCCTCACCATGTTCCGTATTTCCTCCTCGGACAGCCCTGAATTTGCCTTGATGGTGATGCGATTTTCCTTGCCGGTCGCCTTGTCTTTGGCCGACACGTGCAGGATGCCGTTCGCGTCGATGTCGAACGTCACCTCGATCTGTGGCACGCCGCGCGGCGCGGGCGCAATGCCTTCGAGGCTGAAGTCGCCCAGCAGCTTGTTGCCGGCGACCATCTCACGCTCGCCCTGATAGACCTTGATCGTCACTGCGGGCTGATTGTCGTCCGCGGTGGAGAAAATCTCCGAGAACTTGGTCGGGATGGTGGTGTTCTTCTCGATCATCCTCGTCATCACGCCGCCCTGTGTTTCGACGCCGAGCGACAGCGGGGTGACGTCGAGCAGCAGCACGTCCTTGCGTTCGCCTGTGAGCACCGCGCCCTGGATGGCCGCGCCCACCGCCACGGCTTCGTCCGGGTTGACGTCCTTGCGCGGCTCGCGGCCGAAGAACGCCCTGACCTTCTCCTGCACCCGTGGCATGCGCGTCTGGCCGCCGACCAGGATCACGTCGTCGATGTCCGACACCTTGACGCCCGCGTCCTTGATCGCGATGCGGCACGGCTCCATCGTGCGCTCGACCAGATCCTCGACCAGCGCTTCGAGCCTGGCCCGCGTGAGCTTCAGCGTGAGATGCCTGGGACCGCTCGCGTCGGCCGTGATATATGGCAGATTGATTTCAGTCTGCTGGGTCGACGAGAGTTCGATCTTGGCCTTCTCCGCGGCCTCTTTCAGGCGCTGCAGTGCGAGCACGTCCTTCGACAGGTCGACGCCCTGCTCCTTCTTGAACTCGCCGATGATGTAGTCGATGATGCGCTGGTCGAAGTCCTCGCCGCCGAGGAACGTGTCGCCGTTGGTCGACAGCACTTCGAACTGCTTCTCGCCCTGCACGTTGGCGATCTCGATAATGGAGATGTCGAACGTGCCGCCGCCGAGGTCGAACACGGCGATCTTGCGGTCACGGTTTTCCTGCTTGTCCAGGCCGAACGCGAGCGCCGCCGCGGTCGGCTCGTTGATGATCCGCTTCACTTCGAGGCCGGCGATGCGGCCCGCGTCCTTGGTCGCCTGGCGCTGGCTGTCATTGAAATAGGCGGGCACCGTGATGACGGCTTCGGTGACGGGTTCGCCCAGGTAATCCTCGGCGGTCTTCTTCATCTTGCGCAGCACCTCCGCCGAAACCTGCGGCGGGGCAAGCTTCTTGTCCTGCACCTCGACCCATGCGTCGCCGTTGTCAGCCTTGAAAATCCTGAAGGGCATCAGGCCGATGTCCTTCTGCACTTCCTTTTCCTCGTACCGGCGGCCGATCAGCCGCTTGACGGCAAACAGCGTGTTCTTGGGATTGGTCACGGCCTGGCGCTTCGCCGGCGCGCCGACGAGCACTTCGCCCTCGTCCATGTAGGCGACGATCGACGGTGTCGTGCGCGCGCCTTCCGAATTTTCGATCACCTTGACCTGATTGCCGTCCATCAGCGCCACGCACGAGTTCGTGGTGCCGAGGTCGATGCCAATGATCTTGCCCATGGTGTTCACTCGCTCGCTCTGGTTCGGGGAATGTCCTCGTGAATTTCGCTCCGTTGCGCCGTGTCGCATGCCGCGCGTTCTCGGTCAAGTCAATACTCCATCTCCTGTGATGGTACGGCGGGTCGCGTTTCTTCCTTGGGCAACTCCGCCACCACCGCGTCAGTGGTGAGGATCAGCCCGGCGACTGACGCAGCATTCTGCAGGGTCGTACGCGTCACTTTCGTCGGATCGACCACGCCCATCTCCATCAAGTCCCCATAGGTATCGGTGGCCGCGTTCCAGCCGAAGTTGCCGGGCTGTTCCAGCACTCGGTTCAGCACGACCGAAGGCTCTTCGCCCGCGTTCGACGCGATCTGGCGCAGCGGTTCCTCCAGCGCGCGCAGCACGATCCGGATGCCGGCATCCTGGTCGGCGTTGGCACCGCGCAGCGTCTCGAGCGCCGCGCGAGCGCGCAACAGCGCGACGCCGCCGCCCGGTACGATGCCTTCCTCGACGGCCGCACGCGTCGCGTGCAGCGCATCCTCCACGCGCGCCTTCCTCTCCTTCATTTCGACTTCGGTGGCCGCCCCGACCTTGATGACCGCGACGCCCCCGGACAGCTTCGCGATGCGCTCCTGCAACTTCTCCCTGTCAAAGTCGCTCGTCGTTTCTTCAATCTGACGCCGGATCGCCTGAATGCGTCCGTCGATCGTCTTGCGCTCACCCGCGCCGTCGATGATCGTGGTGGCCTCCTTCTCGACCTCCACCCGCTTGGCCCGTCCGAGGTCTTCCAGCGCGACCTTCTCGAGCTGCTTGCCGGTTTCCTCCGAAATCACCAGGCCGCCGGTCAGCGTCGCGATGTCTTCCAGCATCGCCTTGCGGCGATCGCCGAAGCCCGGCGCCTTCACTGCCACTGTCTTGAGGATGCCGCGCAGCGAATTCACCACGAGCGTGGTCAGGGCCTCGCCCTCGACGTCCTCCGCGATGATCAGCAACGGCTTGCCCGCCTTGGCGACGGCTTCCAGCACGGGCAGCAGGTCATGGATGCTGGAGATCTTCCTGTCATGCACGAGAATGTACGGCTCCTCGAGCACGGCGAGCTGCTTCTCGGGATCGGTGATGAAATACGGCGAGAGCCAACCGCGATCGAATTGCATGCCTTCGACCACGTCCAGTTCGCTCTGCAGCGATTTCCCCTCTTCAAGGGTGATCGCTCCGTCCTTGCCGACCTTTTCCATCGCTTCGGCGATGATTCGCCCAATCTCCTCGTCGGCATTCGCCGAGATGGCGCCGACCTGGGTGATTTCCTTGCTGGTCGTCACGGCTCTCGAGCGCTTCCTGAGCTCGTCGACGACGACCGCCGTGGCCTGGTCGATACCACGCTTCAGATCCATCGGATTCAGGCCGGAGGCGACGTACTTCATGCCTTCCCGCACGATGACCTGGGCCAATACGGTGGCGGTGGTCGTGCCGTCACCGGCGACATCGGAGGTCTTCGCGGCGACCTGCTTGACCATCTGCGCGCCCATGTTCTCGAACCGGTCGCGCAGTTCGATATCCTTCGCCACGGTCACGCCGTCCTTGGTGACCGTCGGTGCGCCGAACGATCGCTCGAGCACGACGTTGCGTCCCCTCGGACCGAGCGTGACCTTGACCGCGTCGGCAAGCAGATTGACGCCCGTCAGAATGCGGTGGCGGGCGAGATCGTGAAACTTGACGTCCTTGGCTGCCATTTTCCGGTTCCTCCCGATATTTCAGGAAAGCGCAACGCCGCGCCATGGATCCGCCATCGAGGCTCTCACGGAGCGGAATCCGCGGTCACCACCGCCAGCAGGTCGGCTTCACGCATGACCAGCAACGCTTCGCCGTCGACCTTGATGGGGGTGCCGGCGTATTTGCCGAACAGCACGCGGTCGCCCACCTTGACGTCCGGTTCGCAACGGCGGCCGTCCTCGAGCCGCGTGCCGGGGCCGACGGCGATCACTTCGCCGTGGTCGGGTTTTTCGGCCGCCGTGTCGGGGATGACGATGCCTGCTGCGGTCCTGCGCGCCTGCTCTTGCCGCCGGACCACGACCCGATCATGCAATGGGCAGATTTTCATGGTTGGCTCCGTATCGTCAGGTTCCATGGGGATTCGGTCGCATGCCGGCGTGCGCGCAATGGGATCGCTGGCCGGAAAGGTTTCCTGCAGCGCCTCGTCGAGCAGCACGTCCGCGCCGGCGAGTTCCGAATGTGGCGTCCTGAGGGTCATGATGGTTCACCTCCACGCCGAGCCCGACACAGGCGCATTACCCCGCATGGCGTCATCGAACTCCCGGGTCAGCCGGGACGCCGGTGGCGGCGCACCCGTCTCGATGTAGTCTCCGGCCACGCCTGCGTCCCGCGGCGTAAGCCGCAACTCGCCGAGCCGGGCCTTGAGAAACGCGTCGGCCTCCGCGAGCCAGCACTCGAGTTCCCGCTCGCTGATACCGAGCACCTGGGCGGCGGAGGCTTGGGGTACGGCTTCCATCCGACACAGCACCAGCGCCTGGCGCCACGACGTCGGCATCTCCGCAATAAGCGCCGTGACGAGACGACGCGTTTCCTTCGCGCTCAACTCCTCTTCGGGCGTACCGTCGGCCGCCGGCGTCACGTCCTCGAGCCGCAGCATTTCGTCGGGCTGCCAGTATTCAAACAGGAGCTCGTCATCGTCTTCGTGCGGCTCGCGCAGCTGGACCGGCGGTCTGCCTTCCAGGGAGACCCAGCGGCCCTCGTCGGTCTGCCGGCGGCTCACTTCCTCGGCGAGCACCTCGAGCGCGATCTGATAGAGCCACTGCCTCGGCTCGAGCCTGCGTGGATACTGCGTGAGTCTTTCGCAGGCACGGGCCAGCGTCTCGTCGACGACCTCGTCGACGGCGGGGGCCCCCGGTGCGAGATCGCCGCGCGCCTGCAGGTAGGCGAGTTCTCGCTCCGCGAAGCGATCGAGTTCCGGAAGCAGCGGACGCACGAGCTCGCCGAACAGCGCCAGCCCGGCACCGGCGGGGCCGGCCACCGCGCCTTTGAGTCGCCGCAACCCGGCGCGGCGCTCCTTGCGGCGCCAATTGTCCTCGTGACGCAGATGGGCGATGTGGCGCTCGAGCTGACGCTCCAGTTCCGCGAAGGAGCGTTCGAGCGCCTTGCGGATCTCGGGCGATTCGTCTGAACAGGTGAGTGTGGTGCTCGGCAATCCGAGCCGGAGCCTTGCCCGGTAGAGACTGCGATGGCCGCTTCGTTCGAGGGCCGCACGCAACCGGACGAGTTCGGCGGGGAAATGCGACAGGTGCGGCTGAAGATGCCGGTCGAGGAGATTGCCAATCAGGCCTTTCAGGTCGGGGCGGGCAAGCTCCGAAATGTTCCGGTAACTGATCGCCGTTTTCATGACAGCCCTGCACGTCTTCCAATGGCCGCCGCATCGGAGGCGGCCGTCACTCCCTCAGGGGCGGGCGCGCGATCGCCGACGGGACCACCGGTCCGACGAATGCGCTGCGAGGCTCACCGTATCCGGTGAAGTTTCGCTTCGCACCCCTGACTCTGCCCGCTCGCTGTGCTTCCCAGACACGCGTCATCCGACGTCACGGGCATACGCCATTTGCCCTTCATCGCTATCCGGGCTGGCAAAACAAAATATAAAAACAGTTGCGAAAAAATCAAGGCCGTCGATGCGCTGTCGGGCATCGCGGGCAACCGCATCGACAGCTCCCCCGCCGGGTCAGTAGATCGGAAATGCGAAGTCCTGCGTCGGTGCTGACCGGATTCCGGAATCCGGTCAGGTAATACGTGCTTTCACCGCGACCCGCTGGTTCGGCTACGGCAACCACCGCAAGTGCTCGGTGCTGCCGGCCCGGCCGAGCTGAATGTCGGTCACGACCTTGTCGCTGCACGGTGACGCGGCCGGGCGATCCAGCCGGATCGTCGTATAGTCCCCCGGAGCGAATTGTCCGCTGCCCCGCTGGATCGTGCCGGAGATCCAGATGTCCTGCTGGGCCGGCAATGCCCGCGGCAGCGGCGCCACGGCAACCACCGCGGCAGGGAAGGCGCCCGCGGCCAGGGCTGCCGCGGCGAGTCGCCCGCGTGAACGTACTTTCATGATGGTGCTCCCATTCCGCGATCGTTGCCGCCGTGCCCGCCCCGCCCCGCGCCGCGCCCGCCGGCGTGGCAGGAGGCGCGAACCTGTGCCGGACGCACGGCGGAGCGCCGGGCCGATCGGTCAGCGGGGCGGCCGAGCCGTACTCAGCTTCTCCGACAGCATCCGCTCGTACACGCCAAAGTGCAGATCCACCTCCTTTTGCGTGACCGGGGTGACCGTGATGTTGATCTGGTCGGGCAACAGGCCCAGCACAACCGCAACCGCGGCTTCAAGTTGCGGTGCACAATCCTTGTCCTCCGCCATCGTCGTGCCGACCAGCACGTCGTAGGTCTGTTCATGCCGGCAGACGACCTCGACGAGTCGCGCCCGCGCGCTCATGTTGTTGTCGATCGCGAGCCTGACGACCTCGGTCACGGTGCGCATCGTCTCGGTCGGAAAGCCCTTTGTCGAGCGCAGCCGGATACGATGCCTGCCCAGCGTAAGCCAGTCCGTGTCGAATTCCATGGCGTCCTCCGCATGCAGTTCCAAGCCGCTGCGATGATAGGTTCAGGCTACGGAATTTCAAGTGCAAAAATCTGCCGGCGCACCTTGAAATTTTTCGCAGAGTGCCTATCTTAGGTTTCGCTCAGGCAGACGCGCGGGCCTCCGGATCCCGCGCGCTGCGTGTTTCGATTTGTTTGCCGACAGTCCGGCAGGCGAACTGGAGCGCGTAGGCCCGTTCGCCTCCCGGCTGCATTCAAGGAGGATACGATCATGAGCGATCTTTACTTCGGAACCGACCTCTTCAGCGAGTTCGAACGCCTGCAGCAGCAGATGGCGCAACGCTTCGGCGGCTTCCCGTCCAGCATCCGCGCTGGCCGGCTTGGCGCGTTTCCTCAGATCAATATCGGTGCGACCGACGAGTCGATCGAGATCGTTGCGTTCGCCCCGGGCATCGACGCCACCGAACTCGACGTATCGATCGACAAGGGCTTGCTGACCATCAGCGGCGAACGCAAACCGACACGGCCCGGCACGGGAAGCGAGACGCGTACGTATGCGCAGGAGCGCTTTGCCGGCGCGTTCAGGCGTGTCATCGAGCTGCCCGACACCGCCGATCCCGACAAGGTCCAGGCGCGCTACGAAAACGGCTGTCTGTCGATCAGTGTCGGCAGGCGCGAATCGTCCAAGCCGCGCGCCATCGCGATCCAGTAATCCGAGGAGCCGATCATGACTGACACGACCCAACTGGCCGAACGCGGCCCATCCACCGTCGCACGTCGCGACACGGAACAGCCCACGCGCCGGATCACGCTCGTCCCGGCCGTCGACATATACGAGGACAGCCAGGCCGTCACGCTATGGGCGGACCTGCCCGGCGTGACGAGGGACAAGCTGGACGTCAAGGTTCACGACAACAG
Organism: Burkholderia cepacia; assembly: GCF_001718835.1. Lineage (NCBI taxonomy): Bacteria > Pseudomonadati > Pseudomonadota > Betaproteobacteria > Burkholderiales > Burkholderiaceae > Burkholderia > Burkholderia cepacia. Next base: position 271,722 of record NZ_CP013442.1, on the reverse strand, counting down.
CCTCTCGATCGAGGCCGAGGCGGCGGTGCCGACGCCGGCCAATCTGCGGCTGCAGCATGCCGAGGTTCGCGAACCGCACTTCGCCCGGACGTTTACGCTGTCACCGGACTTCGATACGTCAAGGATCGCGGCGAGCCTCCAGGACGGAGTGCTGAAGCTGACGATCCCGCGCCGCGACGAGGCACGCCCACGACGCGTTGAAGTCAGGACCCGCTGACCCGTCGGCAACGGCAGGTCGGAAGCACAGGCGGCAGCGATCGCGCTGCCGCCTGCGCGGACCAGGAGCAGGGGGACGGGTGTCTGATGTCATGCAGGAGTTCTGACAAGGACATGCGATCCGAATCCGTACGATTCCCGTGCGACGGATCGTGGCTCGCCTGTCCGCACCGGACGGCTACATCGCTATCGTTCGGATCGAACGGAACGACGAGGTGTCGGCGCAACTGGCATCCGCCGCGTTCAAGCGAACGCTGGACAAGCGCGGCCGAAGCGCGGCGCGATGCGGTCGAGTAAGCGGTGCAATCGATCGCGGCGTGCTCGGCGCAGTCGACGCTCGGGGCACGCTCGCTACCTGATGGATTCGCCGCCACGCTCGAGACAGATTGAAGCTGAATCGGAGGACGCCATGAATACCGATTTGAAAAAGTGGAACCCCTTCAAGTTCCTTCGCGGCGCTGCCCGCAAGTCCGATGCGGAAGGCACGGAAAGCCCGCCGACAAGCGAACAGTGGCGGGCCGCGTGGCCTGACGTCCCGAGACTGTTCTCACGCGACCCGTGGCGTGCAATGGAGGCGTTCTTCCACGACCCGTTTGCAGGCCGTGGCGCGCTCGAACGATGGTTTGGCGACTTCAGTTCATCGCGCTTCCAGCCGCGCATCGACGTCGTCGACGAAGGGCCGGTGCTGCGCGTGACCGCCGAACTGCCCGGAATGGAGCGCGAAGATCTGAAGTTGAGCGTCGAGGATGGCGCAATCGTGCTGCGCGGAGAGAAAAGGCAGGATGTGCGCAGCGAGGAAAACGGCTGCTACCGGCTGGAGCGCGCCCATGGAAGCTTCATGCGCACGATCCCGATGCCGGAAAACGCCGACCCCGACCACACCCTGGCAAAGTTTGATAACGGTGTACTCACGTTGACCGTGCCGAAATCGGAACCGGCGCAGTCCGCCAGTCGCACGATCGAAATCGGCTAGGGCGAACGCGCTGTTGATGGCGGTCCAGAACCGCGCTTAAACGGCGGCGCAATGTCAAGCATTTTGCTCAAGTATGAAGGGGCCGCAAGGGCCCCTTTGATGTGATGCGCTCGATGCTGTTCAGAACGGCGGATCGTGTTTTCGCGTGTGGATGTCTCGTGAGGCGCACAGTTCGCTCAGTTGTTCGTGAAGCTGAACGCCGTAGAAGTCAGTGATCGTGGCAAGCAGGTCATCGAGCAGTTCGAACACGACCAGCGCCTGCTCGGGTGTCCAGTCGTCGGGCACGACGAACGGCAGACCGCGCCAGCGTCCCAAAGGCAACAACGGCGTGCGGCTCATGATGCTGCCACCTTCTTTGCCGCGGGCCTGCGGGGGGCCCGGGCCTCGTTAGGCTCGCGGGCCTCCTCGAGTCGGTACGACTCGCCCTCGATCGAGATCACCTCAGCGCGATGCACGAGGCGGTCGAGGAGCGACACTACACAGGCCGCGTTCGAGAACACGTCCGACCACTCCTTGAACGGCTTGTTGGTCGTTACGATGGTCGAGCGCTTTTCGTATCGTCGGCTGACGAGTTCGAACAGCAGGTCCGCGACGGTTCGAGTACGGCAGGTATCCGATCTCGTCGATCACCAGGATGTCCGGCGTGGCATAGTGCTGCAAACGTCGGCGCAACGCCGAGTCGCTGTCCAGTGCCGCAAGCTCGCCGAGCATTTCGCTGGCCGACTTGAACAACACCGTGCGCCCCAGGATGTCAGGAAGCGGTCGACTGAGCTTCCTTCTGCAACTCACCAATCCGAACCCGGTTTTCATCGCCCCAGGCGCAAAGCGGTTTCAGTGCTTGCGCCAACGATAGACCAAATGGCGTCATTTCGTAATCCACCTTCGGCGGAACCGTCTGGTAGTCGCGGCGAGTGATGACACCGTCGTCCGCAAGTTCGCGCAACTGTTGAATCAGGACCTTCTCGCTGATGCCGGTCACAAGGCGCTTCAGCTCGCCAAACCGACGGGGGCCAGGGCTGAGATGAAACAAGACGAGAGGTTTCCACTTCCCGCCGATAATCGTCAACGCAACTTCTAACCCGCAACTGTCCGCACGCAGCTCCATCGAAATCCCCATACTTACCTTTAGGTAGGTACTATCTTATCAGAGCGTGTCGCTCGATAATGCAACCTCGAAACGTAACTGGAGAGTCGAGATGGGTAGGCTTACAGGTAAGGTTGCATTGGTCACTGGCGCGAACAGCGGTATCGGACTCGCAATCGCAAAGCGCTTCACGGCGGAGGGCGCGCGTGTTTTCATGACTGGCCGTCGTCAGGCGGAGTTGGACAAGGCAGTTGCCGAGGTCGGCGGCGACGCGCGGGGCATCGTGGGGGACATATCGAATCTCGCCGACCTCGACCGCCTCTATGCCACCATCCGCGAAGAAGCGGGTGTCATCGATGTCTTGGTTGCGAACGCTGGCGGTGGCGAGTTTGCCGCGCTCGGCAATATCACCGAAAAACATTTCGACAAGACATTCGCCATTAACGTGAAAGGGACGCTCTTCACCGTGCAGAAGGCCCTGCCGCTGCTTAAGGATGGCGCATCCATCGTTCTCACGGGCTCGACGTCAGCGGTCACCGGCATCCCCGCATTTAGCGTCTACAGTGCAAGCAAGGCGGCCATCCGCAACTTCGCGCGCAGCTGGATTCTCGACCTCGCGCCTCGCAAGATTCGCGTCAATGTGCTCGTGCCGGGATCGACGTCGACGCCTGGCTGGCATAACCTTGCTCCGTCGACTGACGTACACGAAGGGATGGTCAGCGCGGTACAGGAGACGACGCCGCTTGGGCGTTTGGGCAACCCTGACGAGACGGCCAGCGCTGCGCTATTCCTCGCCTCGGATGAAAGCAGTTTTGTCAATGGCAGCGAACTGTTTGTCGATGGTGGCTCAGCGCAGATTTAATTCGCATCCGCGACGTCATCGGGTCTGCCGCCATGCTCGATGAGCTGCGAGAGTGGCTCTTGTCCGAATCTTCGATTCGCGTGGCAGACGCGAATGCAGAAGTCGTCGGTCCCTATCGCTTGGGGGCAAGGGCCGATGGTTTCTCCTCACGCCTGCCCAGACTGAACGACGTAAAGCTAGCCTAACGTACGGTCCGCTTAGCGCTCGGCGAAATCCTGGCTTGCCGCATCGTGGTCGGCGCATAAACCTTCTATACGGTGCGGAAAATCCTGGCTAATTTGTCACGCGCCGCCCTGCACTTGCCCCGTAAGCGGTGAACTGAGTACACCGAATGGAGAGCCATTTTCAACTGACGGGTGAGCATTGCCGCATCGCGATGGCCGGGATCGACCGGCGATGTCCGCGTCTGGGTCTCTGTAGCGCGCTCGCTGCGTCAGCTCACGTTCACCTCGGCTTCCTCGACCTCGTTAAACAGGCGATCCTTGCGCTTCTCGCTCTTCGGCGCGTACTGTCGGGCCAGCGCGAGACGATATTGCTCTTCAAGCGTGTCAAGGCGCTTGACGGAAATGCATGAAGCTGGAAACGCTCGACGCATATCGCACAGCGTCGTCCTTTGGACCGGGCTCGATCTCGCACCAGAATTCCTGATGACGGGCACCGAGACGGCGGGCTGCCTCATAGCGGTGAAAGTGACTGGCGAGCCAGAACCGGCAGCCATCAAAGAAGACCTTCATTGCCGGCCGTGCCGCGCGCATTGAACCAACGCGGATGGCGCTCATGGCTTCCTCCAGCGCTTCTTCGCCGAGTAACTCCTCGCCGGGAAGCGCATCGTCAACCGAAAGTTGTAAAAACTTGAGGTAGTCGATTCCGAGCACGCCGGCAGGAAGCCCCCTCGACGAGCGGGCAGACGAACGAGGTTCGTTGGCCATGGTGATGTCCGATTCAGCGGGATAGCAGGACGATCGAGACGCGGGTTTATGTCGCCGCATCCCGACCTGGCTGGTCGGGCAAGTTCATTCGTCAGCCATGAGATGGCGGATGACCAGCGCCGGGTCGGCGATATCCAGAATCAGCCGGCGAAGTATGCGCCTGCGCATGTGCTCCTCGTCGAGACTCCAGGGCTCGCCCTTTTCGCTGAGGTAGCGCGCGAGTGCGTCCTTGTTGTCTGCACCTGCGGGCAGGTTAAGCCGGGCGCTCAGCAGTCCTGCCACGACGTCGTCGAGCTCAATGTCAAGTGGTTTTCCGTCAATGCGAAGTTCGAGTTTCATGTTGGTTTCCGGCAAAATGCGGCGCCGCATGACGAGGACCGCGTGCGGCGCCGAACGCGTTGCGCCGGCCGCGACTGTTGGCCGGCGCTTGCACGACCCGCTGCCGGGTCAGTACTCGAGTTCCGGCGTGGCGGACTGCACCGGCTTTTCGTCCTTCGGCGCTTCGGCAACCGTTGCATCCGTCGTCAGGATCAGCCCGGCAATCGATGCGGCGTTCTGCAGGGCTGTACGCGTGACCTTGGTCGGATCGACCACACCCGCCTCGACGAGATCGCCATACTCGCCGGTGGCCGCGTTGTAGCCGAAGTTGTCCTTGCCTTCGAGCACCTTCGCGATGACCACCGACGGCTCATCCCCCGCGTTCGAGGCGATGACGCGCAGCGGTGCTTCGAGCGCGCGCAGCACGATATGGACACCGGCGTCCTGATCACCGTTGGCGCCCTTCAGGCTCGTCACCGCCGAACGCGCGCGCAGAAGCGCGACGCCACCACCCGGCACGATGCCTTCCTCGACCGCCGCGCGTGTGGCATGCAGCGCGTCGTCCACACGATCCTTCTTCTCCTTCATCTCGATCTCGGTCGCCGCCCCAACCTTGATGACGGCTACACCGCCCGCGAGCTTCGCCACGCGTTCCTGCAGCTTCTCGCGATCGTAGTCGCTCGTGGCCTCCTCGATCTGCGTACGGATGGACTTCACGCGCGCTTCGATGCGCTTCTCGTCGCCCGCGCCGTCGATGATGATCGTGTCGTCCTTGCGCACCTCGACGCGCTTGGCACGGCCGAGATCCTCGAGTGTCGCCTTCTGCAGTTGCTTGCCGGTTTCTTCCGAGATGACGGTCGCGCCGGTCAGGATGGCGATGTCCTCGAGCATGGCCTTGCGCCGGTCGCCGAAACCGGGCGCCTTGACCGCCGCCACCTTCAGGATGCCTCGCATCGCGTTGACCACGAGCGTGGCCAGGGCTTCGCCGTCGACATCTTCCGCAATGATCAGCAGGGGCTTGCCTGCCTTGGAGGTCGCCTCGAGGACCGGCAGCAGATCCCGGATGTTCGATATCTTTTTGTCGTGCAACAGGATCAGCGCGTCGTCCAGATACGCGGCCTGCTTTTCCGGATCGTTGATGAAATAGGGGCTGACGTAGCCGCGGTCGAACTGCATCCCTTCAACCACGTCCAGCTCATTCTCGAGCGACTTGCCATCCTCGACCGTGATGACACCTTCCTTGCCGACCTTCTCCATGGCGTCAGCGATTATCTTGCCGATCGTCTCGTCGGAGTTCGCCGAGATCGAACCCACCTGCGCGATCTCCCTGTTCGTGGAAATCGGCTTTGACAGCTTGCGCAGCTCGTCGAGCACGGCGGCCACGGCCTTGTCGATGCCGCGCTTGAGGTCCATCGGATTCATGCCGGCGGCAACGTGCTTCATGCCTTCCTGCACGATTGCCTGCGCGAGCACGGTGGCCGTGGTGGTACCGTCGCCGGCCACATCGGCGGTCTTCGATGCGACCTGCTTGACGATCTGCGCGCCCATGTTTTCGAAGCGGTCCTTCAGCTCGATTTCCTTCGCGACCGACACGCCATCCTTCGTGATGGTGGGTGCGCCGAAGCTGCGCTCGATCAGCACATTGCGGCCTTTCGGCCCCAGCGTGACCTTCACGGCATCGGCGAGGACGTTCACGCCCTTGACGATACGGGCGCGGGCGCTGTCATGGAATCGGACGTCTTTTGCAGTCATGTTGTTGCTCCGGATAGTAGTCGTTGACTCAACGCGTCGCGAACCACCAGTCGGGTGTTCGCGACCGGCTCAGGATTTCAGGCGGCCTTGCGGGAGGCGCCGATGTTAGCCTCGAGGACGCCCATGACGTCTTCCTCGCGCATGACGAGTAGTTCCTCGCCATTGACCTTGACGGTCTGGCCTGCGTATTTGCCGAAGAGAACCTGGTCACCGACTTTCAACTGGAGCGCGCGCAGCGTTCCATCCTGCAGCAGCCGGCCGCTGCCGACCGCGACGACTTCGCCTTGTTCTGGTTTTTCTGCCGCTGAATCGGGTATCACGATGCCCGAAGCCGTCGTCCGCTGCATTTCGATTCGCTTGACGATAACCCGGTCGTAGAGGGGACGAATCTGCATTTCCATCTCCTGAGCGATTAAAGGATCACCAATAAGGGAATCCGGCTGCGGATACCGGGGCGCGTGGAACGCCGCGGTGCAGCCGAGCCAGTGTCTGGCGGATTGCGAAATAGTGGCGCCCATCGCGCGCTTCAAGAGGGCGTGAAAATGGCTCGTTGTAACAAATTGTTTCAGCGCGGCAACAGGATGCGATGGACCCTGCCGAGGCGATATACGGTGCGGCCGCGTCCATCCGGGCGGCGGGGCTCGGGCGGCACGGGACACGGGGGCCGGCGTCCGCCATCGGCGTCGAGGGTATCGTCCGGCTCATCGAGCGTGCGCCACAGGCCGCCCTTGACGGGCCGGAACAGCCAGCGCACATAGCCCCTGCGCGCAGCGAGCTGCATCAGTTCGTCGCGAGCGGTCTCGTCAATGAGAAGCTGCAGGTCGCGGGCCACGTTCTCTCCGTAGTCGCCGAACGCCTGACGGCACGCGAGCGCCTCCGCAGCGCTGGCGCCGATCACGTTGCAGCCGCGCCGCTCGACGCGCTCGACCTCCCACGCGCCGGATTGCCACGCGGCATCAAGCAGCATGGCATCCACGGTCTCGAAGCTGCGCCACGGCGCATCGAGCTGGATGGCCGAGCCCGGAACCGGCCGTGGCGGAATCTCGACGCCGGGCAGGACGAGCGGTGTCGCGCGCCGGAATCCGTGCCAGTGGAGTATCGCAACGAGCGGCGTATTCACCTGTGCGGCCGCCGTGACCGTGACGGCAAAGAGCGGCATGCGCACGCTCTCGATCTGTTCCCGAAGCCTGTCAAAAAGGTCCATGAAGCCTCCCGGATGACATGTTGCAGGGCCGCTTGAAATTTCCATTGCTTGGGCTATTTTATGCATCGCTCAGGCAGTTGCGATCAGCGCTGCGTGTTCGAATTGTTTGTCCAAGGGGATCCCCCCAGGCAGCGGGCTGGAGCGCGTGGTCCGGTCTTTCGCGGTAACGTCCTCGCGCATTCTCGGTGACCCGCGCCCGCGGTGCGATGCTGAAAGCCGTGCGCCCCGGTCGAACTGCAATCCCGCATTGCCGGGCTTGCTTCGGGCGCAACGCTATGTAGGAGGTGTCATATGCAAACGGACAACGTCATGGCGTATCACGGCTGCGAGGTCCGGCCTGTGGTAACCGCCACCGAAGAGGGCCGCTACGCAGCAGCGGCCATCGTCACCGACCGGGCCGGAGAAACACGCACGCTCGGCGTCGATGGGGATTGCGCCAGCGCCCGGGAGGCACGCGATGAAGCGCTGGAGCTTGCCGTCGCATGGATCCAGCAACGCTCGGTCGTTTCAGAGCGGTATGTCCGACGGATCTGGCGTGCCGGTCGAAAGCCGAGAGCCGGGCGCGCAACCTGCCCGCACCGATGCCACTCATTACCGACACGATCGACCTGTGGCTGCCGCCGCGCATTGTCGAGGCGCGGCACGCACACGGCATCCGTACGCTGGCCGATCTGACCGTGCGGATTCCACGGCGCCGCTGCTGGTGGTCCGCGATCGCTGGACTTGGCGTCGCCGGCGCGCACCGCATCGAGGCGTTCTTCGCAGCCCATCCGGCGCTGAGCGAACGTGCACGAGCATTGATTGTCGCCGCACGTCCGGCGGCATCGTGCCGCGGGAACAGTTGCGCGTGCCGCATGAGGTCGACGGTTCGCGCGGCCAGTTTCGCGCGCCGCGAACCGCCTGCCTGCTGAAAGCTTCGAGCGACTACGAGGCCAGGTTGAATGCCGCATGACATGCTGTACGTGATATCGAGGCACGGTTACTTACGGCGGGCTGCCTCCCCCATTGTTCGCGCCGCCCCGGCCGAGCGCCGGCTGGTTCGCCGAGATATCGCCGTAGCCACCCAATCCGCCGGTGCCGTAGGTCGTGTCAACCGCAGTGGTCGTCGGGCCAATGTTGATTTTCACGGTTGGCGCCAACGACCCGCCGCGCCGCGGGCCGATTGCGTCGATGAAGGACTCGACCAGGCCGCCTGGCATCACGTAATGCGAATACGACTGGAACGTTCGCGGATTCTGATTCGGGTCCAGCGCAAACGGAGCGCCCACCGGTTGCGTGAGATCGGTCGGGTTGCCGAGCACGAGGCCGCCACCTTGGTTCATTGGCAGGAAGTCACTGCGAATGCCATTGCCGACGAAACCCATCACGCCGTCAGGCCCGTCGACGCCGGTGGCGTAAGTCGAACGGTGGGTGATCGTGAACAGGTAGTACTTGCCGTTCGCCAGATAGATTTGCGGCCGTTCGGTCTGATCGTCGACGCAGTTCGCGGAAAGAATCGGCGGCAGAAATTTCCACGCCGTGAGCTGAGGATTGGTCGCGATCGCCAGGCCGACGTTCGCTTTCTGAAATACCGCGCCTGAAGCGTTGACCGCAGCTACCGTCTCCGCGTACGGATCGCCGGGCGCATAGCCAAGATCGGCGGCGGTACAGTTGCGCGCTCCGCGCACGCCCGCGGTATTGCCCTCGAACACCATGTACGTGTTGCCGGGATGCGCCGGGTCAACGAACACGTACGGGTCGCGGAAGTTATAGAAATTGTTTTGCGCGCCGTTCTGATACAGAACGCCGTCGGGTTGCAACAGCGCGATGTGGTCGTTGAAACCATCGAACCACACATGCGTGGCGTCCGCGTGGACATGGCCGTCGGCGCGCGAGATGATTGCGACCGGCGGCGTGATGTCCGGGCCGTTCGGCGACGATTTGTTGAACGCCAACGCGGTGTAGTAGATGCTGAGGTTGACACCGTCGGTCAGCCGGGCCGAGCCGGACCATTCAGCGTTCTCCGTGATCGGCAGATTGGGAGGGAAGACCTTGATGCTCGCGCCATCCGGAAACAGATGACCGCCAAAGATCCATCCGCCGTTCGCGGGCCGCTGCGAGGCGGGAATGCCGGTCTTGCGGTAGAAGAATCCGATGCGCGCATGGACGTGCCGGTCATCGAACGAATAACCGCCGTGGCGATCGGCGGTCAGCGAGAAAATCACATCCCAGCCCTTGTAGCTGAGCTGCACCGCATGCACGTCGGCGAGCGGCCAGGTATCCCATACCCAGACGTCGGCATTGGTGTCAGGAAAGTTCGCCGGGATATTCGGCATCGTGAGCGCCGGCGGGAGCGAGTTCCCGCCGACCGTCGTGACGAGTGAATTGACCTTGATCTGCCGAGCGTCCGCCCTTGTCCATCGGGACGTGAAGTTGGCGGTCGGATCGAAGGCCTGCTGGGAATGCGGCGTCGGAGCGGGTCCGGGAAACTGCGCGTGGACGTGGGACGCGGCAATGATCAGCAAAACTGAGGAAACTGCGTTGGCAAGTGAATGGGAAGGAGCCGATCGGATTCGAGGAGAACGGCGATGTAGCATCATTTTTCTCCTAAGACATGACGCCTTGAAGTGCCAGCAGCGCGCCGCCATTTCTTGCGACGCGTGACACTCAGTCAAGAGCACCCGCGTGAAGGCGTCAAGCGCTTGATTGTGACAGCCCGATACGCAATGGGATTGCTTCGGCGGCCACCATTCATGGAATTACATGCATGGTTCAAAGCCATCCGTGTTCGCCGAGTGACGGACCAATTCGTCTGCATCATGGCACCGTTTACTAGGAGCCGCCTATTCGACGGTGCGCCGTTCCGCCATATCGCGCGATCAGATATTCATCGAAAAAATAACCATTTGGTACACGCTTCGACGCGCATTACAGTTTCGCCTCCTGCCGGCTGCGACGCCGGTCGTTCCGACGTTATTTCAGAAATTCGCCACATGAATCGTTTGATGCATTCCAGGGGCCGCCGCGCCGCGGCCGCGCTGTTCGTGCTCGGCCTCGTGCCGGCTTCCCATGCGGCCCAGCCGACGTTGCGCGTCGGCATCGACGCCGAGTCGTATCCGCCGTTCTTTTCGAAGGATGCGGCCGGCAAGTGGAAGGGCTGGGAAATCGACGTGCTCGATGCCGCGTGCGGCAAACTGAACGTGCGGTGCGAGCTCACCGACATTGCCTGGGACGGCCTGATTCCGGCGTTGCAGAACCGCAAGATCGACGTGATCTGGTCGTCGATGACGATCACCGGCGAACGGCAGAAAGCGATCGATTTCAGCCGTGCGTATTACGAATCGCCGACGGTGTTCGTCGGCGCGAAAAGCGACCGGCGCCGCGTCGACTGCGCGGTGCCTGCGAGCTTCAAGGGCCGCGTGATCGGCGTCGAGGCCGGCACGAACTTCTCGGCGTTCCTCGATTCCCGCTTCAAGCAGGATGCGCAGATCAAGGCGTTCGACAAATTCGACAATGCGCTCGCGGATCTGGTGTCCGGCCGTGTCGACTACGTGCAGGAAGGCAAGGGATTGTTCACGGCGTTCCTCGCGTCGCGCGACGGCAAGGACTTCGAGGTCAAGGCCACGTGCGCGGACAATCCGGTGCTGGGCCTCGGCATCGGCGCGGGCGTGCGCCACGGCGATGCGCTGCGCGGCAAGCTGTCGACCGCGATCGCGCAACTGCAGCAGGACGGCACGTGGGATGCGATCACCGCCCGCTATCCGAACTTGAAGGGCACGATCGAGAAGGGCCGCTGACCGATGGCCGCGGACGATTCGCTGCTCGCGTTGCTCGCATTCGGCGACGGCGGGTATGGCCGTGTGTTCGCGAGCGCGTTCGCGCTGACGTTTGGCGTCGCGGCAGCGTCGTTCTGCACCGGCGTGCTGCTCGGCATCACCGGCGCGCTCGGCAAGCTGTCGCGGTACGCGCCGCTCGCATCGCTCGCGCGGCTCTATACGATGCTCGTGCGCGCGCTGCCCGAGCTGTTGTGCCTGCTGCTCGCCTTCTATACGGTGGCACCGGCCGTCGAGCATGCGCTTCGCGACAGCGGGATCGTGTCCGACGGCTTCGCGTTCGATCCGTTCGTCGTCGCCGCACTGTCGCTCGGGTTCATCCAGGGCGCGTATCTGACCGACATCTTCCGCGCGGCGCTCGTCAACGTGCCGGCTGGCCAGGTCGAAGCCGCGCACGCATATGGGATGACGCCATGGCAGACATTGATCCGCATCCGGCTCCCGGCCGCCGCACGGCTCGCGCTACCGGGCGTCGGCAACGTGTGGCTGAACGCGACCAAGGATGCGTCGTTCATCAGCGTGCTCGGCTCGTTCACGGATCTGCTGAAGGCGAGCCAGCTCGCGGCCGGCGCGACGCGGCACTACGTATTCTTCTATCTGGTCACGGCCGCGCTGTTCCTGCTGCTGAGCATCGCGTCGACGGGCATCGTCGCGGCGCTCGAGCGGCATGCGAACCGTGGCACGAGGCGCGTAACCGCATGATCTTCTCGCTGCCGTTCCTGCTCGATACGGTGATGCCAAAGCTGCTCGCCGCGGTGCCGACGACGCTCGCGCTCACGCTTTTGTCGGGCGCGGCCAGCGTGCTGCTGGGCGTGCCGCTCGCGCTCGCCGCCGGTGCGCGCCATGCGCCGCTGCGCTGGTCTGCACGCGGCTGGCTCATGCTGATTCGCGGCACGCCGCTGCTCGTTCAGCTCTATCTGCTGTACTACGGATTCGGGCAGATCGTCCCGCGCGAATGGATGCGCGACAGCTGGGCATCGCCGTTGCTGCGCGACGCGTTCTGGTACGCGATCGTCGCGTTGAGCGTGAACGAGAGCACGTATGTCGCGACGATCCTGCGCGGCGCGATCGCCAGCGTTCCGGCCGGCGAGATCGAAGCCGGCCACGCATACGGGATGACACGCGTGCAGGTGCTGCGCCGCATCGTCGGCCCGCGCGCGTGGCGGCTCGCGCTGCCCGCGCTCACTGGCGAGGCGATCCTGCTGCTGAAATCGACCGTCCTCGCGTCGACCGTTACCGTGTTCGACGTGATGGGGACGGCCAATACGCTACGCTTCGAGACGTTGCGCGTGTACGAACCGCTGGCCGGCGCGGCTATCGTCTATGTTGCGCTGGTCGCGCTGCTGACCATTCCGGCCGCTCGTCTCGAGAAGCGCGTCAATCGCTATCTGACGCGCGTGCCCGACGCTCGCATGCCTGCCCGGCGCCGCCGCGCATCGTCGGGCGCATGGGCGGCACCCAACTGATTCATGTCCTGGTAACGAATTCCACGATGTCCGATCCTCGCCCCTTGCTGTTTTCCCTGTATGAACAAGCCAGCGTCGGCTGCGGCGGTGCGCCGAGCCTGTGGACCCATCCGGCCGACGAACGGCTTCGCGCGAATACGCTCGCGTTCTGGTCGAACCTCGCGCGCACGGCCGAGCAGGCCGATCTCGACATGCTGTTCTTCGCGGACGTGCTCGGCCTGTACGACGTTTATGGCGGCTCGGCCGACGCGGCACTGCGATGGGCGGTGGAGTCGCCCGCGAACGATCCGATGATGCTGATTCCGGCGCTCGTCGCGCAGACCGAGCGGCTCGCGTTCGGCGTGACCGCGAGCACGACCTATGAGCATCCATTCGCGCTCGCGCGCCGCTTCAGCACGCTCGATCACCTGAGTAACGGCCGGATCGGCTGGAACATCGTGACGTCGTACCTGACGAGCGCGGCGCGCAATTTCGGGCTCGACCGGATGATCGGCCACGACGAACGTTACGCGCGCGCGGACGAGTTTCTCGACGTCGTGTACAAGCTGTGGGAAGGGAGCTGGGCGGACGATGCGGTCGTCGCCGACAAGCACGCGCCGTGCTATGCGCGCGGCGACCGCGTGCGGCCGATCGCGCACGAAGGCACGCATTATCGGGTGCAGGGGCCGCACGTCTGTGCGCCGTCGCCGCAGCGCTCGCCGGTGCTGATCCAGGCCGGCTGGTCCGGGCGCGGACGTGAGTTCGCGGCGAAGCACGCGGAGGTGGTGTTCGTCGCGAAGTCGAATCCGCACGAGATTCGTGCGGGCCTCGACGAGATTCGCCGGCTCGCTGCGGAGCGCGGCCGCGCGGCGGACGACGTGAAGTCGCTGACGGTGCTGCGAATCGTGACCGCGCGCTCGTCGAGCGACGCGAAGGAGAAATACCACACGCTGCAGCAGCACTATCACCGGCACGCGCAACTCGTCAGCTATGCGGGCGACACCGGCATCGACATCGATCGCTATGCGGACGACGAACCGCTGACGACGCAGACGGAAGGCCTCACGTCCTACGTGGTGCGGCCCGACGGCAGCGGCAAGCCGCTCACCGCCGGCGACGTGCGGCGCAAGTTCGCGAGCGTCACGCGCGGCACCGACCTGATCCTCGTCGGCTCGCCCGACGAAGTCGTCGATCAGCTCGCCGAGCATGCGCGGCAGTCGACGACGAGCGGCTACATGCTCAATCCGCTGATCAGCCCGGGAACGCTCGACGATTTCGCCGAACTGATCGTACCGGAATTGAAAAAGCGCGGCTTGTATCGAACGACGCCGCCGGCCGGCACCTTCCGCTCGCGGCTAAGCGGCCGCGACCGTCTGCCGGAGACAGCTTATGGTGCATCGTTTCGGCAACCTGAGACGACAGAACGTTGACAACCGCGGGCAGCCGAATTCGACACGGGCAGCGACTCGGTGCTGCCGTGTCGTAGAACAAGTCGCCCAACTATCCCGAGCGCGGTGACGGCCCGCGCTGATCCCACCAATCCAGCAGCACTGCCGCAAACGCCGGACTATCCTCGAGTTCCGGCGAATGCCCCGCATGCTCGAAGAACGCATGCCAGACGGCGTGCGGCACCTGGCGTGCAATCGACAGCTTGTCGCTGTGCCGATGCGTGCGGTCGGCGGCGCCCCATGTGACGAGCGTCGGCTGCCGGACCGAGACCGCCGGCGGTGCGCGGTCGTAGAAGTGCTGCCAGAGCGAGCCGAAGCAGCAGAACGCGCCCTGCTCGAACGCGGTCTCCAGCAACGGCGTGAATTCACGATAACGGTCTTTCGCCATCGCTTGCCGGAACCACGCGATCCCGATTTTCCGTGCGCCGAACGCGCAAGCAAGCTGCCCGACGAGCGGCGTCGCCAGGAGGTTGCGGGCGTCGACGTGCCGCGCCCAACGGACCTGATCGCTCCACGCGGGGCTTTGCCACAGCATCAGTTTCGCGATCCGCTCGGGCTCTCGCGCGGCGATCTGCAACGCGATGTGCGCCCACACGCACGAGAACGCGAGCAGATACGGCCCCTCGTCCAATTCGATCAGCATCTGCTCGATCGCCGAGCGGTAAGCGTCGAACGAGAACTTGAAACCGCGCTTCGGCACCGAGAAGCCGAACCCGGGCGGCTCTAAACAGACGACGCGCGCGGACGGCGCGAGCAACGAAACCAATCGGTCGTAGTGTTCGATCACGCTTGGCGGATCGCATACCAGCACGATCGTCGGCCGCTCGCCGGACCGCTCGCCCGCGACGCGCACGCGAATGCTCGCATCGGGCAGCTCGCAGAAGCGCACGCCGGGCGTCGATTGCGCGGCCCGGTCGCGCTTGAGCCGCGCCGCGCGCATGCCGAGCCGCAGCGGGTCGAGCCAGGTCATGTCGATTTCGGCGCGCCGTTCGCGAGCGGCCGCATGCGGCGTGTCCTTCAGATCGGGGGCGCTCATCGCGATCTACTTCGTCGGCCAGAGGATCATCTGCGTGCAGCGGAACGTGGCGAGCAGCTTGTCCGTTTCGCGATGCCGGACGGTCGCGTCCCAGACCTGCGTCATGCGGCCGCTATGGAGCGCGCGCGCCTCGCAGACGATCACGCCGGCGCGGGCCGACCCCATGAAATTGCTCTTCAGCTCGAGCGTGCTGAAGCTGGACGCGCCTTCCGGCAAGCTCGCGAGACACCCGTAGCCGCATGCGGTATCGGCGATGCTGACGATCGTGCCCGCATGGAGGATGCCGTGCGCGAGCACGGCTTCGCGAATCGTCAGCTCGGCGAGCACGTGGTTTTTCTCGACCCGGTTGACGACGATGCCGAGCAGGCCCGGCAGATAGTTGGCGCCGAATCGGTTGAAGTAGTCCGCGTCCAGTTTTTCTTGCATGCTGCGTTCCTCGTCAGTTGTTCCGGATGTCGTTCGGCGCGTCGAGCTGCGCGCGCCACTGCGTGATCACCGGCAGCGTGTCGCTGAGAAACAGTTCGCGACAGGCGTGCCGCTGGACCTTTCCGCTGGTCGTCTTCGGTATCGCCGACGGCGACGTGAACACGATGTTGTGCACCGCTATGCCGTGGTGCAGATTGATGGCATGACGCAGCCTGCCGAACAGCGCGTCGGGTGCATGAGCGCTTGCATGATCGCCGTCGCTGAACGCCTTCAGGTAGCGCGCCCGCAACTCGCGCACGACGATCACCTGCGGCGTGGCGTCGGCCTCGAGCGCGAACACCGCGCACCCTCCGGGGCGAAACAGTTCGGCGTCGAGCGGCTCGATCGTCTCCTCGACGTCGTGCGGGTAATGATTGGCGCCGCGGATCAGCATCATGTCCTTCAGGCGTCCCGTGACGAAAACTTCGGACCCCGACCGATAACCGAAATCGCCGGTGCGCAGGAAGCGCCCATCGTAGCCGGGCAGCTCGGCTTCGAAGGTCTGCTCGCTCAGCGCGCGATTGTTCCAGTAGCCGAGCGCGACGCTCGGCCCTTGCGCCCAGATTTCGCCGACCTGGCCGTCGCCGCACGGCACGCGGGTGTCGGGGTCGACGATCAGCGTCAGGCTGTCGCCGGCTGCGTCGCCGCATCCGATCGTCGTGCCCGCGAGCTGCGCGTCGGGTTCACGCGCCGGCTGCGCATCACCCGGCGCGACCGGGATGACGGGGGGCTGCGATTTCAGGCCGCCCGTCATGAATAGCGTATGCTCCGCCAGGCCGTAGCATGGATAGAACGCCCGTGCATCGAAGCCGCAGCGCGCGAAGCGCTGCGCGAACGCTTGCAGCGTGCCGCGCCGGATCGGTTCGGCGCCGACGAACGCGAGGTCCCACGAGCCGAGATCGAGCTTGTCCAGATCGGCATCCGCGATGCGCATCGTGGCGAGCATCTGATACGCGAAGTTCGGACCGCCGCTCGTCGTCGCGCGCCGCTCGCCGATCATGCGCAGCCAGCGCAGCGGATGCTTGAGGAAATCGACGTGCGACATCAGCGTTACCGGAAAGCCGACGTAAAGCGGCTGAAGGATGCCGCCGATCAGGCCCATGTCGTGATACGGCGGCAGCCAGATCACGCCCCGGCTGTCGGCGTCGTGCTCGAAGCGGCTCGCGATCAGCGCGGAATTGTGCAGCAGGTTTCGATGGCTGATCATCACGCCCTTCGGCGCGCCGGTCGAGCCGGACGTGTATTGCAGGTAGACGGGTGCCCCGTGATTCACCGGCCGCGGGACGTAGCGTTCGGCGACGTCGCCCAGCGTGTCGACCGTGACCCAACGCAGGCTGCCGAGCGTGGACGAACCGGCTTCGATGCGACTGGCGTCGTTGCGCACGGCCGTGGTCGACAGGATCGCGGCCGGTGCGCAATTCTCGACGATGCCGATCAGCCGCCGCAACGTGCGTTCCGCCTGCGCAGGCTC
The DNA here is from genome assembly GCF_001718835.1 of Burkholderia cepacia. Classification (NCBI taxonomy): domain Bacteria; kingdom Pseudomonadati; phylum Pseudomonadota; class Betaproteobacteria; order Burkholderiales; family Burkholderiaceae; genus Burkholderia; species Burkholderia cepacia. The sequence goes on along the minus strand of NZ_CP013442.1, from coordinate 254,707 downwards.
GACCGGATAGGCGGGCACCGCGACGACGCCCGCATACATGCAGCCGAACAGCGCGACGATGTAGTCGATTCCGGGCGGAAACAGCAGCAGCACGCGATCCCCGGGGCGGGCGACCTGTTCCAGCGCCGCCGCGACGACGCCCGCGCGCCTGTCCAGATCGGCGCAATCGAGATGCTGCTCCGCGCGCTCGCCGCCCGTCACGAACGTGTAGACCCGCAGGTCAGGCTGATGCGCGGCGCGGTATCGCGTCAGTTCGACGAAATCCGCAAACGTGCCGGCGGACGTCGAGCGGTCGGCATGCGTCATGGTGCCGGCTCCGTGGTGGGTTCTGGCGTGAGCGTTTCGGCTGATGCACCGGCGGGCGCGCCGCCGTCGAACAGTGCATTGGCGTTTTCCCACAGCACCTTGTGAAGCACGCCCTCGGGCAGGTAGCGCTTGAGCTGCTCGATTTCGAAATCCCATTCATACGGGATCAGCGGAAAGTCGCTGCCATACAGAAAGCGGCCGGGACGATCGCAAATCTGCGGCACCAGTTGTTCCAGCGCGGGCTTCCACGGGGTCGGCAGATGCGGATGCGCGCCGCGCGGAAAGCGCGCCTCCCGCAACGGCCGGACATCGGGCACGATCTCGCCGGTTGCGACACGATGGCCGCCTATCGCCATCGCGGTATCGAAGTACAGATTGGGAAATTCGTCGAGCAGGTCGACGTATTCCTGAACTTCGTCGTAGCCGATGTGCGGAACGATGACCTTCAGATGCGGCGTATGCCGCATCGCGCGCCGGAAGCGCCCGACATTGCAGAGGCGGCGGATGTCGTCCAGCTGCGTATTGTTTTTCGCGACGGCGCCCGAATGCAGGTTCAGCACTTTGCCCCGGTCGGCAACCGCTTCGAAAATCGGCGCGAGCGCGTCGTCGTCCGGCGCCATCTTCAGCAAATGGCAGTGAATCTTGAGGCCGGCGAAGTTCAATTCGTCCAGCACGCGGACGGTTTCGCGCGCGCAATCGCGGTCGAGCGGATGCACGGTGCCGAACGGCACCAGGAACGCCGGATGGCGCGACGCCAGTTGCGCGACGAAGTCATTGAGGAACGGCGCGATGCCCGGCTGCCCCGCGTAACAGATGCCCGCGGCGCGTGCGACGCCGCGCGCCTTCAGGAAAGCGATCGATTCGTCGGCGAGCAGTTCATGGCGAATCTTCCATGCGTCGCGCGCGTAGTTCTTCCAGACGAGCTTCGACACGACGTCGGGCAGCACGTGCACGCGCGCATCGAAGATTTTTGATGTCGTCATCGCGAGGTCCGGTTGATGGCTGTTGCAGGGGAACGCGAGTCATGCATCGCGGCGACGCGGGTCCGCCAGCCGTTGGCGGATCGCGTCCGGATCGGGGTGCTGAACGTCCCACACCAGCCCCAGCCTTTCGAGCAGCGCGATCAGCGATCCGGTCACGTCGATCTGCCATCGCTGGAAGCGCGTGCTCGCGTACTGCGGAAAGGCGTGATGGTTGTTGTGCCAGCCGGCCCCGAGCGTCAGGATCGCGAGCCACCACGCGTTGCGGCTCTGGTCGCGGCCGGGAAACGGCCGGCGGCCGCCGAGCGAATGGCCGACGGAATTGACCGCCCAGATCGCGTTCGTCGCGAGGAAGATCCGCACGCTGCCGCCCCACAGGAGGCCCAGCAGCGCGCCCCGCCACGACAGGGCGAGCAGCCCGCCGATCGCGGCCGGCAGCAGCAGGCCCAGCAGCAGCCAGAAGTCGTACGCGAGATGAATGCGCAACAGCGTCGGATCGCGGTACATGTCGTTCGCGTATCGATTCCAGCCGTTGGGGCGCGCGGACGACGGGTCGAACAGCCAGCCGACGTGGCCGTGCAGGATCCCTTTCGCGCGGCCGACGAAGCCGTGTCCGCCCAACTGCGGCGTATGCGGATCGCCGGGGCCGTCGGCGTTCGCATGATGCAGCCGGTGAATCGCCACCCACCACATCAGCGGCCCCATGTAGGCGAGCGAGCCGAGGATCGCGAGCACGACCTTCATCGACGGCGCGGCCTTGAACGTGCGATGCGCGAAGTAGCGATGCAGCGCAAGCTCCATGCCGAGGATGTTGAGCACGTAGAAGATCACGAGCATCGCGATGTCCTGCGCGTGCGGCGCCAGGCCGAATCCGCCCCACAGCGCGAGTGCGGCGACGGTGCCGACCGCCGGTATCGACGCGACGCCCAGATGGCGCGCCGACGACGCGCGGGACAGATGCCCGGCCGCGTGTTCGCCGGGCATGGGCGAGCCCGCCGAACCGGCCGGCGATGCCGCGCGGTCCGGCGCCTGCGCACGGTCGGCGCCGTCGGCGGCCGCGTCCTTCATACGGCGGCCGCCCGAGGCGAGATCGCATGGATCCGGGTCGGCTCGATGCGCCGGAACGTGATCCGGTACAGCACGAACGCGCCGAGATCGAACGAATAGCTCATCGTCCGGTACAGCCGTTCGTAGCGCTCGACCACGTCGAGCGGCGCGAGTTCGAGCGCCTCGCGACGATGCGCGCGCAGGTTCTCGAACCACGCGCGCATCGTCTTCACGTAGTCATGGCGATCGTTGCGGACGAGCTCCACTTCGAACAGCATTTCGGAGGCCCGGACGATATCCGCGAGGTACGGCAGATCCGATTCCGGAAAGACTTCGCGCGCGATGAAGAGATCGGTGTGCCGCGCGTCGCGCGGAACGTCGCCGTAACCCATCGTCTGCAGCGACATCCGGCCGCCCGGCTTCAGGAACGCATGGCATTTCCTGAAGAAATGGCGATACGCTTCGACCTTGTCTTCGTCGATCTTCGCGAAGTGCTCGAACGCGCCGAGCGAGATGATGCCGTCGAACGGCTGCTCGGGCGCGTAGTCCTGCCAGTTCCGCAGCATCACGTCGATGCCCGGGTGCCGATATCGCTCGCCGATGTATTTCAACTGCTCGTTCGACAGCGTGAGCCCCACCGCCTCCTGCACGCCGGCGACCGTGACGAGCCTGTCGAGCAGCGCGCCCCAGCCGCAGCCGATGTCGAGCACGCGCGCCGCGCCGCGCGCCCGGATCTGCGCGATGTGGTAGTCGAGCTTGCGGACCTGCGCCTGTTCGTGCGTATCGCCCGGCTCGTACATCGCGCACGAGTAGTTGCGGCCGCTTTCCTGCGCGAGCGCGAGGAACGCGTTGCCGATGTCGTAGTGATACTGGATCGCGTCGGCGGATGCGCCGTACGGCACCTCGCGCACCGGTGCGCCGGCATCCTGGATCTGGACGGTCATCGTTCGGTCTCCCTATCGCCCGGCCCGCAGATCGGCCAGCGCCTGCGCGAGCGCGTCGATCGTCGGATATTGATAAGGCAGGCTCGGAGACAGCTCGAAGCCGACGTAATCCTCGAGATCGCCGACCATCTTCATCGCGTCGGCCGAATCGAGGCCGTAGTCGATGAACTGCTTGTCCACGTCGATCGATCCTCTGCCGGTGCGTAGTCGGGCTGCCAGATAGCCGGTCATCCAGTCGAGGATGTCCTCGTGGCTTTTCGTGTCGTGTTCCGCTGCGTTCGAGGTGGCGCTCTTCATTCGCTCGGCTCCCGTCGAGAGTTGGTCATGGTGCGATGCGCTTCTTTTCGATCAGTTCCGCGCTGGGGCGCTGCACGTCGTAGACGAGGTGCAGGCGTTCCAGCACGCGCACGAACAGCCCACCCGGATCGACCTGCCACCAATGCAGCCCGGTGAAGGCGGACGCGGGAAACGCGTGATGGTTGTTGTGCCAGCCCTGCCCGAACGTCGGGATCGCGAGCAACAGGCTGTTGCGGCTGCGGTCATGCGCGGTGGTATGGAAATCGCGCCGGCCGATCACGTGACACAGCGAGTTCAGCGCCCAGATGCAATGGCTGACCGCGAAGATCCGCACCATGTCGCCCCACAGGAAGCCGAGCAGCACGCCCATCCACGAACGCGACGCGAGCCCGCAGATCAGCGGCGGCAGTGCGAGCCCGATCCAGACCCAGCGGTAGTACGCCATGTGCTGCTTGAACACGAGCGGGTCCTGATAGAGGTCGGGCACGTATTTTTCCCATCCCGCCGGCCGCGTCGACTCGCCGACGAACAGCCATCCCATGTGACTGTGATACAGGCCCTTGAGCCGGCCGCCGGCGCCCTCGCCCGACAAGTGCGGCGAATGGGGATCGCCGTCGCCGTCGCTGGTCGAATGATGGCGCCGATGCGTCGACGCCCACCAGTTGACGGGGCCGTGCGCGCCCATCGAGCCGAGCGCGATCAGCGCGACCCGCACCCACGGCTTCGCCTTGAACGCCTTGTGCGTCACGTGGCGATGAAAGCCGACTTCGAGCCCCAATGCGGTGGCGAAATAAAAGACTGCGAACACGATCAGTTCGACGGCGCCCGGCACGTAGCCGCCGACCCATAACGCGATCGCCGCGACCGTGCCCAACGCCGGCAGCAGTGTGACGACGGCGGCGATGCGGCGATCGAGACGGACGGTCGAACGGGTCGAGATCCTCGTCGGGCGAGCCGGGCCATGCGAACCGGAAGAAAAAGACGCGGGAATCGCGCTTCCGATCGCACCCTCGGGCTGGCTCGCACCTTCGCTCGAAGACGGAGGCTGGCCGGGACTCATGGAGTGTCTCTCAGTAAAATTAAATTGTCCGGCACATATTCCATGGATGAAATTGGAAACTCAAAATGAATTTTCCTATCGTCAACGCCGACGCATTTGGTATCCCGAAACAAATTTTCGATATTAATTCGCGATTTGAATACGAAAATGAACAAGGGATGGTGGAAACCGATTCCATGAATTCTTGCGTTTACCGGTCAATGCTCTTTCGTTTCGTTTAACGTGCGACGCGCATGAATTCGATATCGAATTGACTTTCTTGCGATGCGGGTTATTCGGCGGGCATGAAGTTCGGTATGGATGCGTCCCTTTGCCTATACTGAAAACCATCCGACGAAAATGGGGCTGAACATGACCCTCCATGTTGCCGCCAATGAGACATCCGGGCAGGTCGTTCAGTCGATCACCAGAGGTTATGCCCGGCTGCTGCTGATCGGCTTCGCGCTGGTGCCGCTGTATCTGATCGCCTATCTGTACTTCTTCCAGGACCCGTCGTTGAGATTCGAGAATCACGCCTTTCACGAACTGGCGATCGCGGCCGCCACGCTCGAAGGCGTGTTCGTCACGTATGTCTGCTGGCGCTGCTATCGCCTGTCGGGTGAGCCGTTGCTGCGCTGGCTTACGCTGGGCTTTCTGGGCTTTTCCGTCATCTATGCGTTGCATGGCCTGTTCACCGGCATGGCGCATCACAACATCTGGCTGTTCCTGCTGTACGGGCCGGCATCGCGCCTGACGATGTCGATCCTGGTCCTTGTCGGGCAGCTTGCGTACAGCCGTGCGGCCGACAGCGAAGCAACCCGAACCGATCGCCGCGTCTGGGCGGCGTGGATCGCGCTGTTCGTGCTGATCGACGTCGCGGTCGCCGTGATCGCCTGCTCGCCGGTGGCCGGCAACCCGTGGGTGCGCGTGTCGATGGAAGGCGGCGCGCTCGCGCTCTTCGCCGTGAACGTCGCCGCGCTCGTGCTGCGCCGCATCCGCTCGCCGCTGATGACGATCTACGGCATGTCGGTCACGTCGTTTGCACTCTCCTCGCTCGCCTTCATCCTCGGGCGGCCGTGGAATCACATGTGGTGGCTCGCACATGCGATTTTCGCGGCCGGCTTCTTCCTGCTCAGTTTCGGCGTCGTGCAGGCCTTTCAAACGACCCGTTCGTTTTCGAAGATCTACAGCCAGGCAGAACTGTTTGCCCGGTTGAGGGACGCGATGGCCAGGACGGAGCGCGCGTTGCAGGCGCTGCAACGGACCAACGAAAAGCTCGAGCACCTGGCGGCCACCGACCCGCTCACGGGCGCGACCAACCGGCGGCATTTCCTCGACCGCGTAGAAACCGAAATCGCGCTGGCGAAACGCAACGGCGCGCCGTTCTCGCTGCTCGCGCTCGATCTCGACCACTTCAAGGCGATCAACGACAGTTACGGGCATCAGGCGGGCGATCAGGTGTTGCAGCGCTTCGTCGACAAATGCGCCGATGCGATCCGGCCGTACGACGGCGTTGCGCGGGTGGGCGGCGAGGAATTCATGGTGCTGCTGCCGCAAGCCGCGCTGGACACCGCCCGGTCGATCGGCGAGCGCATCCGCGCGGCGATCGCCGGCGCGCCGTTCGAAGCGGGTATCGGCGAACCGATCAAGGTCACCGTGAGTGTCGGCGCCTCCGAATTCGGCCGGGACGGCGAGACGATCGACGCGATCCTGCGCAAGGCCGACGAACGCCTGTACCGCGCGAAGCATCAAGGCCGCAACCGGGTCGTTGCGGCTTAGGGCCTGTTCACCGGGCCCATCCCGCTCACGCAGCCCCCGCCTCGCCGCTTCGCCTGTTTTCGCCGCGCTCGGCGCCGCTGCGCGCCAGCACGGGTTCGAGCGCACGCCCCGTATGGCTCGCGCTCACCTGCACGAGCGCCTCCGGCGGCGCCGCCGCGACGATCGTGCCGCCGCCCACGCCGCCTTCCGGCCCGAGATCGATGATCCAGTCGGCTTCCGCGATCACGTCGAGGTCGTGCTCGATCACGACGACGCTGTGCCCCGCATCGACGAGCCGGTGCAGCACGCGAATCAGCTTCGCGACGTCCGCCATGTGCAGGCCGACCGTCGGCTCGTCGAGCACGTACAGCGTGTGCGGCACCTTCTGGCCGCGCCGCGTGATGTCGTCGCGCACCTTCGTCAGCTCGGTGACGAGCTTGATACGCTGCGCCTCGCCGCCCGACAATGTCGGCGACGGCTGGCCGAGCGTCAGGTAGCCGAGGCCGACATCCTTCATCAGCTGCAACGGATGCGCGATGTTTGAGATCGGCGCGAAAAACGCCACCGCCTCGTCGATCTCCATCGTCAGCACGTCGCCGATGTTCCGTCCACGCCACGTGACGGCGAGCGTCTCCGGGTTGAAGCGCTGCCCGTGACACACGTCGCACGGCACCTTCACGTCGGGCAGGAAGCTCATCCCGATCGTGCGCACGCCTTGGCCTTCGCATGCGGGGCAACGCCCGTCGCCGGTGTTGAACGAGAAGCGCGACGCCGTGTAGCCGCGCGCACGTGCTTCCAGCGTATCGGCGAACAGCTTGCGGATCGTGTCCCACACGCCGATATAGGTGGCCGGACACGAGCGCGGTGTCTTGCCGATCGGCGTCTGGTCGACTTCGAGCACGCGATCGATCTGCTCCCAGCCGCTCAGCGACTCGCAACCCTGCCATGCGTGCGTGACGTTCAGCGACGGCCGCGGCGCACTGCGTGCGAGCACGCTCGCGCGACGGTTGGCGGCCGGCGCGTCCTGCTGCGCGGCCTTGCGCGCGCGGCGCGTGGCCGGCGACGACAGCACCGAGCGGCCGACCGCGTCGAGCAGGTTCGTCATCAGCACGTCGCGCGCGAGCGTCGACTTGCCCGAGCCGCTCACGCCCGTGACCGCGACGAGCCGCGCGAGCGGAATGCCGACCGTGACGTCGCGCAGGTTGTGCAGCCGTGCGCCATGCACGGTCAGCCAGGCCTCCGGCACCGCGGCGCCGCCCTTCTTGCCCGGCAGGCTCACGCCGCGGCGCGGCTGCAACGGATGCGTCATCGGCTGCGCGAGCAGGCGGCCCGTCACTGAATCCGGCTGCGCGGCCAGATCGGCGACCGCGCCCTCGGCGACCAGCGTGCCGCCGCGCTTGCCCGCGCCCGGGCCGACGTCGATGATGTGATCGGCGCGGCGAATCGTGTCCTCGTCATGTTCGACGACGACGAGCGTATTGCCCTTGTCGCCGAGCTTGCGCAGTGCATCCAGCAGGATCTGGTTGTCGCGCGGATGCAGGCCGATCGTCGGTTCGTCGAGCACGTAGCAGACACCCTGCAGGTTGCTGCCGAGCTGCGCGGCGAGCCGGATGCGCTGCGCTTCGCCGCCCGACAGGCTCGGCGCCGCGCGATCGAGGCTCAGGTAGCCGAGCCCGACTTCCTCGAGAAACGCGAGGCGGCTGCCGATCTCGCTGACGATGTCGCGCGCGATCTGCGCATCGCGCCCCGTCAGTTCCAGCCCGTCGATCCAGCGGCGCGTGTCCGACACCGTCCATTGCGCGACCTCGACGATCGGATGCGCGTCGAACGTCACCGCCCGCGCGGACGGGTTCAGCCGCGTGCCGTGGCAATCCGGGCACGGCTCGTTGCCGACGCCTTCCGGCTCCTGTTCGTCCGACGGCAGCGTCTGCTCGCGGCCGCGATCGTCCCCGGCGAGCACCGTGTCGTCGTACGCGGCGCGCTGTTCGCGCGTGAGCGTGACGCCGGTGCCGACGCAGGTCGTGCACCAGCCGTGCTTGCTGTTGTACGAGAACATCCGCGGGTCCAGCTCCGGGTAGCTCGTGCCGCACACCGGGCATGCGCGCTTGACCGACAGCACCTTGACCGTGCCGACCCGCGCGGTCGAATGATCGTTCTGCATCGCGTCGTGCAGCCCGTCGAGCGGCGCGAGCAGGTGCATCACGCCCTTGCCGAGTTCGAGCGTCTCGTCGAGTACGCGTCGCAGTTCCGCTTCGTTGTCCGGCGACACGACGATATCGGCGACCGGCAGCTCGATCGTATGCTCGCGGAAGCGGTCGAGCTTCGGCCACGGATCGACCGGCACGAACTCGCCGTCGACGCGCAGATGCGTGCTGCCGCGCGCCTTCGCCCACTTCGCGAGATCCGTATACACGCCCTTGCGGTTCACGACGAGCGGCGCGAGCAGCCCGACGTGTTCGCCGCGATGATCGCGCAGCAATTGCGCGGCGATCGATTCGACGGATTGCGACGTGACCGGCGTGCCGTCGTGGATGCAATGCTGCAGGCCGAGCTTCACGTACAGCAGCCGCAGGAAGTGCCACACCTCGGACGTGGTCGCGACCGTGCTCTTGCGCCCGCCGCGCGACAGCCGCTGCTCGATCGCGACGGTCGGCGGGATGCCGTACACGGCATCGACTTCGGGGCGGCCGGCCGGCTGCACGATCGAGCGCGCATACGCGTTCAGCGATTCGAGGTAACGGCGCTGGCCTTCGTGGAACAGGATGTCGAACGCGAGCGTCGACTTGCCGGAACCCGACACGCCGGTGATCACGTTGAACTTGCCGTGCGGGATGTCGACGTCGAGCGCCTTCAGGTTGTGCTCGCGCGCGTTGACGATCCGCACGACGTCCTCGCCTTCGATCGCACGCCGCTCGCGCGCCGCGTTCAGCACGGCCTGCAGCGGCTTGCCTTCGTCGGCGAGCGCCAGGTCGGCGTCCATCGCGCGTTCGTACTGCAGCAGCGCCACGCCGGTATGCGATTCGGCGCAGGCTTTGACGTCGTCGGGCGTGCCCGCACACAGCACGAGGCCGCCGCCGTCGCCGCCTTCCGGGCCGAGATCGATCAGCCAGTCGGCCGCGCGGATCACGTCGAGGTTGTGCTCGATCACGATCAGCGAATGGCCGGCCGCGAGCAGCTTGCCGAACGCCTGCATCAGCTTCGCGATGTCGTCGAAGTGCAGCCCGGTGGTCGGCTCGTCGAACATGAACAGCTTCGCCCGTGCGATGCGCGCTTCCTCCGTGACGACCCGGCGGCCGTTCACGGCCGCCGCCGATTCGGCGAGAAAGCCGGCCAGCTTCAGGCGCTGCGCTTCGCCGCCCGACAGCGTCGGCACCGGCTGGCCGAGCTTCACGTATTCAAGGCCGACGTCGACGATCGGCTGCAGCACGCGCAGCACCTCGGCGTCGGTCGCGAAGAACGCGGCCGCTTCGCTGACGGTGAGATCGAGCACGTCGGCGATGCTCAGTGCGCGGCCGCCGCGCTCGATGCGCACTTCGAGAATCTCCGTGCGGTAGCGGCTGCCGTCGCAATCCGGGCAGCGCAGGTAAACGTCGCTCAGGAACTGCATCTCGATGTGCTCGAAACCCGAACCGCCGCAGGTCGGGCAACGACCGTCGCCCGAGTTGAAGCTGAACGTGCCGGCGCCGTAGCCGCGTTGCAGCGCGAGCGGCGCCTTCGCGAACAGCTTGCGGATCTCGTCGAACGCGCCGACGTAGCTCGCCGGGTTCGAACGGGTGGTCTTGCCGATCGGCGATTGATCGACGAACACGACGTCGCCCACCTGGTCGGCGCCCGTGAGGCTGCGGTGCGCGCCCGGCGACTCGGTCGCCTTGCCGTGGTGCCGCGCCATCGCCGGATAGAGCACGTCCTGCAGCAGCGTGGACTTGCCGGATCCCGACACGCCCGTCACGCAGACGAGCCGCTGCAGCGGAATCTCGACCGTCACGTCGCGCAGGTTGTGTTCGCTCGCGCCTTCGAGCACGATGCGCGGCGTATGCGCGTCGACCACCCGGCGCGCCCAGTTCGACGCGTGCGCGACATGCTTGCGCCCGCCGAGATACTCGCCCGTCAGCGTGTGCGCCGAGCGGATGTCGCCCGGCGTGCCGTCGTAGACGATCGTGCCGCCGCGTTCGCCGGGGCCGGGCCCCATGTCGATCAGGCGATCGGCCGCGAGCATCACCGACGGATCGTGTTCGACCACCACCAGCGTATTGCCCGCGTCGCGCAGCCGCTGCATCGCCTCGACGATCCGCGTGAGGTCGCGCGGATGCAGCCCGATGCTCGGTTCGTCGAGCACGAACAGGGTTTTCGTGAGCGACGTGCCGAGCGCCGTCGTCAGGTTGATCCGCTGCACCTCGCCGCCCGACAGCGTGCGGCTCTGCCGGTCGAGCGTCAGGTAGCCGAGCCCGACGTCGCACAGGTATTTCAGGCGCGTGCGCACCTCGGCGAGCAGCAGCTTCAACGCATCGTCGAGCAGCGCGCTCGGCAGGCTGATGTCGTCGAAGAAGCGGCGGATGCGCTCGATCGGCAACAGCATCAGGTCGTGCACGGTCAGGCCCGGCAGCGCCTCGAGCTGCGCGCGGCTCCAGTCGACGCCGCGCGGCATGAAACGGGCGGCCGGCGCGAGCACGCCGTCGGCGTTCTCTTTCGACCCGAGCCGCCACTGCAGCGATTCCGTCTTCAGGCGCGCGCCGCCGCACACGTCGCACGGCGTGTAGCTGCGGTATTTCGACAGCAGCACGCGGATATGCATCTTGTATGCCTTCGACTCGAGATAGCCGAAGAAGCGCTTCACGCCGTACCACTGGCTCTGCCACTTGCCGTTCCAGTCCGGCGAGCCGTTGACGACCCAGTCGCGCTCGTCGGAGGTCAGCTCGCTCCATGGCGTATCGCGCCGGATGTTCGCCTTCGCCGCGTAGCGCATCAGGTCGTCCTGGCACTCCTTCCACGCGGGCGTCTGCATCGGCTTGATCGCGCCGCCGCGCAGCGTCTTGCGCGCGTCGGGGATCACGAGGCCGAGATCGACGCCGATCACGCGGCCGAAGCCGCGGCAGGTTTCGCACGCGCCGTACGCCGAATTGAACGAGAACAGCGCCGCCTGCGGCTCCGCGTAGCGCAGGTCGCTGTCGGGATCGTGAAGCCCGGTGGAAAAGCGCCACACCTGCGGCTCTGCTGCCGCGTCCTCTTGCGCGAGCACGTATACGTTCACGCGCCCGCCGCCGCGCTTCAGCGACGCCTCGATCGCCTCGACCACGCGCACCTTGTCGGCCTGCTGCACGCGGAAGCGGTCGGCCACCACGTCGAGCACCTTGCGCGGCCCGGTGGGCGACGCGACCTCGCGCTGCGCCTGCACGCGCGTGTAGCCGCTCGCGGACAGCCACTGCGCGACTTCTTCATCGGACGCCGTATCGGGCAGCTCGACCGGGAACGTGACGACGACGCGCGGATCGTCCGCCGTGCGCGCGACGAGCTCCGCGTAGATCGTCTCCGGCGTGTCGTGCCGCACCTGCCGCGCGGTCTTGCGGTCGAACAGCTCGGCCGCGCGCGCGTACAGCAGCTTCAGGTGATCGTTCAGCTCGGTCATCGTGCCGACGGTCGAGCGCGAACTGCGCACCGGGTTGGTCTGGTCGATCGCGATCGCGGGCGGCACGCCGTCGACCCGCTCGACCTGCGGGCGGTCCATCCGGTCGAGGAACTGCCGCGCGTACGCGCTGAACGTCTCGACGTAGCGCCGCTGGCCTTCCGCGTACAGCGTGTCGAACACGAGACTCGACTTGCCGGAGCCCGACGGGCCGGTGACGACCGTCATCTCGCCGGTGCGCAGGTCGAGGTCGAGGTTCTTGAGGTTGTGCTGACGTGCTCCGCGAATGCGGATCAGATTGCTGGATGACAATTTGCCTGCCCGTCTGAATGAGTTGACCAGAGGTCACGGCGCCGCGATGCGGACACGGGGGTGGACCGGTTTCGGACGAGTACTATACTGTATATTCATACAGTTTTCCATCCGTGGCTGTCTTGGGGGTGTTTCGGGCGGTGCCGCAATTCGGCAGCTTGGGGCGGCCTGCCCTTGATTCTGATGCGTTTTTAATGGGGGCGGACTGATCCGGGTGCGACAGGGCTTGAGTTCCGGGACATTTCGCGCGGACGCGCCAAACCGTCTCGCGTCTCGATCGCAGACTGTCTGTGCAGCGGTTACTAGGATTTCTGTTTGTAGTGTCCCGCAAACCCTTGCCAGCAGGGCATCGCGCGGTCTCCACGTCCGACTCTACAAGCGAAAGGTTAGTCATTGCCTGCGCTTGCGCGGTTGGTATGGGCTTCCGTCCGGATTGCGGGCTTCCGCGATGCGTCTGGACTATCGCTGGTGTAGCTCGGCCGCCAGCCGCGCGTGCTGTGCTCTCGCGAGTAGCCCGGACGCCCAATCCTCTGCGCGTGTCGATGGCGGTATAAAACCGCGCTCAAATGAGTTCGCGCGTGGATTTACCCGTCGTTACGCCGGGTTGCCGCTGCCGCCCGTGCCGCCGGTCGGCTTGCCTGCTGCCGCGCCGGCCGTCTTCACCTTGTCGAGCAGCGTCGGGGACGGCTGGCCGGTTTTCGTGAGCGCGCCGTTGGACTTCAAGATTTCGAGGTCCGCATCCTGGCCGGCCTGACCGGGCTTGAACGGCGTCGTCAGAAACGAGGACGCCGACACCGTCACGCCCGTTTCGTTCTTGATGGTCTGGATGACCCCGTTCTGCGCCGACGCGACCGCCAACGGACTCGTCAACGCGCCCTGATACGTCGGATTGGTCGTGAGGCCCGTCAGCAACCCGTTCAGGTCCGTGCCGAGTTGCGCCGCCATGTAGGTCAGCAGCATTTCGGTCAGCGGCGTCACGTTGAACGTGCCGCCGCCGCTCGCGAACGAGTGCTGCGTGGTCGTCCCGTTCGTCCCCGTGATCGCGCACGGTCCCGCGAACACGAACGAGATCGAGAAGGCGCCGTTCGCGTCGGCTGTCCCCGAACCATTGCCGCTCTTGCAGGCGATCGTGATCGCGGCGTTCGCCATTGGCGCGCCGGTCGCGGCCGTGCCGCTGATCGTGGCCAACGATGCATTCGAAGGCGTCGTGCTGTTGCTGTCGCTGCCCCCGCCACATCCCGCCAGCGTGCCTGCCGCGAGCGCAAACATCCCGATCTTCCATGCTCTCAGTGCCACCTTCTTCATCGTCGTCTTCATCGATTTTCTCCATTAGGTCGACTCGATCATTGAATGCCTGCGTCACTGCCCCGTCCGGGGCCAGCTGCACTACCAGGCAGCTGCGTCGCCTGCGTGGTGGGCGGCGCAGCGCTTGCGGATTTTGCATAGCGCTTGTACGCATCGCGCATCCGGTAAAGCTGCGTCGCAAAGTATTCGGCGCTGAAGCGACCCCGGTTGAGCACGAATTGTTGCGTGTTGTAGGCAAAGTCGAGGTTCTCGGCGCCGTCCTGCGACAGGTAGTTCGTCGATCCGACGCGCGTGCGGAAATTGAGCGAGAACTGCTCTGCGCCGTTGACCTGCACGATCCCCGGCTTCATGCCCTGGCGAGGCGTCAGCGGGAAGCTGACCGATGCCCCGACGAACGAACCGTGCCCGCTGTGCCATCCCTGCACGCTGAACGACACGTCGTCGAACCAGCGCGTCAACGTGATCAGCGGCCCCTTGTCGCCACCCACATAGCGCGCGACGCCCGCCTCGATCCACATCTTCCACGCGGGCTCGACCCACCGGTACGTGAGCAGCGCGTTCTTCTCCGCCGGCAGCGCATCCTTGCCCGGTTCGCGATGCAAATACGCGAGCTTCAGCCGCACGACGTCGGGGCGGCCCGGCACGAATGCGGTCGTCTCGTTCTCGATGCCGAGGTACTGGAGGTTGAACTTGCCGAGCGCGGTCACGTTGAACACGCGCGGCGCAATCCAGAAGCTCTGCACGAGGGCGACCGTCGACAGTCCGCCGCGCAGGCGATACCGGTCGTACACGTGGCCGTTGTCCATGTTCTTGCTGTTCGCGATCGGCACGATCACGCTCGAATACAGTTCCGCCCCGCGCCACAGCGGCACGAATCCTTGAAGGTTCGCGCCGATCGAGTAGTCGAAGTTGCCGTACTCCGTGCCGTACAGGTAGGTCGTGACGGGTGCGATCTGGATCCGCACGAGTCCGTGCTTGCGCGCGTTGCCCGACCATGCGATCGAATCCGCGTCATGCGTCGGCCGCATGCGCATCGACAGCGATGCGCCGGCCGCAGTCGATGCGCCGCCCGCGACAAATTGCGCGTAGTTCGTCCGGTCGACGCTCACCTCGCCCAGCGGCTCATTCGCCTTCTTGATCACGATGCGCACGGTCTCGATACCCTTTGGCGCGTACTGCGCCGCCGCGCCGAGCGCGATGCCCAGCGCGTCCGCCTCGTTCTGGTTGTAGCGGTGGTTTTCATATTCGACGACGAGATCCGTGCCCGCAACGCCGGCCCGCACGCGCTCGAGCCCCGCATCCGCCAACACGCGCACGATCGTGTCGAGCGCCGCCGCGGGATCAGGTGCCATGTCGATTCCCGGCGCGCCGGTCTGCAAGAACGCGGGCGCCATGCGAGGCGCTGGCGTGGCGACGTCGCCGCGCGCCACGTGCGCCGTTGCGGGCATCGGTGCGGCCGGCTCGACGTGCGTGAACGTGCCCAACGGCGCGAGCACGGCGGCCGGTTTCAGCGCATCGCCGTCCGTGGCGTGAACGTCACCGAGCGACGCCGCATTCGCCGCCGCATCCGGTGCGCCGTCGCACAAGCCCTTGCCGCAATGCGCCGCATCGAACCGCTTGCCGAGCGGAATCTGCACGCCGATCGAGAACGACGTGCGCGGCGCAACCCCGTCCGTATGCTTGAGCGAGCGTGTCACGGTGCCGACGAGGCTCGCGTCGGCGAGCCATCCGATCGGCGGCGACTGGTAACGTATCCCCGCATACGGCGTTTTCGAATCGTGTTCCGCAAGCAGCGACAGTCCCGTTTGCCACAGTCGAAGCTCGGCGCCGCCGAACACACCGTCTAGCCGGTCGCCGTGCCCGTAGCCGACCGTCAGTGTCGCGGGCCCGAGCGGCTGCGACACGACGCCATAGGTGGACCGGAAGTAATGCGTCTGCCCGCCGACGTCGTTGATGCCGATCGCGATATCGGGCTGGTATTTGAAGAACTTCGGAATCGAGACCTTCGCGTTCGCCATCAAGTGCCGAAGCACGAAATGGTCGTAGCCCGGCACCGTCGTGCGCACTCTGCCGGGGTAGTCCGCGAGGCCGCCCGATACCTCCACGTACGGAAACAGGCCGACCGCACCCCAGACGATGTCGGAACTCGTCGTGTTCTTCCCGTACTGCGGATCGATGTAGTTGTTGTATTGCCCCTCGAATGTTCCTTCAGGCAGCGTGAATCCGTATGGAATCACGAGCCCGCCGGACGCGCCCATCGAGGTCAGCACCGGCGAGCTCGCCGCACCGGCCGGCAGGGAAAATGCCAACGCCGCCCCCAGGGCAACGGCCGTCGGCTTGTTCGCGGCCACCTTCACACGCAACTTGATTGTCATTGGTCGTGTCCTTGGTTGTTCGTATCGTTTCGTGACACCCAACTTCGCCGAACGTCGACCGATTCCGCTACAGGAAAAAGACGTAGACCCCGGCGAAATAATTCTTGATCGCGTCGTACATGACCATCATCACGACCGCGGACAACAGCAACAACCCGAGCGGCTGCTTCACCTTTGTCTCGGGCAACAGGATGGCGATCATGGCCGGCGCATAGTAGCCAATCCGGCTCATCGCAAACGGAAAGACAAAAAACGACGTGACCAGAAAAACGATCAGCCCGACGTGCATCACCGCGATTTGATCGATGACCAACTCGTGAACGTCCTGCCGCTTTTCAAGAAACCATCGATGAATGATCATTGCAGGTGCAATCGAATAGATAAGCAGCGCCAGCACGTAAGTCGCGTTGAACATGCGTTCGAGATTGCGATACTCGTCGACGCGTCGCCCCCCGAATGTCGCGAACAACAACGGCGATGCCAGGGCAAGCAGCAACCCGACGCAGGCGCTCGCGGATACGGAGACTATCGCCCCCCGCCGTCGCAACAGCCGGGCGACCAACAGAAGCAGCGCCGGAAACGCGAAAGTCGTGTGAATGGTTCCCGCGATCAAGGCGCCGGTTGCCGGACGCTTCCACCGCAGCGCGACGTACATGGCAATGGCAAACGCCATGCCTTGTCGGATCTGGAACAGCCCCATCGTCGCCAGACCGACCGGGATCACCGACCACAGACACAAATCCAATATCGGACGTCGCGTATTCCAGAGTGCCGAGATCATGGCGACGTTGAGCACCACGACCGTGATCCGCACGCCATCCTCCGGGTCCACGCCCAGCGCGTTGATCGCCAGCACCCAGGCTCGCCAGCCGAGCTCCTCCGTCATCACGCTGGTGGCAAAGCCCAGAAACGACGATCTGCCGGCCCATATGTTCGTGAACCAGCCGATGTCGGTCAGGCGGAAGTAATTGATGTAATTGTCCTGATCGAGAAGCTGGCTTCTGTCGCCAACAACCATGAAGCTCAGGACTACGCCAGCCAATCCGACAAAAACGAATGCCGACGGCCGCATCCATCTTTTATCGATCGAGATGGCGATCTTGCCTGGCGAGACGGAGAGTTTCATCGCAGCGTGGCCTTGTCGCAGGAATGTTCAGCCGCACGGGAATCCGTTTCACATGCCGCCCGCTGCGGCGGACGCGCATGATCGGCACCGCTCAGGCCCATGCTCAGGAAAAGTTGCTCCCATAGCGAAAGAATGCGCGACGGGGCGAATTTCGCAGCCACGCCGTTCGCCATGCTCGCCATTCGCTCCCGCTCCCGATGGTCGACCATCAGCTTCAGCAAAGCATCGGCGAGCGCGCCGACGTCACCGGCCGGACTCACCAGCACTCCGTCGACGCCGTCACGAATGATGTCCCGCGGCCCCACGTCGCAGTCGAAACTCACTGCTGCGCAACCGCTTCCCATCGCTTCCATCAGCGTCATCGGCAGCCCCTCGAATCGGGAACTCATCACGTAGAGGTCGGCACGACCATACCACTCCCCGATATTTCCGGCTCTCCCCGGCATCAGGACCAGGTCATCCAGTCCACGCTCCGCGATCGCCGACTGCAGCGTCCCGCGCGCGTCCCCCTCGCCGAGAATGACGAGTTTCCAGCCTGGCCCACGTTCGTGAATCCTTTCGAATGCCTGGATCAGCAGGTCGAATCCCTTTTGCGGCGCCAGGCGCCCGACGGCCAACAACAGCCGCGTATCGGCCGATATCGTTTCCAATGGCGCGAGCCGAGGCTCCATGACCTCCATCGGCAGCGCAACAGGATTGGGAATGATGCTCACGTTCCTGCACCTGCAATGACGCGCAAGCCATGCGCCGGTCTCCGCCGTCAGTGCGACCACCGCATCCGCGTGTCTGAACGTGAGGCTCCGCAGCGTCTCCCATACAGCGTTCATGCGAAGCATCGGCGGATGATTGTGCTCGGTGGCGATCACTTTCAGCCGCAACCCGATACCGCCGAGAATGCCCAGAACCGACGGCACCGTCATCACCCCGATCACGACATCGGGGCGCCGATCCTTGAAGAGCCGGCGAACCGCTGCGAGGCGCCGGACGTTCGCGAGCATTCCGCCAAGCACCCCCGATGAAGCGCCCGCCAACGCCAGGTCGACACGCGCCACCCGACTGTCCAGTTTGTAGAAGTCCGCGTCCGAAGACACGAATGTCGCGACCGTGACATCACATCCGCGCTCGGCCCAATTGTTGGCGAGATTGGCCGTGACGCGCTCGGCTCCGCCGCAACGCATCGAGTGATTGAGCAACACGATCTTCATCGGCATTTAGCGTCCTGTTCTCGAAAGGACGAGATAGCAGCCCAGCGACGACGCATGCATCAGCGCGCTCGCAAGCAGGATGCCGGCGATACCCATCCAGCCAACCAATACGTAATCGCCGAGCGCCTTTACGCCGAAATTGATCATCGCAATCGCGGCTATCGCCCGAAAGCGCCCTTCGCTGGCGAAGCACTGAACCAGAACGAGCACGGCGAAATAAAACGGAAGCTGTATCAATCCCCATCCGAGAAGGGCCGATACCGCCAGCGTGTCCTGTGCACCGAAAGCACCGCGCTGGAACATCAACCGCACGCCCTGCGGCGCGCCCAGCCAGCCCGCGATCGCAACAAGACTGCCACCGACGAACATCACCGCTGCCCACTTGAACGCCGTCGTGCGTGTCCTGTCCGGATCAGCGCTGTTCAGGATGTCCGCGAAAACGGGCAGCGTCGCCCGGCCGATCGCGAGTGCGCCCATGCTCAACAGCAGGCCCAACAACCGATTGGCATAGCCGAGCGTTGCGATCGCGCCGCTGCCGAGGTTTGCGACGAAGTACTGGTCCAGCGGCGTCACGAGGCTCATCACCATCTGCCCCACCATGAAGACCCCAAGCGCGCGATACATGGCCGGCCACTGCGAAGACCGGAAGCCAAACCGCAGGCCCGGGCGGATTCCGTCGGCGCGAGCGGCCAGCACGCTCAGGCAGACCGCTTGCAACAGGAAGCCCGTTGTCGTCCCCCAAGTCAGCGGGACATAGGTGTTCTTGTTCGGCGTGAGCCATATCCAGACGAGGAGCACACCCGCCGGAATGCATTCCAGCAATGTATTGACATGACGCTCGCGCGCTTGCAGGCGTGCGCCCGACACGCAGATCAGCAACGTAAAGAAAGAAATGAACGACATGCCCCGCGCCATTTCACGGGACAGCTCGGCCGTGCGGTAAGGCAGATGGGCATCCATCACCGCCAGGACGGCATCCCATGCACCGTAGAGCGCGCCGGCAAGCAGGGTGCCCAACACCAGGCTTGCTCCCCGCAATTCGCCCAGAAACAGCGTTCGCTCCCTTTCCGGGAGCTTCTGCAGGCGAACCAGCGTCGGTACGAGGACGACACCCAATACCGTCGCCACGGTCCCGGGCACCCACGTGATCATCGTGAGTGTCAGTTGGTACGCGTCGACCGCGGCGCTGATGCCGTAGCGATACGCAATGGCCATTTCCTTCATGGCGCCTGCCGACTTGCCGACAAGCACGAAGAAGGAAACGAGCATCGCGCTGCGCAGGATGCGCTTGTGATCGGCATGAACTGCCGCCAAGCGGCTGCCGATTCGGTCGATTACGGGTGTCAAGGCATGTGCCCTTAAACAGGCCGAGGGCCCGCGAATCCGAAAAGCTTGCATGAAAGTCGTTTCGCCCGGCGGACCGGCCACGATCCGCCGGGCGTACGCGTTCACCCCAGATAGTCGATATACCAAGGCATCGCTCGCTCGATTCCATCGAACAGGCGAACCGAAGCGTCATAACACAACAGCCTTCTTGCTTTGTCGACGCTTGCTTGCGAGTGCCTTACGTCCCCGGCACGAAAGTCCCGGTAAACGGGACGCGCGTCATTCCGGATGCCGTTTTTCACCAATGCCGCCTGCAACGCGGCGAACAGCTCGTTCAGCGTCGTCCGATCGCCGATCGCCACGTTGTAAACCTCGTTCCTGCTCGCATCGTCCGCCGTCGCGGCGAGAAGATTCGCTTCAATGACGTTATCGACGAAACAGAAATCGCGACTCGTTTCGCCATCGCCGTTGATGAACACCGGCTCGTTCCGAATGAGCGCGATCGTCCATTTCGGAATCACGGCGGCGTAGGCGCCATCCGGATCCTGACGCTTCCCGAATACGTTGAAATACCGCAAGCCGATCGTCCGGAACCCGTAGTTCCGCGCAAAGACTTCCGCGTACATCTCGTTCACGCACTTCGTTACCGCGTAGGGAGACAACGGCTTGCCGATCCGGTCCTCGACCTTCGGCAAGCCCGGATGATCGCCATAGGCCGAACTCGATGCCGCATACGTGAAACTCTTGACGCCGGCATCGCGGCCGGCGACCAGCATGTTCAGAAAACCGCTCACGTTGACTTCGTTCGTGGCAATCGGATCGATGAGCGAACGCGGCACCGAACCGAGCGCCGCCTCGTGAAGCACATGGTCCACGCCATTGCACGCGTTGCGGCAATCATCGAGCGAACGGATATCTCCTTCGATGAATCGGAAGCGACGCCATTGGTCCGGCGTGACGAGGCCGCGGACCTCGTCGAGGTTACGTAGATAGCCCGTCGACAAATTGTCCAGGCCGACAACCTGCTGATCGAGGTTCAGCAATCGCTCGAGCAGATTCGAACCGATGAACCCGGCCACGCCCGTGATGAGCCACGTCTTCGGATCCTGTCGCAGCGCTTGGCTGGTTCTGGCGTAGCAATTGCACATGTTGGTGTCGGGTCGAATTGGCCTGAGGCGGAAGCGAATCGAACGGCAATGTCTTACAGACGAATATCGGTCGAATCCACGTGAAAGACGGACTTCAGATCGTAGAAGACATGGTCGGGCCTGCCGAATTCGTGAATGGCGTCCGCGCCGAACTCGGCAAACTCCCGATGTGCAACCGCCAGCACGATGGCGTCGTATTTGTTCTTGGACGGTCGATCGATCGGATTAATGCCGTACTCCTTCCACGCGGCCTCTTTCGATACCCACGGGTCATATACGTCGACGCTGACGCTGTACTCCGCGAGTTCCTTGATGATGTCGACGACTCGGCTGTTGCGTAGATCAGGGCAGTTTTCCTTGAAGGTCAGCCCCAGGACCAGCACGCGCGCGCCTTGAATATCGATACGCCGCTTCGTCATTGCCTTGACGAGCTGGGCCGCCACATACCGCCCCATTCCGTCGTTCAACCTGCGTCCGGCCAGGATGATTTCCGGGTTGTATCCGATCGCCTGCGCCTTGTGCGTCAAATAGTAAGGATCGACGCCGATACAGTGCCCGCCGACGAGGCCCGGAACGTACGGGACAAAATTCCACTTGGTGCCGGCCGCGACGAGCACCGACTCGGTGTCGATGCCCATCTTGTTGAAAATGATCGCCAATTCGTTGACCAGCGCAATATTGACATCGCGTTGCGTGTTCTCGATCACCTTCGCCGCCTCGGCCACACGAATGCTCGACGCCTTGTGCGTGCCGGCGGTGATGATCTCCTTGTACAAACCGTCGACGATATCCGCCACTTCCGGCGTCGAACCGGAAGTCACCTTGCGGATCAGCGGCAGCCGGCGGGTCTTGTCACCGGGATTGATCCTCTCGGGACTGTATCCCGCGAAGAAATCCACGTTGAACGTCAGGCCCGAAACGCGCTCGAGCACGGGTACGCAAACTTCCTCAGTGGCCCCCGGATAGACCGTCGATTCGTAAATCACGATGTCGTCCTTTTTGAGTACGTGGCCAACCGTCTCGCTCGCGCCGATCAAGTGGCGCAAGTCCGGCTGCTTGTGCTCATCGATCGGCGTAGGTACGGTCACGATGAAGACATTGCAGTCCGCGATGTCTCCTCCGTCCGCCGTGATCTTCAAGTGCCGGGCCTGCGCCAGCTCCTGAGCGCTCACCTCGAGCGTCGCGTCGTGACCCTCGTTCAGGGAATCGACACGCGAACGACTGGTGTCGAACCCGACCACCGGAAATTTCTTGCCGAATTCCACGGCCAGTGGCAGGCCAACATACCCCAGGCCAATCACCCCGATCCTGAATTTGAGATTGGACATACGCCCCCCAAGCGCGGCACGGCTTCATGCCGAAATCCCGAAACCGGAAACCGCCTTCAAACTGGTCAGGTACTTTCATAGTTATACGAAACATACCGGTAGCTTCCGTACTTTCCGCCATACCTGTAGTTTCCGCCTCGTGTCTTCATTCCGTTGAAGATCAGGCCGCTCACGTGCGAACCGCTTTGCACCAGCTGCTTGACGGACTCCACCACTTCGCCGACACGTGTCTGGCCGAAGCGTGCAACCAGGAAGACGGTACCCGCGATCGTCGCGATGATGGCCGCGTCCGTGACGGCGAGTACCGGCGGCGAATCGATCAGCACAATGTCGTAGTCGGCGGACGCCTTCTGAATGAACGAAAGCCAGTTCCTGTTCATCAGCAAGGCCGCGGCGTTCGGCGGCAGCGTTCCGGTCGTCACGAGATCGAGGTTTGGCACGCTCGTCTTGCGGATGATGTCGGCGGCGGATCGCGTTCCGGCGATGAAATCCGCGATGCCGGCCCCGCGCTCTTCGCCGAAGTACTTGTTCAGAATACCTCGACGCAAATCGCCATCGACCAGCAGGACCCGCTTGCTTTCGGCCAGCACCACCGCCAGATTGGCCGACGCAAACGACTTGCCGAGGCCGGGTGACGGCCCCGTCAACAGCACCACGTTGTTACGAGCGTCCAGCATTGCGAATTGAAGTGCCGTGCGCAGGCTGCGCAGACTTTCGATGGCCGGGTCTCCCGGGTACAAATTCGCGAGCAGACTTGCCTGACCGGCTGCCGTCGATTCCGCCATGTTGGTCGCGAGCTTGCGTTGCTGCTCGCTGTGCGGAACCGTTGCATAGACGGCCAGTCCGCTTTGCGCCTCCAGCGAGCGCACATTCGTGACGCCGGTGAAGAGCTTGTCACGCAGGAACGCCGCACCCGCGCCGACAAACAAGCCCAGCAGCGTCGCGACGACGACCACGACCATCTTCGTGGGAAATACCGCCCGCTCGGGCAACGAAGCGGTGTCCACGAGACGGACGCTGCCGATCTTCCCCGCCTTCAGCAGCCTCAATTGCTCGATGTTGTTCCTCAACGCCAGGTAGAGATCCGTATTCATCTGGACATCACGCTGGAGTCGAATCGCATCGCGTTGCGCGGTCGGCATGCGCTTGATCTGATCCGTCAGTTCGCCGATATAGTCCTGCGTTTCGGCAATTTGCTCGTCGATCGCCACTACGCCCGGATGCATGGGACCAAAGCGCGTCAACAGTTCCTGACGCTTCTGCCTCAGCGTGAAAAGTTGCTGCTCTGCGTCCGACGACTGCGCAAGAATGGATTTCCCTTCTTCCGTCAGGTCAAGGACCTTGTGCGTGTTCCGATAATCGTTCAGCCGATCCTCGGCCTGTTCAAGATCCCGTTTCATCTTCGGTTCCTGACTGGCGAGAAACTGCAGCGAGTTCTCTGCTTGTGCGGCTTTCCGATCCACGTTTTGCCTGATGTACTGATCGCCGATTTCGTTGAGGATCGCGCTGAGCAGCTCCGGATCGTCGGATCGAAGCGTGGCGCTGATGACGCCCGACTGCTTGCCGAGTTCCTGGATCCGCAGTTGCTTCTGCAGGTCTTCGATCGTGTCCATGCGCGATCCGCGGACAAGATCGAATCTCGCCCCTGCCGCGCCGTTGATTCCGCGCACGAAGAGGTGGATCGGGCCCGCAGACGCCGGGAATGTCTCGGCCGTCCCGACACGGCCGTTGACCGGCTGCTCGAAGCCCGGACCGCTCAGTTCATAGCGGCCGCGTGCCAACGCGACGAGCTTGTACGGCTTGCCTTCGAGCTGTTTCGGCACATCGAATGCCGCGACGTCGATCGACTCCTTGCCCCACGTATAGCCGCCAATACCGAAGAGTCCCGGCACGGACAGGCCGTCATGGCGACGCGCAAGCCATCCGCCAATCACCGGAAAGCGATGCGGCTTCGCATGGATAAAGAGCTTGAGCTTGTCGACCGCTCGCGACACGACGAGGCGCGAGCCGAGAATCTGGATTTCCGCATCGGCGGTCGATTTGACGTCGAACATCGTCGACAGCGTGCCGAGCAGGTCCTTTGCCGCCGACGCATCCGGGCTGTCCTCGATCTGGACCAGGATGTTCGACTCGTAGATCGGCGTCACGAGCAGCGCGTACAGAGCGCCGATGAAGATGAATACCGCAGCAATCGCAGCGATCAAAAGCCGATTGTCGAGCAGGACATCGAGAACCGATGCGAGATCGAGTTCTGCCGTCTCGACGACGTTCACGTCTGGGTGTGGGTTCGATTGGGTCATGAGTACAGCCGATTCCTTCAAGTAATGATCTTGGTTTGCCCGGACGACCTTCCTTGCCTTGTGCCCACCCTTGCGAAGCGTCGAGCCACGGGTTAGCTAAGCTTCCGGATTCGCTGCACCCAATCGTCAACGCCCATCTCGATCATCTCGAGGCACTCCTCGAACTTCCGTCGCTCCTGCCCGAACGGATCGGCAATGTCAAAGCGTCCGTAGTGCCCCAGCGTGAAGACCCGACCGCGCGCGAACGGATAGGCGTATTCGATCGCCCGGCGGTGCCCGTCCTCCACCGCGAGAATGAGATCCGCCCGGCGGCACTCATAGTCCCCAAGTTGCCTGGCGCGATGTGGCCGGATGTCGATCTCGCGTTCCTCCATCAGTTCGATGGAGCGCCTGTCGGCCGGCTGTCCGACCCGCGCATCCAGGCCAGCCGACCGGACTTCGACATCCGTCAGGCGCTCCCGCAGCAGCCCCTCCGCCATCGGGCTGCGGCAAATGTTCCCGACACACACGACAAGTATCGAATGCATGGCTGTATCAGTTCACGGCGTCACGGCCAGCATTCGCACCGATTGCCGTCGGCACGAGCTGATTGATCATCCGGCTCCAGCGGGTCAGGCCAGTCGCGTCGACATATACGACATCCTTCGGCTTCAGCTCGAAATGCTCCGCAAGTGCATAGGCGACCGGCGACTTGCCGTTCAGACGGAAGACTTCCGGCCGAGCGGGATCATCGGTTGCACGGATCACATAGACCGCGGCCGGATCGCCGGAATTCGGATTCACGCCCTGCACGCTCGCCAGCGCATCGCTCAAGGTCAGGCGTCCGTCATGCATCGGGAGCCCGGTCGGCTTGCCGACCTCGCCCGTCACAAAGACCTGGTTGTAGGTCTGCGGCACGATGCGGATGACGTCACGATCCTTCAGCATGATCTGCGCGGTGTTCACGCCTTCCGCCGCCATCTCCCCCAGGTTCAGCCGGAATCGCTTTCCGTTCCGCAGCAGTTCGATCTGGCTGAGGTCGCCCACGCCGGACTGCACGCCGTTCGCCTCGCCGAGCACCTCGGCCAGCGACATCGGAACGTCGGTGATCGGCTTCACGCCGGCCAGCGCCACCGGCCCCTCGACAAAGACACGCTTGCTGCGGTACGCCACCACACTGATCGTCAGTTGCGGAGACCGGATGTACGGTTGCAGCGCCACGGTCAATCGTTGCTGCAGTTCGATCGTCGTCAGGCCCTGTGCGCGGAACGCCCCGATGAACGGAAACTGGATGTTGCCGTCGTCGCCGACCGCGAATCCGGGGACCGCCTGCGAACTGAGTCCCGGGCCCGACGGCTGCAAACCCGCCGTTTCGCCGATCGTGTAGGTCAGGTTCGGAATGACCAGTTCAGGGTGATTCCACACGATGATCGACAGCACGTCCGCAGGACCGATCCGATACGGCGCAACAGCGGTCATCAACTGCCTGTATGCATCGCCCGACGTCTGCAACCTGCTTTCGCGCTGCTGCCTGATGATGGCCGGCGTGATGGTGGTAACCACAGGAAGGACAGACGGTTCGTCCGCATCGATCGACGCATGCGGATCGAACTGCATCCCCGGTGCGAGTGCGCAAGCACCCATGATGAGCGGCAGGACCGACGTGCAAGTCATTCGCGCGAAACGAGAAAGGAAACGCATAGGCCAGGTGACATATAAAAATAGTTATTTATCTTCGTTGCCGGGCACCCCGACTTTCAAACATCCATCCCGGCAAGACCGCCGGATCACGACAACCGGTTCATTGCACCGCGACTTGCGGCATGTCTTCCTTCATGCCTGTTGCACGGAGATGCGTTGCCTGAATATCGGTCAGGCAGCCGAAACATGCGTCCGCGGTTCTTCTGGTCGCCCAACTCTCACGACGATCCATCTCGGCACCTTGAACCGCACGATGCATGCGTAGATCCACACATACATGACTGCGAACAGCACCACGAACGTGAACAGCACGATGGTGTTGCGCCAGAACAGTGTCGCAGGCCCGACGGCCAGCAGGCAGAGCAGCCACAGGTACGGCGACGTGAACGAGTTCCGTTGCGTCAGCTCGCGTGCCTGTTTCGTTCCGACCACCCAGCGCATGATTCGCTTGTACACGAGCATGTGAAGGTGCACGCCGTCCGGCAGGCCCGGCGACATGCCGCGCAGCAGCTTTTTGCGGTAGATCGAGAAGCATGTCTCGAAGATCGGGTACATGAACAGCAGGATCGGATACCAGGCCGAAACCTGCGGATTGCGCTGGACCAGGACGATCGACAGTTCGGCCAGCATAAAGCCGAGGAAGTAGGCGCCGCCGTCGCCCAGGAAGATGAGCCCGGCCGGAAAATTCCAGACGAAGAATCCGAGCACGGCGCCCATCATCATCAGCGACGCGGTCATCACGACTTCGTCGTGGACCTCGAACGCGGTATACGCGAGCGACGCGAACATCATGATCGACACCATCGACGCGAGCCCGTTGAATCCGTCGATGATGTTCACGGCGTTGGCGAGCCCAGCCACCGCCACGACCGTGATCAGGCCCGCGACGATCGGGTAGCTGAGCAAGAAGTCGACCGGCGGCACGCTGGTGCGCGTGACGGCGATATCGAGCAGCCCATAGCCGAGCCCAGCGGCAAACATCGTGCAGAACAGCCGCGCACGCGCCGACACGCGCTTCGTCACGTCCTCGGCGAAGCCCGAAAGGAATGCGGGCGCGCCGCACAGGCACACGTAAAGCAGGTCGCGCGCGATCGTCGGATAGCGCCCCCACAACACGGCGATCGACACGACGACGCCGAACAGGATCCCGACGCCGCCGATGCGCGGCACCGGGCGCACGTGAAATTTCTGCACACCCTGCATGTCGAAATCCACTCCCGCAAACCGCTGGTTGACACCGTGATAACGGATGATCAGCACGGTGATCAGCAAGGACGCCAGCATCGCCACTACGAAGTTCAACATTTTTTCACCCCGTTCCCGTCGCCTCGCATCACGCGCGCCCTTCACCCACGCGCATCCGCACCCCTGCCGCCGATCCGCACGCCCGTTCACTAACAGGTCATGACGCCCGTGCGGTAAAAAACCCGACCTTCGCCCGGCTCCAACTCGAGCGCCGACGGCGCCGGCTTGCCCGACACATCGCTGAAGCCCGGCGGCACGCGATAGACGGCCGCGACCGGCGACATGGGATCGGCGAACACGGTCACGCCCCCCGCATAGCGCCGCGAATAGATGCCGCCGCTGTTGCGGTATTCCTCGCACGGCGCGCCGACCGACCGATCGAAGCCACCATACTTGGGCTCGCTGCCGTAGTCCTGCACGGCGGAAATGGACACGGCACTCTTCGACCACGCATAGATCAGATAGGCGGCCATGGCCGACTGCGCGTTGTCCGCGGACGGTGCCTCGATCTCATAGATCGCGTAGAAGCCCTTGTCCTCCCGCTTCAACCGATCGGCGTAGTCGAGAATCGCCTTGAAGCGGTCCTTGCGGCGCGGCGGAAACATTTCCTCGGTGAGCACCGAGTCGACGGCCTTCGTGATGCGGCCAACCAGCGGCGAGTCGACCGGCCGATCGATCTGGTAATTGACCGTCACCGTCTTTCCCGCGTCATGCAATTGCGCAGTCACGCGTTCGAGCCACGCGACCTTGGCTTCCGCGAATCTTTCGGTGCCGGCGCGGTCGTCCGTGTACTGGCGAACAAAGCGGCCGTTGCGCTTCACGCCGCAATCACGCTCGACGTTCGAGGTCGAAAAGTTGTCGAGCGCGATGTCGCGGTACTGGCCGTTGACGAAATTGCCGACCTGCCAGGCCACCACCTGCGGATTCGAAATATCGAGCGGCACGATGGGCTTGTCGAAGAGCTTGGCCATCGTCTCGCCGTCGCAGCGGTACGCGATCCACTCCGGATGCGACTTCTCCCAGCTCGCGGGATCGGCGCGCGCCGGATCGCGGCCATACGGGAAGTAGGTGCTCAGCACGGTGTTCGGTGCGTACCGCTTCCAGACATCGGCGCGTGCCGGATTGCGCTTGTTGCCGTCGCTTTCGCCCCAGACGAATGCGTATTCGCTCCCGTGCTTCATGATCCACGTATCGGGTAGGCGGCTGGAAAACGTCAGGAACTTGCGCGGTTGCGGCGCGTCGCCTGCCGTCGCATGCACGGACACGCGGCACAGCAAGGCGCCCGCGAGCACAGCCAGCGCTCGCATCGTGTTCGTTACGCCCCAGTTTCGCGTTGTGCTCATGCTCACGATATTCCCGACGTGACGGCATCCCTGTCGATCATTCCGTCCATGCCCGTGGCTGCTCGCCCAGGCGGCCAACCGCGCTTATCCAATCTTCAATGCGTGTACTTCGACATCCTGAACCGTGCATCCGTCGGCCCACACGCGCTCGAACGAACACACCATCTTCTGAAGTGAGAAATGCTGCTCGACGCGCTGACGGCACCGCGCCGCGAGCGCCGCCCTGTCCGTCGTGCGCAGCCAGTCGAGCGCGCTCCGCAAGCCGCTCGCGAGATCGGCCGAATCCTGCGGGCGCACCACCCAACCCGTGTCGCCGACGATCATGCGTGCGTCGCCGACATCGGTCGTCACGACGGGTGTCCCACACGCCATCGCTTCGACGAGCACGTTCGGAAACGCCTCGCCGGAGCTCGACAGGACGAGCAGGTCGAGGGCGTTGAGGATCGAAGGGATGTCATCGCGCAGACCGACGAGCATCACGCGCCGTTCGATGCCGAGTTCGCGAATAAGCGACATCAGTTCCGCGTTGTGCTCGTCCATGTTGCGGCCCACGAGCACGCAGCGGCCGCGGAATCCCTGCTGCGCCAGCATGTGCAGCGCCCTGAGCAGGTTGGGATGATCCTTCTGCACGTCCCAGCGCGCGACACACCCGAGGAGCGTCTCGTCCGGGCCGATGTTCCATGCGCAGCGCGTCGCCTCACGCGCACTGGCGTCGACGCGGAAGCAATTGAGGTCATAGCCGTTCGGGATGTTCACGAACTTCGTCGCGTCGTAACCGAATGCCTTGTGCGTCGCGGTCGCCTCTTCCGAGCAACTGACGATGGCGCGCGGCAACAGGTGCGAGAGGCGCGCGCACAGTCTCGCGACGCGCAGCGTCATCGGAGAATTCTTGTCCCGGTCGAGGTTCGCATGGCGGACGCCCCAGGCAAGGTTGCCGATGCCCGCGAAACGCGCAACCAGCCCGCCGATCAGATCGGAGTGATACATCCACGTCTGGACGACGTCAGGCTGCGCGTTGCGCAGCACGCCATACAGCCGGTGCAGTCCGGATAGCGTGATGCGCCCTTTCGGCATGCCGAGCGGTATCACGGCGATCCCCTTCTCCAGCATCCTGGGACCGTAGAACCCGAGCCCCTGCAGCGAGACGACGATATGGGCGGTCGATTGCGACGACGGGAACGTCGCCAGGCGGAACAACACGCCTTCGGCGCCGCCTTGTTCAAGGCAAGTGATGACGTGAACCACTCTCATATCGCCCCCGAATCGCGCCCACGCGCGCATACAACCGATCCCACCGCGCAAGGATGACCGCCGTCGAGAACCGTTCACGCACCGACGCCGCCGCCTTACGCCCCAATTCGCCTCTCAGGTATTCGCTCGAGAACAGCTCGCGGAGCGCCGCCACGAGGCCGCCGACATCGCGCCTGTCGACCAGCACGCCGTCACGGCCGTCCCGCGTCAATTCACGCGGCCCGCTCGGGCAGTCGAAAGCGACGCACGGCAGGCCGATGGCCATCGCCTCCATCATCGCCATCGGCAAGCCTTCGAAATGCGACGTCAGTGCGTAGATGTCGGCGTTCGCCATTTCGGCCCACAGCTCGCGCGTCATTCCCGGCAGGAACACGCGGCCGTCGAGCTTCAGCGCGCCGATCTGTCGCGCCAGCGCATCCCGTGTCGGGCCCTCTCCCCAGATGTACAGGTCCCAGTCCGGAAACTCGTGCGCCAGCGTGGCAAATGCATCGATCAGCACGTCAAACTGCTTGATCGGATGCAGGCGTCCCGCAGCGAGCACGCGCTTGCGGGAACCAGGCGCGCCCGGCATCTTCCAGAATCGCAGGACGTCGGCATCGACCGGATTCGGCAGGACGACGACGTTGCGCAGCGCGGGGATTTCCTTGCACAACGGATCGACGATTCCCGCTGTCAGCACGGTCAATACGTCGGCACGCGGATAGAGGCAGCGCGCCATGAATCGCTGGAACCGGCCGCGCGGCGCCGCGATCGGATTCGTATGCTCGCAGGCGATGACGGGGACGCCCGTTCCACGGCTCGCCGCGATTACGGCGATGTTGACGTGCGCGAGGAACGAGACCACGACGTCGGCACGTGTCGTCCTGATCAAGCGCCGCAACGCGATGAAACGTCGCCATGCGTTGAGCGCGCCGGTTGCGGTCGATCGCACGAGGTCGGCGAGATACACGATGCGAACGCGCGACGAGATCTCGTAGAAGCAATCGCCGCGTCCCGAGAACGTCGAAACGAGCGTCACGTCATCGCCGCGTTCCGCCCACGCGTTGACGAGCGTCGCTGCCACGCGCTCCGCCCCGCCGCCACCGAGAGAACCGACCACAAGCATTATCTTCACGGTCACAATGTCCGTTGGCTTCGTAACGTGTCCGATCCGTCACGGACCTGACCGGTGTTCGCATCGAGCGCGAGATGCGCCTTCCGCCACGTGCGGCGCTTCGAATAGCCATGCTGGCGCGCCTTTCATTCACCTTCGCCGTAGACCTTCACGCCCGTGCGGTCGACCACCAGATGGATCGGTTCGCCGTCGCGAACGCTCGGCAGTTGGACCTCGAGCGTTTGCGCACTGCGGAACAGCGCTGTGCAGTTCGGCGCGGGCAAGGTGGCGAGCCGGGGCGCAGGCTCTGCGCGAAGCCTTGCAGAGCGCACAGCGGCAGGTGGAACACGCTCTTGAGGCCCAGCAATGCCTGGATCAGCGCGACGCTGTAGAGGCGCGGGCGCCCACACTTCGGTTTGGAGCGGGGTGTCCACGCAAGCGCGGCTTCATCGATCCACATCGTGACCTCACCTCGGTTGATCTGGCCGGCGTTGCAGGCCGCCCAGTTCCTGACGCGGTAGCACGCCTTCGGCTCGCGCGTCCTGCTCCTGTCCCTGCGCATATTCGCGGAAAAAATCGAGAATCTACGCAGGTACCCGAATTGTTAACAGCCACACCCCGGCAATTGTTGCGCACATACGTCAACAAGCTTCGCAGCCGACGGTTTTATGCAACGACGCCCGGCTCTACCCCATTTCTCTTCGGCACACATGCAGAGCATCGTAGAATTCGATGCACATCACGATAAAGACGGCGGGCAACTATTTGATGTTTTTCGTCAAATTCATAGATTATTTTGCAATCAGAAGACGCCATCCTCTTTTCGAGGATGCCGACCGACCATGAAAATATAGGCATTTTTTCCGCACAAATCCAGAAATCTGCAGCCCGTTCACACACGAAATTCTAAAAGATCAATTTATGGGATGATCAGGCACATCGCCACACATTGTTGAATAACGCGCCGATCACTGCAGCCGGCTATGTAGGGCCAGAATTGCGCGTTTTCCGGACAATCTCAGCACCGCAATATGCGAGAGCGCCTTCTGAATCGGTGTTCAGGTCCAGCACGATGCCCAGTTTGAAACTCCGGTCCGTCACTGCGTAGCCCAATCAGCTTGGGGCCCCTCTGTCTAAGCCGAACGTTCTCGCATGTTTTAAATGGCCGACCATCCAAACAAAAGATGGCCGCTTCTTCCAAAAGTCAATTCGCAGAACGCGTGATTTTTTGCAAATTGCAAGGCAAAATGCAAAAAAGAATACAAAAATGAAATTATCGACTCGGAATGACAACATCTCGTCCTCTCCCGGACGCATCTGGACCACAAGGCGTCTGGCGATCGACCGAAAGTTGCAAGTATCTTTCGCTTCACTCGCCTCGCTTGCGCTTGCATTCAGCGCAAACAATAGCGCGTCTTTCGGACGGGGAATATTTGAAATCGTTAGGCGGCAGGTTGCTTGCTATCCGCGCGCGGTCCGAGCAGAAACTGGCGACGGCGGTGATCGAGACGCAATTGCAGCGGATCGCGGCCGTAACGGCCGTCATGCGCGTGCCGCGCGCCGCGTACTCCGGCGAGATGCGACGCCGCGCCCCACCTCGAGCGCGGCCGCGACGGCGCGATACCGGATTCCCTACATCGGGCATTGAGGGCTGATCGTTCGATTCGTGCGGAATCTGGCAATCCTCATGTGGGAAGCCGCATGTCATGAGACTGATCCAATCCGCCAGACTTTTGCACGAATGGTGCGCCGCCCCCTTGGGCAGAAACAAAAGGCCCCGGCCACGGGATATCCCCAGCCGGGGCGCGAAAGCATCCGATCTCAGGCACGAGGAGGGACGCGTATCAAGGTTAGATGCGCGCTTTAACGTTTAAAATTGAGTGAAATACCTATTTCGTCGCCAATTGAACACCAATAGGAAACTATGATCCGAACGCAATCGTAAGCATGGAGGCCGGCAGATGGGGTAATCAGCAGCGGATCCTGTCAGTCGGAACACCCGAAAACCGGTGCAAAAGGAACGCCTTCATACAGATTACCGCCGGATAGCGTCGTTGTCCCACACCGCAATCACAGTTCCGGCTTTCCCGTCGCCGCCGGGCATGCAGGCGGACGTTCGCATCGCCATGCGTCATTCGCCTCGTGTCGGGCGCGTCAGGGCGGCAATGCCGGATACCGGGCAAGCGCATCCGGCACCGCCGACGCCGGCAACCCCCAACGCTTGAACTCCGCGCAAGCATCCACCCGTGCCGACGCCCTCCGTCAGATATGCACCGCGTGCCCCAACGCCCGCAACGCCGCTTCCTGCATCGCCTCGCCGAGCGTCGGATGTGCATGGATCGTGCCGCCGATGTCCTCCAGCCGCGCGCCCATTTCCAGCGACTGCGAGAACGCCGCGGCCAGCTCCGACACGCCGCGCCCGACCGCTTGCCAGCCGACGATCAGGTGGTTGTCGCGCCGCGCGACGACGCGCACGAAGCCGTCGGTCGCCTGCAGCGTCATCGCGCGCCCGTTCGCCGCGAACGGGAACGACGCGCTCACGCAATCGACACCGGCCGCCCGTGCGTCGTCCGGCGACCAGCCGGCCGTGACGATCTCCGGATCGGTGAAGCACACGGCCGGGATCGACGCGGGCATGAACTTGCGGCGCTTCCCGGCGATCAGCTCGGCCACCATCTCGCCCTGTGCCATCGCGCGATGCGCGAGCATCGGCTCGCCGGCCACGTCGCCGATCGCCCAGACGTTGCGCATCGACGTCCGGCATTCGTCGTCGATCCACAGCGCGCGGCCGTTGCGATCGAGCGGCAACGACTCGAGCCCGAAGCCGTCGACGCGCGGCCGGCGGCCGACCGCAACCAGCACGCGATCGGCCTGCAGCGTCTGCTCCGCGCCGTCCACGGCCTGCACGCGCACCGCGCCCTGTTCCGCGGGCCCGAGCACCTTGTGGCCGAGCAGCAGCCGCACGCCGAGCCGCGCGAGCGAATCGGCGACCGGCCGCGCGAGTTCGGCATCGTACGCGGGCAGCACGCGCTCCGCCGCTTCGACGACGCTCACGTCGACGCCGAGCTTGCGATAGACGATCCCGAGTTCGAGCCCGATGTACCCGGCCCCGACCACGACCAGCCGCTTCGGCAAGGTCGTGGGCGACAACGCCTCGGTGGACGACACGACATGCCCGCCGAACGGCATCGTCGGCAGCGCGACCGGTTCGGAACCGGTCGCGAGCAGCAGGTGCTCGCAACTGATTCGCGTCGTGTGGCCGCCGGCGACCACGTCGACGGTCTTGCCGTCGACCACCTGTGCGTCGCCGTGCAACACGCGCACGCCGTTCTTCTTGAGCAGCGCGCCGACGCCGCGCGTGAGCCGGTCGACGATACCGTCCTTCCATGCGACGCTTTTCGCGATGTCGATCTCGGGCGTGCGCACGCGAATCCCGAGCGCGCCCTCGCCTGCATGGCCGCGCGCCTGTTCGAATGCGTCGGCCACGTGGATCAGCGCCTTCGACGGAATGCAGCCGATGTTCAGGCACGTGCCGCCGAGGCGGTCGCGCTCGACGAGCACGGTCGGAATGCCGAACTGGCCGGCGCGAATCGCGGCGACGTAGCCGCCCGGGCCGCCGCCGATCACCAGTAGCGTGGTGTGTTCGTTCTTCATTGCGCTCACTCCACGAACAGCAGTGCCGGGCGCTCGAGCACCGCGCGCACCGCCTGGATGAATTCGGCCGCGTCCGCGCCGTCGACGACACGATGGTCGAACGACGACGACAGGTTCATCATCTTGCGTGCGACGACCGCGCCGTCGCGGATCATCGGCCGCTCGACGATCCGGTTCACGCCGACGATGCCGACCTCGGGATGATTGATGACCGGCGTCGACACGATGCCGCCGAGCGCGCCGAGGCTCGAAATCGTGATCGTCGAGCCGCTCAGTTCGTCGCGCTGCGCGCGGTTCGTGCGCACCGCGTCCGCGAGCCGCGCGATCTCGGCGGAAATCGACCACACGTCCTTCGCTTCCGCGTGACGCAGCACCGGCACCGTGAGGCCGCCGTCCGTCTGCGTCGCGACGCCCATGTGCACCGCGCCATAGCGCGTGACGACCCCCGCTTCGTCGTCGAAACGCGCGTTGATCTGCGGAAAGTCGCGCAACGCGATCACCATCGCGCGGATCAGCAGCGGCAGCGGCGTGAGCTTGCCGCGCGTGTCGCCGTAGCGGCGGTTCAAATCCGTACGCAACGATTCGAGCTCGGTGACGTCGATCTCCTCGACGTAGCTGAAGTGCGGAATGCGGCGCTTCGCTTCCTGCATCTTGCGCGCGATCGCGCGCCGCAAGCCGATGACCGGCAATTCGGTCTCGTCGGTCCGTTCGTCATGGCCGCGCGCAGGCTGGGCGCCTGCCCGGCTGCCGGTGCCCGCATACGCATCGAGATCCGCGTGCAGGATCCGGCCGGCTTCCCCCGTGCCGCGCACATAACGCAGCTCGATACCCATGTCCCATGCGCGCTGGCGCACGGCCGGCGACGCGAGCGGCCGCTCACCCGGCGCGAGTGCCGCGCGCGGCGGCGCGGCGTGCTCGGCGCGCCGCGGTTCGGCGGGCGCGCGGCTCGCCGGGTGCCCCGCATCCGAGGACGATACCGTGGGCGCAGGCGCTGCCGGAGCCGCGACAGCGGCTGCGTCGGCCACAGCGGCCTCGCGCACGTCTGCGCCCGGCTTCAGGTTGCCGGCACCTTCGACCTCCAGGCGGATCAGCTCGCTGCCGACCGCCATCATCTCGCCGATCCGGCCGCCGAGTTCGATCACCTTGCCCGTCACCGGCGACGGAATCTCGACCGCCGCCTTGTCGGTCATCACATCGGCGAGCGGCTGGTCTTCCTTGATCGTCTGCCCGACTTCCACGTGCCAGGCCACCAGTTCGACCTCGGCAATCCCTTCGCCGATATCCGGCATCTTGATGACATGAATCCCCATCTCACGCCTCCATCACGCGTCGCAACGCTTCACCGACCCGGGCCGGGCCCGGAAAGTACGCCCATTCCTGCGCATGCGGATACGGCGTGTCCCAGCCCGTCGTGCGCTCGACCGGCGCCTCGAGGTGGTAGAAGCAATGTTCCTGGACCAGCGACACCAGTTCCGCCCCGTAACCGCAGGTACGCGTCGCCTCGTGCACCACGACGCAGCGCCCGGTCTTGCGCACCGACGCGACGACCGTGTCGAGGTCGAGCGGCCACAGCGTGCGCAGGTCGATCACCTCCGCATCGATGCCGGTCTCCTCGGCCGCGGCGACCGACACGTGCACCGTCGTGCCGTAGGTCAGCACCGTCACGTCGTTGCCGGGACGCACCACGGCGGCCGTATCGAGCGGCACCGTGTAGTAGCCCTCGGGCACCGCGCTCGACGGATGCTTGAGCCACGACGTGACGGGCCGGTCGTGATGGCCGTCGAACGGCCCGTTGTAGAGCCGTTTCGGCTCGAGGAAGATCACCGGATCGTCGTTCTCGATCGACGCGATCAGCAGCCCTTTCGCGTCGTACGGATTCGACGGCATCACCGTGCGCAGCCCGCACACCTGCGTGAACATCGCCTCCGGGCTCTGGCTGTGCGTCTGGCCGCCGTAGATGCCGCCGCCGCAGGGCATGCGGATCGTCATCGGCGCGATGAACTGGCCGGCGGAGCGATAGCGCAGCCGCGCGCCTTCCGACACGATCTGGTCGGATGCCGGGTAGAAATAATCGGCAAACTGGATCTCGCACACCGGGCGCAGCCCGTATGCGCCCATCCCCACCGCCGCGCCGACGATCCCGCTTTCGGAGATCGGCGCATCGAACACGCGCGACTTCCCGTATTTGTTCTGCAGTCCTTCGGTACAGCGGAACACGCCGCCGAAATAACCGACGTCCTGCCCGAACACGACCACGTCGCTGTCGCGCCCGAGCATCACGTCCATCGCCGAGCGCAGCGCCTGGATCATCGTCATCGGCTGCGTCGCCGTGCCTGTCTCGTGTTGCGCCATGATCATGCTCCCAGTTCCTGGCGCTGACGGCGCAGGTGCGCGGGCAGCTCCTTGTACACGTCGTCGAACATCGAGGCCGGCGACGGAATCCGGTCGTCGGCCAGCGTGCCGAATTTTTCCGCTTCCTTCTGCGCGGCGATCACCTCGACCTCGAGCTCGGCCGTCAGCGCTTCGTGCGCGCTGTCCGACCAGATGCCCTTGACGATCAGGTGACGCTTGAAGCGTTCGACGGGATCGCCGAGCGGGAAATGGGACCAGTCGTCGCTCGGCCGGTACTTGGTCGGATCGTCCGACGTCGAATGCGCGCCCGCGCGGTAGGTCACCCACTCGATCAGCGTCGGGCCGAGATTGCGGCGCGCGCGTTCGGCCGCCCAGCTCGACGCCGCGTAGATCGCGAGGAAGTCGTTGCCGTCGACGCGCAGCGACGCGATCCCGCAGCCGACGCCGCGCCCCGCGAACGTCGTGCCCTCGCCGCCCGCGATCGCCTGGAACGTCGAGATCGCCCACTGGTTGTTGACGACGTTCAGCACGACCGGCGCACGGTACACGTGCGCGAACGTGAGCGCGGTGTGGAAGTCGGATTCGGCCGTCGCGCCATCGCCGATCCATGCGGACGCGATCTTCGTGTCGCCCTTGATCGCCGACGCCATCGCCCAGCCGACCGCCTGGATGAACTGCGTCGCGAGGTTGCCGGAAATGGAGAAGAAGCCCGCGTCGCGGTCCGAGTACATCACGGGGAGCTGGCGGCCCTTGAGCGGGTCGCCTTCGTTCGACATCAGCTGGCAGATCATGCGCTCGAGCGGCACGTCGCGCGCGATCAGGATGCTCTGCTGGCGGTAGGTCGGGAAGCACATGTCGCCGTCGCGCAGCGCCATCGCATGCGCGGTGCCGATCGCCTCTTCGCCGAGGCTCAACATGTAGAAGGAGATTTTCTTCTGGCGCTGCGCGATCATCATGCGCGCGTCGAAAATGCGGGTCTTGAGCATCGCGCGCAGGCCGGCGATCAGCCGCGCATCGTCGAGATCCGGTGCCCACGGGCCGACGGCCTTGCCGCTGTCGTCGAGCACGCGCACGAGGCTGCGGGCGAGATCGGCGGTGTCCGCCGCGGCTACGTCGATCGGCGGGCGGCGCACCGCACCGGCCGGCGATAGATGCAGATAGGAAAAGTCCGTCTTGCAGCCCGGGCGCCCGGTGGGCTCCGGCACATGCAGACGCAATGGCTCTGACAGGCTCATCGTGTCGTCTCCACGCTCGATTGTGTCTCACGCTGTTTGGGAACGCGCGACCGGTTGCCGGCGCGCGCGTGGCGTGGCGCGCGGATAAGCGCACCAACCTTGGGAATCTATGCAATGCCGCTCTGGCCGTCGATGCCCAAGCCGCTCGATCGCGGTGAGCAGATTTGCCATGCCGGGTGCGCCTGGGGCGCACGGCTCTGCGCGCTCGCCGCGCGCCGTCGTTGCAGCGTGTCGGATCGTTCCGGAAATTCTTACCGCTGCGGCAACACGGCCGGGGTGACCTGATACGCACCGCTCACGTGCACAAAGTTCACCTTCGCGCCGTTGACCGAATTGCCGTTCAACGACGACACCGAGGTCTGGTGGAAGCCCGTGTTGATCGACGCCGGACCGTGCGCATAGGTCAGCTCCACGCCGTACGTGCTGTCGAGGCCCATTGCGCCGGCGTGATTGCCGAAGCCGTAGATCGCGTCGACGCTGAAGCCGTTGTACGAGAACTGGTACTTGACGGAGTTCGGCACCGTCAGGAAGTTGCCGATGCCGTTGTACGTCCAGCTGTCCTGCCAGTAGTTGCCGACGGTCAGCGGGTCGAAGGTGTCGCCCATCGTGTCGTACAGCGGCGCGTACTGGTTGCCGAAGGTCAGCGTGCCGTAGCGGTTGCGCGACAGCCCCACGTACGCCTGCCGGCTGAACAGCGTGTTCGCCGCGTGCAGTCTTCCGTCGCCGAGTTCGAAGCCGTTTAACAGTGCAGCGGCAGCGGCGACGGGCGCGCGCTTGTCAATGCGCAATGGCCTGCCTATCTTCATACGTGATACTGGTTGCCACCTTCAGGAGAGCCTCCCCATGGTCGAAAAAAAACGAATTCACGCCGTGCTCCTCGCCGCCGCGATCGCGACGATGGCGCCGGCCTGTCCTGCTGCGCAAAACACCACCGACTGGCTGGCGAACACGTACGGCACGCTGGCGGCCCACGTCGGCAACGTCGCGCGTGCGATGTGGGTCGCGCCCGAAGGCGTGATCTATACGGCGTCGATGTGGGACGAGGACGAAGGCGGTGTCGCGATCTACCAGGACGGCAAGAGCGTCGGCTCGATCGGCACGCACGCGGAGTTCCAGGGCAGCGCGATCACGGGCAACGCGACTTCGATCTTCGCGGCGCTGCAGGCCAACAGGTCGTACGGCAGCGGCGCGGTGGGGCGCTACAACCGCATCACCAAGGCCCGCGATCGTTTCATTCAGGTCAGCGCGGCCACCAACCAGCCGCGCATCGACGTCGTCACCGGGCTCGCGACGGCCGGCTCGCTGCTCTATGCAAGCGACTTCTACGGCAATCGCGTGCGCGTGTTCACCACCGACGGCGTGTGGCAGCGGGACATCAACGTGCCGGGCCCGGGCGCGCTCGCCCTTGATGGCGCCGGCAACGTGTGGGTCGCGCAGAAGCGCGCGGGCTCGATCGTCGGCTTCAGCCCGGCCGGTGCGCTGCTGAACACGATCCGGATGGCCGGCGACTCGCGGCCATCGGCGCTCTATTTCGACGCGTCGTCGAAGCAGCTGCTGGTGGGCGACCAGGGCCCGGACATGAACATCAAGCGCTACGACGTCGCCGGCACGCCGACGCTGGCCGGCACCTTCGGCGTGCGCGGCGGCTATCTCGACACGACGACGGGCATCAAGGGGCAGGTCGGTGCGCAGCGCTTCACGCGCATCGTCGGGATCGGCAAGGACGCCGGCGGCAATCTCTACGTGCTCAACAATCCATGGGGCGGCAGCTGGGATCTCGGCCGCAACGGCGCGACCGACATTCATGCGTACAGCAGCACCGGCAGCCTGCGGTGGACGCTGCAGTCGCTGAACTTCGAAGGCATCGCCGCGCCCGACCCGGTCACGGACGGCGCGCTGTTCTACGGCGGCACGCACGTGTACGGCGGCAGCGCGGGCGGCACGTTCATCGCGAACACGGTCGATCCGTTCACGTACCCGGCCGATCCGCGCATCGACATGAACGACACGCAGCGCGACGAGCATTTCGGGCTGCTCACGTCGGTGGGCGCGAACCGGATTCTCGTCGCGGCCGGCCAGAACCCGCCGGTCTTCTACTTCTTCCACTTCAACGCGGCGAACGGCTATGTCGCGATTCCGGACGGCTCGATCCCGGGCCCCGCGTTCAATACGACCCTGCGCGTCTCGAGCGGATTCAGCGTCGACAGCAAGGGCGGCGTGTGGGCCGGCCTCGACAAGACCGGTTCCATCTATCACTACCCGCTGACCGGCTTCGACGCGAGCGGCAAGCCGTCGTGGGGGCCGGGTGTCGCGACCCGCGTGCCCGACAGCATCCAGCCGCTCACGCGCATCGTCTATCTCGCGGACAGCGACACGATGATTCTCGGCCAGGGCATCGTCGGGAGCACGGACTGGACGTCGATCGGCACGCGCATCGAGGTGTATCACGGCTGGCGCGCGGGCAACACCACCGCGCCCAACCCGGTGATCACCCTTCCCGCTTCCGGCGCGAAATCGATCGACGCGGCGGGCAACCATCTGTTCGTCGGCTACTGGTTCAGCAGCAGCGGGCCGCTGTGGCCGAACGTCGACGCATTCAACCTGACGACCGGCAATCTCGACACGACGCTGGTCAACGCGAGCCCCGCGACCGTGGATACCAGCAGCGCGATCGATGCGATGTACAGCATCCGCGCATACCGCCGCTCGAACGGCGAGTACGTGGTGATGAAGAACAACGTGAAAGGCAACAGCATCACCGTGTACCGGTGGACGCCTTGATCGTTCGGCATCCGACACCCGGCGCCACGCGCAGGTCCCCCAAGGGCGGCCTCCGGCGGCGTAACCCGCGCGGCGTCGCGGCACGGGTTGAACGGCACGCGACGCCACGCGTAACCGATGTCCTATTTTGCTCATCCGGTCCGGCGACTAATTTTGGTTCATCGGCGAGCCTGACGGTTCGCCGGTGTCAACCGATCGACAAGGACTGCAATGATGAGCACGATCCCCTCTTCAAAGACCTATACGGTTTGCTTCAGCGGAACGGCCTGCACGCGTGACGAAGGAGAAGTGACGCGCCCCGATAGCGACAAGCGAATCTACTGTGGCGAAACCGGCTATATTCCGGTGCGCCTTCACAAGGAAATCTCCGGTTCGCTGACCAGCAAGGCGCCGAGTGCGATCGTGCGAGGCGTCGGCGAAAACGACTGGGCGCTGCCGAGGAACGACAGCGAACCGCTTGTGTTCGACGGCCCGTTGAAGGCGTCAGCCGACCTGCTGGAATACGTTCGAAGCTACTCGGGCGGCGACCAGCAAGCGAAAATGACCCAGGGCATCGGATGGAGCGCGGCAGCCCTCGCATTGCACGCCGCCAACCTCGCAGCCGGCAGCGGCGCGCAACAGTACAACTTCATTGGCCATAGCCGCGGCGCCGTCGAGTGCATCATGGCCGCGTGGTTTCTTTATGCGTATGGCCGCAAGGACATTCCGATCAACCTGTTCGCGATCGATCCCGTCCCCGGCCCCGGCGAGTGGTACGGAGTCCTGACGCAGCTGCCTCCGAACGTCGTGCATTACGTCGGCGTCTACGCGTGGGACGAGTTCGATCGAACCTTGATGGCACTGGTCCCGCGGCCCAACGGCGCAATGATGGGGAAATCGGACGACGTTTCGGCGGGCCGGAGCTGGAAGACGCTCGCGGACGAACATCAGCTGACCGATCCGCTGCTCCCCGGCACGTCGCCGCAACCGAACGGGTTCGAGCTCTACGCTTGCCGTGGCAGGCACGGGACGGTCGCGGGCAATGTCACCAACGACGGGAATTACATCCCCGCCAACGTGGATGCACGCGTGTCGCCGGTGCCCAAGCTCGTATACAAAATGGCCCGGAGCTATTTGAGTCGATGGGGAACGGCGTTCGCGACATCCGACGCCGTCGCCGACAGCACCGCGTCGCTGCAGCAGAAGATCCACGCCGACCACGCGCTGTTCGACGCGATGAGAAATGCCGGCACGCGAACCAGCCTGGGACCACTGGGTTTCGGCGCCCGCCGGGTTTCCTCGATCTCCGGGTCCAATCCGCTGAACCGCTATTACCTTGAACAGGTCGCGGGCGTTCCCCCGCTAGGGTCGGGGTACCCGGGCGCCAACGACGGCGCAAGCGCCAGCTGGGTGAAATGGATGTTCCTGTAAGCGCACGACGGGCAGGACTGCTTCGAGCGTCGTGGCGACAGTCACGACGTTTTCTTCTACGTTCTTTCTCGTACGCGCAGCCCGAGACAGGCGAACTTTTTGCCGCACAACCCGCATAAGCGAAGGTAGCGGATTCGATGCGACGGGCCTCGCTTCGGCGGGTGATCGACAGGCCCCACTCTCCTACCGCCCGATAGGCAGCCCGGTCGGCTCGATCCAGCCGAGCCAGTATGCGAGAAGGAGCGCCAGAAACAGCGTGATCGACAACCCCACACGCGCCGCGAGCGCCCACGCCATTCGCTTGGTCGTTCCCCGATCGCGATTCATGTAGTACAGCGCGGAAATCAGGCTGCCGATAATCAAAATGAATGCGACAGCAACCAGTAACGTCTTCATCTTTAATGCCCTGCGAGATCAGAATCGGTTTCAATCAATGCGGCCAGCTTGCGCCGTTCGGCAGCGACGTCGCTCACGCCCGTCGCCGGCCAGTCCAATGCGACGCCGTTGGCCAGCGAGTCGCGCACGAGCGTCTGGTACTGCCAGTCGCTGATCCGGCCGTGTTCCATCGCATTCGCGATCTCGTGCCGGAATGCCGAAGGAAAGCTCTGGTACGCGCGTGACAGCGCCGCATACTGCCTCGCATCGATTTCCTTCGAGGACGGCATGGCAGCCCAGATGACGACCGCCACGATGGCGGTGAACGGGATGGCGGTATAGCGAAGAATGAATTTGAGCGGAGTCATGCGGCGAAAACTTGAGTCAATGCGAACAAGGGTCGTATCGAAGTTGGTGAAGCTTGGGCCTTCAGCGGAAATCGCCGTCGGGCTCAGCGAGACCGGCACGCTGCCAGGATGCCTCGCAGCAAGTCGACCGGCGGCGGCGGACACCCGGGAATCGTCACGTCGACCGGCAGGATCGACGAGACCGGGCCGCACACCGCATAACTGTCGGCGAAAATGCCGCCCGTGCACGCGCATTCGCCCGCGGCCACCACGAGTTTCGGGCTGGGTGTCGCATCATACGCGGCGAGCACGGCCGCACGCATGTTCAGCGTCACGGGCCCGGTCACGAGCAGCAGGTCGGCATGCCGGGGGCTGGCGACGAACTTGATCCCGAGTCCCTCGATGTTGTAGACGGGATTGTTCAGCGCGTGGATCTCCAGCTCGCAGCCGTTGCACGAGCCCGCGTCGATCTGCCGGATGCACAGCGCGCGCCCGAGCAGATCGAGAATCTGCTGGCGAATCTGCTGCGCGTCGTGTCGCCATGCGTCTTCCGCCGCCGGCACGGGTTCGTCGGGAAAATC
This sequence comes from Burkholderia cepacia, assembly GCF_001718835.1. Classification (NCBI taxonomy): domain Bacteria; kingdom Pseudomonadati; phylum Pseudomonadota; class Betaproteobacteria; order Burkholderiales; family Burkholderiaceae; genus Burkholderia; species Burkholderia cepacia. The sequence goes on along the minus strand of NZ_CP013442.1, from coordinate 210,944 downwards.
GGTGCGCGCGAATTGCCGGATGAGCTGCCACATCAGAGATCGTGCCCCGCGTAGTTCAGGTTGAACGATTTGTTGATCAGCGGGAAATCGGGAACGATGTTGCCGATGATCGCATGCTCGAGCGCCGGCCAGTTCTGCCAGGACGGATCGTGGCAATGGCATCGTGCGATCACGTCGCCCGGTGCGAGCTCGAGCGCGACGAACACGTCGCCGCGCCAGCCTTCCACCCAGCCCACGCCTCGGGCAGGCGCCGCCGCGGGCGTCATGTCGACGGCAGGCGAGCCCTCGGGAAGATCGGCCAGCAGCGCGCGAATCACGCGCAGCGATTCATCGATCTCGGCGAAACGCACCGCGACGCGCGCGGCGACGTCACCGCGCGCGTCGCTGGCCGCAACGACCGCGAAGTCGTCGTACGGCGCCGGCCGCAGGTTCGCGCGCACGTCGAACGTCTGCCCGCTGGCGCGGGCCGCCATGCCGCGCACGCCGAAATGCTCGACGACCGTGCTGTCCAGTCGCCCCGTGCCGAGAAATCGATCCTGCAATCCGGACTGGTCGTCGTAGATTTTTCGCATCACGTGGACGTCGCGTTCGATGCGTTCGCACTGCGCCGCCAGCACCGCCGCGTCCTCGGCGCGAACATCGACCGCCACGCCTCCCGGCACGATCCGGTCCATCAGATATCGATGCCCGAAGGTGCGAGCGTTCTCCCGTATCCAGTCCTCCTTGAGCCGCGAGAACTGGGCAAGCCCGAACCCGAACCCCGCATCGTTGCCGAGCGCGCCGAGGTCGCCGAGGTGGTTGGCAACGCGCTCGCGTTCCAGCAGAAGCGCACGCAAACGGAGCGCGCGCTTCGACAGCGTCACGCCACACGCCTGTTCGAGCGCCATGCAATAGGCCCACGAGAACGCGACGGTCGAATCGCCCGCAATCCTGGCGGCCACCCGCTGACCGCGCGACGCCGGGGTGCGCTCGAAGAGCCGCTCGACGCCGCGATGGACGTAGCCGAGACGCTCTTCAAGGCGCAGCACCTTCTCGCCGACGACGGAGAACCGGAAATGCCCCGGCTCGATGATGCCGGCATGGATCGGCCCGACGGCAATCTCGTGCACGCCGTCGCCCGCAACCTGCACGAACGCGTAATCCGCCTCGCTCGACTCGAATGCCTCGACGCCCGTCGCCTGCTTTTGCAGCGGGAAATAATCCGCGGGCCAGTTGCCGTGATTGAGCCACGGCCGCGTATCCTCGGCGCCGCGGGCCCGCAGGCCGGTCAGGTCGAAGATCGCCCGCTGCATGCGGGCCGCGCACGGAAACATCGGAACGAGATCGGGATAGTCACCGCCGGCATCGGGCTTGCGCCCGATTGCGATGCGCGCCCACAGGATGCCGTCGTCGCATTCGTACGCGGCGTTCACCGCAAACGCGCCCTCGACGGCTTCGCCGCCCCACATCGCAACGAGCCGGTTGCGCTCCGCTCGCGCCGTCCGCGCAATCTCGAGCCACCCTGCTTCATCGGCGTCCACCACGCCCACCGGGATCTGGCCCGCATCGCGCGCGACGCGGGCGGCGGCAAGCTGCATCGTTTCGAGTCGCATGCGTCACCCCGCCAGCATCGTTGCGGCCTGGCGATACCACATCGCCAGGTACGGCGGCACATAGAGCCCCAACATCAGCCCCAGGCCCAGATGCACGAAGACCGGCAGCGGCGCGGGGCGATGCTCGAGCGGCCTGGCCGTCGTCGTCGCACCGAACACCATGCGCTGCACGCGCGCGAAGATCGCCGCGAAGGCCACGGCGAGCCCGAGCAGCAGCAACGGCGCCGCCCACGGCAGCGTGTTGATGGCGGTCGTCAGGATCAGGAATTCACTCGCGAACACGCCGAACGGCGGCAGGCCGAGAATCGCGAGCGTGCCGAGCATCATGCCCCAGCCGACCGTCGGGCTGACCTGCAGCAGCCCGCGAATCCCGTCGATCGCCTGCGTGCCGGCCTTCTGCGCCGCGTGGCCGACCGCGAAGAAGATCGCCGACTTGACGAGGGAATGCACCGTCATGTGCAGCAGCCCGGCGAACGTCGCGACCGGGCCGCCGAGACCGAACGCGAACGTCATCAGCCCCATGTGCTCGATCGACGAATAGGAGAACAGCCGCTTGACGTCCTTCTGCCGGAACAGCGAGAACGACGCAACCAGCACCGACACGAGCCCGAAGCCGACCAGCAGCCGCCCCGGCAGGCCATTGCCCAGCGCGCCGTCGGCGAGCACCTTGCAACGCAGCACCGCATACAGCGCGACGTTCAGCAACAGCCCGGACAGCACCGCCGAAATCGGTGTCGGGCCTTCGGCATGGGCGTCCGGCAACCAGCTGTGCATCGGCACGAGGCCGACTTTCGTGCCGTAGCCGACGAGCAGGAACACGAATGCGATCGACACGATGGTCGGGTCGAGGTGCGTCTTGACGGCGGCCAGGCTCGTCCACAGCAGCGCGTCGCCGTCGGCCAGCTGCCGGCTCGCGGCGAGGTAGAGCAGGATCGTGCCGAACAACGCCTGCGCGATGCCGACGCCGCACAGGATGAAGTACTTCCACGCGGCCTCGAGGCTCGCGGCGGTCCGATAGACGCTGACGAGCAGCACGGTCGCGAGCGTGGCGGCCTCCATCGCGACCCACAGCACGCCGAGGTTGTCGGTCAGCAGCGCGAGCAGCATCGCGAACATGAAGAGCTGATACATGCTGTGATAGAGCCGCATCCGCGCGGCCGTCATCCGGCCGCGGGCTTCCTCGACCTGCATGTACGGGCGCGAGAACAGCGACGTCGTCCAGCCGACGAACGCGGTCAGCGCGACGAGGTAGACGTTGAGCGGATCGACGAAGAAGGCCCGTCCGAACGCGAACGACGGGCCGTGCTCGACGGTGCGTGCGGCGAGCACGAGCGCCGCCGCGAACGTCGCGAAGCTGAAGCCGGCGTTCAGCGTGCGCGCGACATGCGTGCGTCGCACGCACGCAAGGCATGCGGCGGCCACGAGCGGAATGCCGAGCACGACGGGCACGACGTGGGCGTCACTCATCTTTGAGTTTCTCGAGGTGATGGATGTCCAGGCTGTCGAACTGCTCGCGGATCTGGAACATGAACACGCCCAGGATCAGGATGCCGACCAGCACGTCGAGCCCGATGCCGAGCTCGACGATCATCGGCATGCCGTTGGTGGCGGCCGTCGCCGCGAAGAACAGCCCGTTCTCCATCGACAGGAAGCCGATCACCTGGGGAATCGCCTTCGCGCGCGTGATCATCGCCATGAACGACAGCAGCACGCACGCGAGCGCGATGCCGAGCGTGCCGCGCGCGACCGACGTCGCGAGCTGGCTGATCGGCGCCGCGACGTTGAACGCGACGATCACCAGCACGATGCCGATCAGCAGCGTGGTCGGAATGTTGATGAGCGGCTCGACGTCGGCCTGCACGTTGAGCCTGCGCACGAGCCGATACAGGATCCACGGAATCACGCCCACCTTCAGCACGGCCGTCAATCCGGCGGACACGTACAGATGCGCATCGCCCGTCACGATACCGAGGATCAGGTTGGCCAGCACCAGCGCCACGCCCTGCAGCGTGTAGAGATGAATCAGCGACAGGATCCGCCGCTGGCTCAGCATCGCGAACGACAGCAGGAGCAGCACCGCCGCGAGGAAATTGATCAGTTGCGTCGCGTAGCCGTGCATTCACGCCCCCAGCAGCAGATGGACGAGCATGCCGATCACCGCGAGCAGGAACGCCGTCGCAAGAAACTCCGGCACCCGGAAAATCCGCATCTTCGCGTTGGCCGTCTCGACCACGGCGAGCGCGGCGCCGCCCGCCATCAGCTTGATGAAGAGCGCCGGCACCGCGAACACCAGCGCGAGCGGATTGCCCGCCGCGGCGATGCCCCACGGCATGAACAGGGCAAGGCCGATGCACGAGTACGCGAACAGCTTGAGGCTCGCCGCCCACTCCATCAGCGCGAGGTGCCGCCCCGAATATTCGAGGATCAGCGCCTCGTGGATCATCGTCAGCTCGAGGTGAGTGGCGGGATTGTCGACGGGCAGCCGCGCGTTCTCGGCGAGCGACACCAGCGTGAACGCGATGCCCGCGAACGCGAGGCTCGGATAGATCGCCAGCTCGCCCCGCCCAAGCGTCGCGACGATGCTCGTGAGCAGCGTCGACCGCGTGATCAGCGACGCCGACAGCAGCACCATCAGCAAGGCCGGCTCCGCCAGGAAGCCGATCAGCATTTCGCGGCGGGCGCCGAGCGTGCCGAACGCGGTGCCGACGTCCATCGCGGCGAGCGACAGCGCGACGCGCGCGAGCGCAAACAGGCCGACGAGCGCGATCGCATCCGCGGCGGGCGACAGCGGCAATTCGGTCGACAGCGTCGGCACGATCGCGCAGGCGAGCGTCATCGCCGCCCACACGACATAGGGCGCGCCACGGAACACCGGGCTGGCGTCGCCGGCGACGACCGATTCCTTGTTGAACAGCTTGTGGAGCATCCGGTACGGCTGCCAGATGCTGGGCGCGCGCCGGTTCTGCAGCCACGCGCGGCACTGGTTGACCCAGCCCGTGAGCAGCGGCGCGGCGGCGAGCGCCACGACGATCTCGAGGGTTTGCGACAACACGCCGGATACGGTCACCATCGTCTCACCAGCAGCAGGAGCAGGATCAGCACGGCGAAGCTGTAGGTCAGGTACACGGCGATCTTGCCCGTCTGCAGACGGCCCGCCCATTCGCCCATGTGTTGCGCGAGCGTCGCGATGCGCTCGTAGAGCGCGGACCAGGTGCGGTCGGTGACCGAGACCCGGTAGGCCGGCTGCGCATCGAACGGCGACGGCAGGTGCCGCTCGATGCGCAGGAACGGCGCGAAGATCTCCCGGATCGGCTGCCCGAACCCTTCCGCCGTGTCCTGCATGCGCGCATTCGAGAACGGGAAGCCGCAGCACCATGGCGCGGCGCGGCGCAGCCGGCCGTGGTAGAAGCGTCGCACCAGCACCCACGCGAGCGCGCAGCACGCGACGAAAAACAGCATGAACACGGCGGGCATGTAGCTGGCCCGCGCAGTCGACACGGGCACGAACAGAAGCCAGCCGTGGTTGTCCGCGCCGATGCCGGCGCCGACCAGCGTACGCGTGACCCGGTCAAGAATCCTGACGAACTGCGCGGGCATCAGGCCGAGCAGCACGCCGGCCGCCGCGAACCAGCAGAACGCGAGCCGCTCCCAGCCGTTCGCGTAGCGCGCACGGCTCAGCTTCGCTTCTCTCGGCTGCCCGAGGAACACGATGCCGAAGAACTTGACCATCGTGTAACCGGCCAGCGCAGCCGTCATCGCGATCAACGCGGCCGTGATCGGCACCGTCATCGCGAGCACCGAATTCGGCAGGCTCGGCGTGAACAGGAAGCTCTGCAGCAGGAGCCATTCCGCGACGAACCCGCTCAGCGGCGGCAAGCCGGCGCTGGCGACGACGCCGGCGAGCACGGCCCACGCGGTCCACGGCATGAAGCGGATCAGGCCGCCGAGCTTGCCGAGATTGCGCTCCCCGGTGGCGTGCAGCACGGCCCCCGTGCCGAGGAACAGCAGGCTCTTGAATGCCGCATGCGCGACGATCTGGTAGAGCATCGCCGTCAGCGCGAGCGCGGACAGGCTCGTCATGCCGTACGCGCGAAACAGCACCGCGACGCCGAGCGCGACGATCATCAGGCCGATGTTGTCGATCGACGAATACGCGAGCAGGCGCTTCATGTCGACCTGGATCGTGCTGAACACGACGCCGAGCAGCGCGGTGCCGACGCCGAGCACGAGCAGCAGCACGCCCCACCACGCGAACTGCACGTGCAGCAGGTCGAACAGGGTGCGCAGCAGGCCGTACAGGCCGACTTTCAGCACGAAGCCGCTGAGCAGCGCCGATACGGGGGACGGCGCGGCGGGATGGGCATCCGGGAGCCAGACGTGCAGCGGGAACACGCCCGCCTTCGCGCCGAACCCGACCAGCGCGAACAGAAACGCGAGCGACGCCCGGAGCGCATCGAGCGACTGCGCACGCATGTTGGCGAACGTGTAGTCGCCGGTGCGCGCCTGAAGAATGCCGAAGCACAGCAGCAGCGCGAGCGCGCCGACATGGGAGATCAGGAAATACAGGTAGCCCGCACGGCGGATCTCGCCGATCCGGTGGTTGGTCATCACGAGGAAGGTCGCGGACAGCGACAGCGTTTCCCACGCGACCATGAACACGTAGGCATCGTCGGCGACGAGCACGAGCGCGATGCTCGCGAGGCAGACGTGGTATTCGAAGCAGATGAGCCCCGGCGCGGCCCCTTCGCCCTTGCGGAAATAGCCGGCGGAGAACGCGCCGATCCCCGCGCTGACGACGCCGAGCACGAACAGGAAATAGCCGGAGAGCCGGTCGACGCGCAGATGGAACGGCAACTCGGGCAGCCCGAGCGGCAGGATCGCGGTGGACGGTTCGGCAAAGATGGCGGCGAGCCCCGCCGCCCCGAGCAGCAGCCCGCCCAGCGCGCCGAGCGGAAACAGCCCGTGCGCAACGAACCGCGTGCGATGCAGCACCCCGAGACCGAGCGCGCCGAGCGCAAGCCAGGCGGCCGCGACCAGCAGGACGAAATGGACGACCGGCACGGGTGCCATCCGGAATGTCTCCAGTACGCTCGGATTGGATGAGCAGCATGGAACGAACCCGAAGCGCCGGGCGCGATCCGTCCGTATTATGACATCGAAAGCCCCATCCAGATAACAGGATATGATAATCGCGTTATCATGCGAGACACATGCTTGACGAAATCGGGCGCGCCGCGGCGGACACCTTGCCGGCCCGCGGCGCCCGAAGGTCCCATCCGCGACGCCGTTGCCGTGGTGCCGAGTGAACGAGCAAAGAGCCTATGCCAGCGCAGTACTTTCGAAACCTGACGGGAAAACACCGCAGCGCGACCGCAAACCGTCAGCTGGGCTTTTCGCTGGCGTTCGTCGCCGGCGCGGCCAATGCCGGCGGCTTCCTCGCGGTCAAGCAATACACGTCGCACATGAGCGGCATCGTATCGGCGATCGCCGACCAGACGGCGCTCGGCGACGTGCGGCTCGCGCTGGCCGGCATCGGTTCGCTGGCCTCGTTTCTCGTCGGAGCGGGATGCTCGGCGGTGCTCGTCAACTGGGGCCGCCGTCGCGGCCTGCACAGCCAGTTCATGCTGCCGCTGCTGGTCGAGGCCGCGCTGCTGCTTCTGTTCGGGCTGCTCGGCAGCCATCTCGCGCTGTGGGAAACCTTCTTCGTGCCGGTGACCGTGACGCTGCTGTGCTTCATCATGGGCCTGCAGAACGCGACGATCACGAAGCTGTCGGGCGCGGAGATCCGCACCACGCACATGACCGGCATCGTGACGGATCTCGGGATCGAGTTGGGCAAGCTCTTTTACTGGAATCGATCGGCGGTCGATCCGGACGCGCACGCGGTCATTGCCAACCGCGCGAAGCTGCGGATCCACGGCACGATGCTGGCGTCGTTCTTCATCGGCGGACTGGCAGGCGCAATCGGCTTCAAGCATGTCGGCTACGTATCGACCGTGCCGCTCGCCGCAGTGCTCGTCACGCTCGCGATCGTACCGGTGATCGATGATGTCCTGGCCTATGTCTGCCGGCTCGACCGCAGGCATTGACCTCGCGGGCGCTTCCCGCCGCGCCGCCGAAGGCAAATGCATTATAATTCGATTAGCATATTCGCCGACCCGTCCCCGCAATGGAAACGAAAACCGCCCGCCTGACCGTCCTGATCGACCCCGCGAAGAAGGAAGCATTCGAGATGCTCTGCTCGGCACAAGATCTCACGCCTTCGCAAGTCGTGCGGCAACTGATCCGCGAGTATCTCGACCGTCACGGCGTGACGTACAAGACCAAGAGCGCGCTCGGCAAGCGCGTGAAGTGACGCGCTGAATGCGTCCGGGCGGGCACGAGCGCGCATGTCGCGCTCGACGGCCAACCTCGAAACTCTGCTGAATCGGTCGGAATTTCGGCAGATCCTATTCCTGTTGCGGGGCGTCATTCGTCGTGGGATCGCCGCCCCCTTGCAGGCCATGCAAGCACATCAGCCGATACAAGGTCGTACGGCTGATCCCGAGGTCCTTCGCTGCTTCGGAAAGCATGTTCCGGCGGCGAAGCAATGCGGCTTCGATCGCGCGCCTTGCGGCGTGCTCGCGCACTTCAGCGAGCGTCATCGGCACCTGCCCGTCGGGCTGGCCAAGCCCGAGGTCACGTGCCGAGATCAAGTAGCTCTCAGCCATTACGACCGCGCGGCGAATACGATTGATCAGCTCCCGCACGTTGCCCGGCCACGGGTAGCTGTACATCGCCTCGATCGCGCATGGCGTGAAGCCGCGGATCTTGCGCGCGCTGTCGCTGCGGAACTTCAGCAGCACGTGATGCGCGAGCAGTTCGATGTCCTTGCCGCGCGCGCGCAGCGGCGGTTCGTCGATGCGCAGCACGCAAAGGCGATAGAACAGATCTTCGCGAAAGCGCCCGTCGGCGATGGCTTTTTCGAGATCGACGTGCGTCGCCGAAAGGATTCGAACATCCACCGGGATTGACTCGCGTCCGCCAAGCCGCTCGATCCTGCGCTCCTGCAGGAAGCGCAGCATGCTCGCCTGGCTCTCGAACGGCATGTCGCCGATTTCATCGAGAAACAGCGTCCCGCCGTGCGCGGCCTCGATGCGGCCGATCTTGCGCTGGTTCGCGCCGGTGAATGCGCCGCGCTCGTAGCCGAACAATTCGGATTGCAGCAGGTGATGCGGAATCGCGCCGCAATTGATCGCGACGAACGGCGCCTTGCGGCGCGACGAGCGCTCGTGGATCGCGAGCGCGGTCAGTTCCTTGCCGGTGCCCGATTCCCCGGAAATGAACACGGCCGCATCGGTGTTGGCGACCTTGCGGATCGTGCGGAACAGCTTCTGCATCACGTCGCTGGTGCCGACCATTTCGTCGTCGCCGGTTGCGGCGACGTCGGTCGCGCGATCGAGGTCGCACAGCGTCATCATTCCGTATGCGTGACCGACGAGGTAGCCGATCGTCGTGAGCGTCGGCGCGTCTTTCACGTAGTCGAAGCAGCACTGGCGGATCAGCTTGCGGATGTCGGGCTCGGCGAGGCGCGTGGAGTCGGCGAGCGCGATCCAGCCGATCTGCTGATGGCGCAGGATCGGCTCGAGCGTGGCGATGTCGCGCGACGTGAAGCCGTCGAGATCGACGATGCCTGCATGCGCGATTTCGGGCTTCACGAGCCGCTGCGCTTCGTGCGCGCTTCTCGCGTGCAGCACGTCCCAGCGGCGCTCGAGCAGATGCGCAACGAGCGCCGCGTCGGGACAGGGCGACAGATACACGAGCGGCCGGACCGCGGGCAGTTGGGCGGTGCCGGCCTCATCCGAGTGCGCGATCGTCAACCGCGGCGCGCTGCCCGGGGCGAGGATTGACGAGACGGAGCAGGAGTCGTGCACGATAACCTCGCTGTGATGGCGCGCTTCAGAACGTATACGGGAAGCGCAGGCCGACGACGAAGTTCGGCGCGTCGGGCGTGAGACCGATCGCGACCGACGCATTCATGGTCAGATGCTTGTTGAACACATGGTTGAGGCCGAAGCCCAGTGTCGATGCGGTCGTCTGGCTGCCGGGCACGCGCTGCCAGCTGCCGCCCGGCGCCTGCGTCCGGGTGGAAGGTTCGATCGCCATCGTGTAGGCAATGCTTGCCGAGTCGCGCTCCGAGAACGCGAGCGCGACGCCGCCGCCGAACTGGACGATGTCGCCGAGCTTCACCTTCGCGGGCTGCGTCTGGCCGACCACCGACGAGATGTCGGAGAATGAGCGCGCGACGTTGTACGTATAGGACACGCTGCCGAACAGCACGACCGGGTCGTAGGTCTTCAGCACCGACACGCCGGCCGTGATGCTCCAGAAGCCGGTGCCGGTCGGCAGCTTGCTCGGCGCGACGAGGTTCGTGTTGTTCGGGTCGGCCTGCAGCAGCTTGATGCCGAACGGCGACGTGCCGGTCGGCGCCTTCACGCGCAGGCTGCCGACGATGTCCGGCACGCTGCCGTGTTCCTTCACGAACTGGTAGTAGAGGCCGAAGTTCACGTCGCCGAGCGCGTGCGAATTCACCGACGTGTCGGACAGCGTGTTCGCCGCACCGCCGGCGCCGCCGTTCATGAAAGTCGACGTGCGGTACATGTAGGGCACGTCAGCGTCGACGCTGATGCGCTCCGTGAGTCCGTAGCGCACGTCCACGTCGGACATCAGCTGGTGCGACTTCGTCTGGCCGAGATTCAGATTGCCGAGGAAGATCGCGTCGAGCGCGAGGAAGCCGGACAGCTGCAATTGCCGGCGGTCGTAATAGGTGTCGCTGATCCCCCAGTCGATCGTCAGCTTGTGTTCGAACAGCGGCGCGTGCTCGCGCTGCGCAACCGCTTCCTCGGCGGCCGTGCGGGTGGGTTCCGCGGCCTTCTGCGTGGTGCCGATCGCGCCGGGCGCGCCCGGCTCAGCGGTGCCCGGACCGGCGGGCGGCGGCGGATTGACCGGCACGCCGGTCGCGGTGCCGGTGCCTTCGCCGGGCGCGGGCGAGACCGGCGTGTATTGCGACATCAGCGTCGCGGGCGCGGCGTCGCCGGGGCCGCCCGGTTCGCCGCGCCCGCGACGCGCCATCTCGAGATCGACAACCTGGCGTTCGAGCGCGTCGATCTTGCGCTGCTGTTCGTTGACGACTTTCATCAACGTGTTGAGCCGTTCTTCGAGCGACTGGTCGGCGAGCGCCTGCGCGTGCGCGCATTGCATGAAAACGACGCAAAGGACCGCGGCCGGAATGGCCGCGAGCCTTGTGCCCGGACGATCTGTTGACGACTTGTACGACATGGTGCTTCCCCCGGGTGGCGCGGAGACGAAGCGGGCCAAGGGGGCCGCTCCGTCTCCGCCGGATACCGCACATGCAAACGCTGCACATGCGAAGTCGCGGCTCGCGCGCCGCGGGTCATCTCCTCAAGAGGGCGCTGCTTTGCAGCGCCTGCAGGACGCCCGTCTGACGGAGCGTCGCGGGTGACATCTGTTGCGTCCGCAGCAGGATCTGCAGCTGGTTCGAGACGACTTGGCGATTGCCCGTGATCTGCAGCAGTTGCACGAGCGAGCCGGCCTGCTGCGCGATGGCCGGGTTGACCGACTGCGTGGCGAGACCGGCGGGCGTCTGCAAGACGAGCGAGACCCCGTTGCTGGTGAACGAGGCCCCGGCCTTCACCGTGCCCGACGTATCGGTTGCGAACGCGCTCGTGCTGGATGTCGAGCCGGGCAGCGGGGCCGACGACGGGTTGTGCGCGTTGAAATCGATGACTGCAGTGTTGGTGCCGGCGTTGTTGTTGCCTGCGACCTGCGTGATCTGCGAAATGCCGTTGACCGATACCGCTTGCCCGCCCTTCGCTACGGCGTGCGGGTCCGCGCCGCTCGGCGCGTCATTGCCGTCGACGACTTTCGCGAGCGTCGTGACATGCGCGTTGTGCCGGTTGGCGGCATTCGTGGTGGCCGACAGCGTGCCTTGCGCAATCGCGACGGCGCCGTTCGGAAGCCGCCATTGAGACACCAGGTTCACGACGAACTCCGAGATCATCGAGGCGTCGGCATACTTGCCGGTCTGGCGGGCGAGGACGTCGTCGTCGACGAGCTGCGTGGCGGGTGCAGGCAACCGATTGTCGAACGGACGCAAAGCATTGAGCGCGCCGGGTGCGTTCTCGGCTGCAACGGCGCTGCTCGCGTAGCCGCACATGGTGACGAACCATGCGAGACGGAGCGGCGAGAGATAGCGTTTCATGACGGGTCAGAACAAGTCTGCCTTGATCAAGCCGAATTCGACGAAAGGAATCGCGGCGGATCCCGTGTTGAGCGCCTGATCGCGCAACTTGAGCGCCAGCGATTCGTTGTTCTGCAACAGAGGCGAGTCCTCCCTGAACGGTTTGCCCAGCACGGCGAATACGAGGCCGTTCCAGCTCTTCACGAAATCCTGTTCGAGCACGATGCGGTTGCCGAGCGCCGGATCGGCGATGAAGATCCGGCCGTTTTCCGCATGCTTGACGATCACGAAATGCTCGTAGCCGTCGAGATCCATCAGAACGAGCACGGGAATCTGCAGGTGGTACAGCGCGTCGATGCCAACCCGGAAGCCGCGGCCGCGCAGGCCCAGCGTTTCCACGAATTTCTTCATGTCGAGCATCGAGAAGCCGTTCCTGACCACGACTTCCGGCATCGAGAACGCCATCATTCGCCGAATCAATTCGGTTTCCGGAATGTCGATGCCGTAACCGTACTTGAGCAGCGTCGCGAGCGCGGCCGAGCCGCAGCTGAAGTCGAACTGCTGGTTGACGACGTTGCGATAGCGCAGATCGCGGATCGATTGAAGATGCTTCGTGATCGGCACGCCCACGAGCGTGGACGTATCGATGCTCGCTTGCGCACCCGCTGCCCCGCACCAGACACCGCTTGCGAAGGCAACGGCAATGCGCAGCGACCTTCGCCCATGTTCCCCGGACATGCTGTTCTCCTGCTGCGCGCCGCGCCGTACGACAGGCGGCACGGCGCGCATTCCCCCGGTTGCAACGATCAGTGACCGTTGTTGAGCGCCGCGATCGCGAGACCGTTGTGCTGCAGGTTGCCGACGCCGCCGGCGATGTTCACGCCGATGTTGCCGGTCGCGTTGTGCAGCGTGTTCGCGCCGAGCGTCGCGCTGCCTTCGAAGCGTCCGCTCGCCGCCGCCGCCGCGCTTTGCGCGTTGTCGTCGGTCGCCACCATCGCGACCGTCTGCGCTTGCGTCGCATTGACGGTCGTTACGGCGCCGGCGAGACTATTGTTCTGCACGTTGCCGATGCCCGACGCGACGTTCACGCCGACGTTGCCGGACACGTTCGACAGCGAGCCGTCGCCGACCGACGCGTTCAGCTTGAAGTTGTTGACGCTGGCGTAGCCTGCCGACGACTGCTTGCTGAAGATCTGCGCATTGCCGAACACGTTGCCGATATCGACCGACGCGAGTGCGACGTCGTTGCTCTGCGCGTTGTCGATGCCTTCCGCGATGTTCACGCCGAGGTTGCCGGTGACGCCCGACGCGGCGTCGCTGCCGGTGCCGGCATTCAGCACGCCGGCATGGCGGGTGTCGGTGTAGCGCGTGACGCTGCCCGTCTTCGACACGTCGGTCTTGTCGAGGTCGAGGTTGTAGCTCCACGACTTGCTCTTCGAGAACGACTCGGATTTGCTCTTCTCGTACGACTTGCTCGACGATTCGGCCGATGCCATCTCGTCGTGATGCAGGCGCACCTTGTACCCGGATTCGCTTTCCGACTCGCTCCTGTTCCACGACGCGCTCGACATGTCGTCGTGCGTCTTGCTCTTCGACGATGCGCTGTCCCACGCGACGCCGGCCGAGCCCGCTACCTGGAGACTGCCGTTGAGGTCCTGGCTCGCGCTGCTGCCGCCGTTGCGGCGGTTGCCGGTATGCGTGTGCGTCTCGCTTTCGCTCGCGGACGCGGCGACCGTGACCGCCAGCGCACCCGCGACGGCCTTGTGGCCGCTACTGGCGCTCGTGTCCGCCGACGACGAAGAATGCTGCGAGTTGTGGCTTCCCTGCGACTTCTCGTCTTCGCCCCGCGCCCATGCCGTCACGCTGAGCGAATCGTGCGACGACGCGCGCGACTCGCTCGACTGCGACGACGACGTTTTCATGAACGACTCTTGCGACGAGAACGACGCGCTGCCATTCACCGAGACGTTCTTGTCCTCGTTGTTGTAGGTCTTCGTGACGGCGCCCAGCGTGTAGCTGTGATAGTTCGGATCGAGCGACGTCCCTTCGGGGAGCATCACGGTCTGGTTGTTGTTGATGACTGCGCCCGCGGTGCTGGTCACGGTCACGCATCCGAAGATCCGGACCCAGCCGCGAATGCCGACCGTTTCGGTCACCCCGGTCGTATTGAACAGATATGCCTTCGACGGCGCGGCATGGACGGAACCTGCCGCTGTCAAGAGAACCGCCGCTGCAATGAGTGTGCGCTTCATAGTACGCTCCGTTACGGTAATGGCTTAATTGACAAGCGTGCCCGCCGGGGGACGGAGCACAAAACTGTTCGCCGTTGCGTTACCGGCTCCGGAGGTCTGGTTGACTTGTACGATGCCGCTGATATGCTTGAAAGCGTCGCCGCTAATCGACGCCTCGGGCATACCCCGCCCGCCCACCGGAAGTCCCATTCCACCGTGTCCTGGAGCCGTCTCGGATAGTTCAGTATCCGAGACGGTCCGCACTTCCGCGCCCAGCGTCCCGAGCATGGTGCTGTTGCGCTGAAGATTGCCCGCTCCTGCGCTCTGATTCACCATCAATGCGCCGGAAATGTTCGAGAAGGCCGAGCCCTCGATGCGCGACGCCGTGTCACCCATGCGCGCGGACGTGCTCGCCGCTTGCCTGACGCCGACATAGCCGACGCCGGGCGCACCCGTTGCCAACGCGAGTTGATTGCCTTGCGCGTTGTCGAGGCCGGCGGTTTCGTTGATCGCGATCGCGCCGGTCGCGCCGGTCGCGGCGCCTGTCGCGATCGTCGCGGCGCCGCTGACGAGCGCGACGCCGAAGGGCGCGCTCTGCGCGCATGCGCAGGGCGGCGCAATCAGGACGAACAGCGCGAGCGCCGCCGAATCAATACGCAGTCCGATGGATAGGCGGCGGATCGCTGCGTGGGACGTGTGCGAATTCACCTTGCCGCTCCCAATGCGTTCGTAAGCGGCGCCAGCGCGCCCGATACCGAGTTCGAGATCGTGCCGCCGATGCCGCCCAACGTCGGTGCGCCGCCGACCGCGCCGCGCACGACCGAGCCGCCGCCCGTATCGCCGGCCAGCACGCGCGTGACGGCCTGCATGCCGATGTCGCCGAGCATGCCGCCGGGCGCGACGCCGTTCGAGCCGTGCGCGTTCGTCAGGTCGAGATCGGAGACCACCGTCGCCATCATCGGATCGAAGCTGTTGGCCGGGAACGTCGTCGCCCGAGAGAGCACGGAATCCTGAGCCGTCGGCACGTTGCGATAGGCAACGTGTGGCTTGACGTCGCGCATCACGATGACGTCGCCGGGGTTGACGACCTGTTCCTGCGCGCGGGCCGCGCCGCATGCCGTGCCGGCAAGCGCCGCGCACAGGACGGCGAGAGCCGGATGGCGCAGCGAAATCAGCGGATGGTTCATCGCATGCCTCTTCGTCGGGCGCGTCGGCCGCCGGCCTATGCGCGGGTGACTGGTTACTTGCGCGTGTAGCTCGCGTTGTTGCCTTGCATCGCGCGTTGCGCGTCGACCGGAATCGGCAGCGGCGCAGGCGGCGCAATTTCGTCCCACAGCGTCACCGACGGATTGCCGCCGGCCATTTGCGATGCCGACGAGATCGCCAAGAGGCCCGGCGCCCGGCCGCGCTGGCGGCCGAGCGCATCTTCGTCGAGCGGGGTATAACGCGTCGTCCACGAGGCGTCCGCGAGCGGCGACGCAATCGTGACGGCCGGCTCGCCAGGCTGCGAAACTTCCTGGGCATGGGCCGCAAGCGGCAGCCACCCGGTCGCGAGCAAGGCAGCCATCGAGGCAAGAGAGAGGCGAAGGAGGTGTCGCATGGCAGGTCTCCGGTGTACGCAGTATTCAGCGAAATACATGCCATCGATCCCAAACCGTTGCCACGATTGCGATTTGCAGGCCAGCGCCGCGGATTGTTCTGGAAATTCCCGAAAAAATGTTTCAGGAATGAAACGGGGACAGGTGGGAGTACTGCGGATTCAAGCAAAACGATCCGGAGATCACAATCGGCGGTGCGTGTCCGTACGAAAGCGCCCCCGGCCTCTGCTCATATAGACCGACGAATGGAGAGCATCCGGTACGTTCGGGTGCCGTTCGAGCGCCGGCATGACGCCGAAACCGGCTTGTCGTGATCGGCGTGCCGAGATTGGGCTACACCGGGAAACCGCTCGAAACTCCAACGGAGGCCATCAAGCACCGATCGTCCAGTGCCCGTGCGCAGCCCCTTGCGCGTGCCACGCCAGCCGTTCCGGATCGAGGCGCTCGCCTTGTTTCAGGCGCCCGGCGGTGGCGGCCAGCTCGAGTTCGCCGGCAAAGGCAAACGAGCGCGCGCGCTCGAGCAGGACCTGCCTGGACGGCAAACGATGGCCGCTCTTCCAGGCGAACGCGACGAAGTTGCTGTCGTCGCCGCACCGCACGATCGAACAGGACGCACCGAACACGGCCTTCAGGCGCTCGAGGTGCAGCGGCAGCGCCGGATCATCGTCCGTGAAGTTGATCACGAGCACGCCCGCGTCGGTCAAGCGCTCGCGACATGCGTCGAAGAAGGCGATGTCCGCGCAGCGGCTCGCGATCCCTTCCGTGACGAAAGCGTCCAGCAGGATCACATCCGTCCGGACGTCCTCCAGCATCACGTAGTCCGCGCCATCGGCGCACACCACCGTGAACCGGCCGTCATCGGCAGGAATCCTGAATACGTCCCGCAGCGCGATCACGTCCGGGTTGATCTCGACCGCGTCGATCGCCGCACCGGGCAGGTGCCGGTAGCAGTACTTCGCCAGCGAACCGCCGCCGAGCCCGAGCATGCAGATGTGCTTCGGAGCGGGCTGCAGCAGCAGAAAGCCCATCATCACGCGCGTATAGTCGAGCGTGAGCTTGTCAGGATGCCTGAGCGACATGAAGCTCTGCGTGCCGAAATGGTCGAAGTGCAGCGAGAGCGCGTGCTGCGTCTCCAGCACGAAAGGCCGCTCATCGCTCATCGGCGTCGACAGGAATTCGACGTACGCATCGTAGGAGGTTCGAGCCTCAGCCATTCTCGGTCTGCCCGCGCAATCAAACAGTGGATCGAATCAACCGCGAGCAACCGGTCAGACCTTCTTCAGGTAGCAGGCCTTCAGCATGAAGCCGCCCATGTCGGTCTTGCAGTCGACCTCGTGATCGCCGCCGACGAGCCGGATGCTCTTGACCTTGGTGCCCATCTTCAGCGTGATCGACGAGCCCTTCACGCGCAAGTCCTTGATCAGCACGACCGAATCGCCATCCGACAGCACGTTGCCGTTCGCGTCCTTGACGACGTCGCCGGCCGGCTCGTCGCCGGTTTCGGCGCCGGCGCCGGCCGACCATTCATGGCCGCAGTCCGCGCATACGGTCAGCGTGCCGTCCGGGTAAGTGTTTTCCATCGCGCATTGCGGGCAGGCGGGGGCGGCGTTCATTGCAGCTTCCATCAGGACGGTTTCGAGGCGATCAGTAAAAAAAGTACCGGCGAGCAACCCGTCTCACCCGAGGCGGCCATGTTCCGGTACGCACGGCATTATAATGCAATTCACATATTCTTACCGCGCGATTATAATTTGTCGTTCGCCGCCTTTCACCGGACTTGCGGGCGGTTTCGCTGAGGATGTCGACATGTTCGAGCTGGATGGTGCGTTGCTGTTGCCCGACCGGCGTCCCGTGACGCTGCGTGAAATCGCGGGAAGCCGGGGGCTCGTCGCCGTGGGCGTCGGGCGCGGCGGCGAACGCGGCTTCCAGATGGTTCACCGCTTCCATGACGTCGGGGAGCAGCTCGCGGCGGCGGGCATCCATCTCGTGTTCGTCTATCCGGGGGAGTCGGCCCGGCATGTGATGGATCCGATCTCGGTCTCCAGTGCGCGGTTCCGGCGCCATCCGGGCCTGCTGCTGGATGCGGACGACAGCTTTTTCGAACAGGGCATACCGCCTCGATCGCTGCGCGCGGTGCACCTGAACGACGACATGAAACGACTCGACGGCATCGACATCGATCTGCAGAGCCCGACGTGGGAGATCGAGTGCCGGGCCTTTCTGACGCGCTGCCAGATCGACACGGCGCACTGCCCCCAACGACCCTAGAGCAAACCAATACCGTGGCCACCGTTGTGCACTTACAAGTCGGTTCCGGCTGGAATCGAAATCGCGCATACGCCGCTCAAGACGCGCTCGTCGACATGGCGCGCGGCTTCGAAAGCGACATCCTGCTGATCGCGAACGGGCGCCGCGGCAATGCGAAGGACGGCATGGCGATCGCATCGTTGCAGGTGCACGGCGGCACGTCCGCTCAAGTGCTGGCCGCCGGCCCGGATGAAGAAGCCGCGCTTCGGGCGCTGTTGCCGTTGCTGCAGGAGGGGTGACCTGCATGCCGCCCATCGATTCGCCGTTCCTGGGGATTCGCGCCGCTCACTCAAACGCTGGCGCGGATGTGCCGGTGATCGTGGAATCCGAGCACCTCGTCTCGCTGTGCTTCGACGGTCGCGGCATGCAAAGCACCATGCTGCGCGTCGCCCCCGATGCGCTCGCACTCGGCTACACGCGCACGATGATGGGCTTCCTGCTGCTGCAGCCCGCTCCGGCGCACATCGGCATGATCGGGCTCGGCGGCGGCTCGCTGACGAAGTATTGCCGTCGGCATCTGCCGGACGCGCACATCACCGTCATCGAGATCAATCCGGACGTGATCGCGCTGCGTGACCGATTCTGCATCCCGCCCGACGACGAGCGGCTGTCGGTGGTCTGCGCGGACGCCGCGCAGGTCATGTCGACGACCACGCAGACCTTCGACGCGCTGCTGCTGGACGGCTTCAATGCGCACGGCCTTCCCGCCGAACTCGCCGGCGCGGCCTTCTACGCGGCGTGCCGCGCGCGGCTGAATGACGACGGCGTGCTGGTCGCCAACCTGCTGCATGGCGATCCGCGACTCGGCGACGCGCTCACCGCGCTGCGCGATACGTTCGGCCCCTCGGCCGCACTGGCCCCGGCCGAAGACAGCGCGGAGAACCTCATCGTTTTCGCGTGGACGAGCGATGCCCGGTTGCCGTCGCTCGAGACGCTGATGGCCCGCGCGGCTCGTCACGCCGGGCGGCACAGCGTCGATCTCGTCGAAGCGGCCGTGCGCATCGAGCTCGGCGCCAGCTACGACTGGACGCGCCTGGGCGCCTGCGTTGCCCCCTGATCCTGCAACACCCGGCGCCCCTGGCCACCCTCAACTTTCTGGAGAAGCAATGAGCGACAGCGATACGTCAAACGCCCCAACCATTTCGGCGTCCGCCATCTGGGCGCTGGAGCGCCTGGCCGAGATCCGCTACGGACGGGAGACGCCAGCGCTGGGCTGGTCCGTCACGCGGGAGCTCATCAGCGCGGGCTTCGTCAACTACCCGATGAACGGCCGGCCCAACATTTCAATCACGCCGGCCGGACGGACGTTCCTGAAGAACCGGAAATAGCGTCCGCCCGCCTGGCCCCTTACGCGGCCCGGTTGGTCACGAAACCCTGCCTGGCCGCCCACAGGTTGACGTCCTGTTTCAGGATGGCGGCGGACATCAGCGCGGGAAACTGGTCCGGCGTACACGCGAAGGCGGGAATGTCGAGCGCGGCGAACCGGGCGGCGTTCTGGTGATCGTAGCCGGGCGCGCCGTTGTCGGCGAGCGCCAGCAGGCAGATCACATTGACGCCGGCATGCTTGAGCGCGGCCGCGCGCTGCAGCATCTCGTGGCGGTTGCCGCCTTCGTACAGGTCGGTGATCAGGATCATGATCGTGCGCTCGGGCCGATCGATGATCTGCTGACAGTAGCCGAGCGCGCGGTTGATGTCGGTGCCGCCGCCCAGTTGCACGCCGAACAGCAGGTCGACCGGATCGCCCGCTTCGTCGGTCAGGTCGACGACGTTGGTATCGAACACGACCATGCGCGTGCGCACCGCGCGCAGCGACGCCATCACGGCCGCGAAGATGCCCGCATAGACGACGGACGCCGCCATCGAGCCGCTCTGGTCCACGCACAGCACGACGTCGCGCAGCGCCGAGCGCTTGCGCGCGTAGCCGACCCGTTTCTCCGCGATCACGGTGCGCCGCTCGGGCGCATAGCGGCTCAGGTTCGCGCGGATGGTGCGATGCCAGTCGATCTCGTTCGGGCGCGGCCGATAGTTGCGCTCCGCGCGGTTGAGGCTGCCGGCGATCGCCTGGCGCATCGGCTCCTTGAGCCGGCGCTCCAGCTCGTCGACCACCTTGCGCACGACGCGCCTGGCCGTGTCGCGCGTCTTGGCCGGCAACACGCGCGACAGCGACATCAGGCTGGCAACGAGGTGAACGTCGGGCTCGATCGCTTCGAGCAGCTCGGGCTCCAGCAGCATCTGGCGCAGGTTCAGCCGCTCCAGCGCGTCCTGCTGCATCACCTGCACGACCGGCGCGGGAAAGAACTCGCGGATATCGCCGAGCCAGCGCGCCACATTGGGCGTGCTGGCGTTCAGCCCGCCCTTGCGCTCGCCGCCGTACAGGTCGTCCAGCGCCTTGTCGGCGCGCGTCAGCGTGTCGTCGAGGCTGACGCCGCAACTGTTTTGCGCGTCGCTGCCCAGCACCAGTCGCCAGCGCGTCATGCGGTCGGTTTCGATCGGGGAATCCTTGCTCATCTCATTTACCCGGCTCAGTTGCCCAGAATGGCCGCCAGCACGGGCAGCACCCGCGCCGCCCGCTCGGGGTCGATGTCGACGGACACGCTCGCCGCCGCCGGCGGCGCATCCATGTGCTTCACCTTGCTGCCCATTTCGCGCCGCTCGGCCGGCTGGAAATCGGCGAACGCGCGGCGCAACAGCGGCAGGCGCTCCATGAACACCTGATCGTCGAGCCCGCTCAGCCAGCCGTCGATCACGCGCCACAGCGCGTCCTGCTGCAGCAGCAACAAGCCGCTGCCGCGCAACAGGCCGGTGAGCCAGCCCGTCGATTCCGCCGGCGGCGTCGCGGCGGCCAGCGCGAGGCCGGCCTGTCGCGCCAGTTCGTCGGCATCCAGACGCCGGCGATCGAACGCCTGGCGCAGCGCGAAACCGCGCACGGCGGGCGCGACCGCGTCGTCACCGGTCAGGGCCACGAGGCAGCTCAACCAGTCGCCGAGCAGTTCGGCGGCGTCGAGCGTATCGAGCGCGGCCTGCACCTCGTCCATATGGCCAAGCAGCGCCATCGCCATCGGCTCGTCGACGTGGCGCGCCGCCGCGGCAAGGCCCACGACGATGCGCTCGACCAGGCCCTCCACGATCGGCCGCAACGCGTCGACGTCCGTGCCGCGCACGTCGCCATAGCGCGCCACGCGAGCCAGCGGCGGCAGCGCGGCCATCAGGTGCGTCAGGTCGGCGGCGACGGCCGCCTGGGTCTGCACGCAGGCGAGCAGCACCGCCACCGCCTTCGGCAGCCGGGCCAGCACGGCCTGGTCGAGCATCGCGGTCAGCGCCGGCAGCTCGGCGGCCGCCTGCGCGCGTTCGCACAGCTTGTGGGTCGCGGCGTCCTCGATCGTGTTGCCGTAGCGGCTGGACCCGATCAGCGCGACCACCATTTCGGGATTCCAGCGCAGTTGCCAGGATTCCCGGAACGTGCCCGTGCGATTGGCGTCGCCCAGCAGCGTCCCCCAGCGCACGTCGATCAGCCCGAGCCGGTGCAGCAACAGGCTGCGCTCGCGGCCGCCGTCCTCGCGCAAATCGAGGTCGAGGTTCCTGATCTCCGTCGTGGGCTTCAGGCGCAGGCGCTTTTGCTGCGCCTCCAGGTCGCGCTGCAGCGGCGCGGCGGCGGCCGAGTCGGGCACCGCGCCGAGCCGCTCGCCGACCTCGAGCTTGCGACGGATGATGTCCAGCGGCTCCGGCTGGCCGTGGCACAGCACCGTGAGCATCGCTTCGCGCTGCTCGGCCAGGCCCGGCAGCGGCAGGTCGCGCATGGCCGCGAGCGCGTCGGCGAGACGCACCGTCTCGATCACGCTCGCGGACGACGCATCCAGCCCCTCGTCGCGCATCAGCCGCGCGCCTTCGGCGACCCAGCGCAGGCCGGCGCGGTCCGGGCTTTGCCACAGATGCCGGTACCAGCCCGGCGATTCGACACCCGCGCCGTAGCCGCTCGCATAGGCCAGGCGGTCGTCGCTCCAGGGCACCCAGGTCGCCTCCACCTTCGTCCTGGGCAGCCCCTTGAGCAGCGCCGCGTCGTCCTTGACGGTCGCGGGCCCGACCAGCGCGGGGACGTGCCACGCGCCGCACACGACGGCAAGGTTCTCGTAGCCGCGCTTCTGCGCTTCGCGGATGCGCGTGTGCATGTGGGCTTCGCGACGCGCATCGCGAAGTTCCGGCGCAGGCGCGTGTTCGCGCAACGCGGTCATCGCTTCCTCGATGGCCGCGAACAGCTCGCCCGCGTCGCGCCGTTGCTCGATCTCGACCTCCCACCACAGCTCGTGGTCGTCGAACCCGGCCGCGCGCGACAGTTCGCCGATCGGGTCCATGCGCCATGAAACCAGCGCGTCCGCGTCGCGGGCCTGCTCGCCGCTCGTATCCGCGAGATCGAGCGTTCCCGCATCGTCGGGCGCAGCCTCGCGCGCCTCCGCCTCCTGCTCGCGCGCCAGCGTTTCGGCGAAGCCGTGCATCGCGGGCAGGTCGATGAACCAGAGCGGGATGCCTTGCGCGCACGCGTGGCGGATCGCCTGCCATTCTGGCGAGAACTCGGCGAACGGGTAGAACACGCCGAGGCGAGGCGCGTCGTTCGGGTAGATCAGCAGCGCGACGGGCGGCACCATGCCCGCGTCGGCCGCGAGCGCGACGATCCCGTCCGCTTCGGGCGGGCCTTCGAGCAGCACGATGTCGGGCTGCTGCGCCGCCAGCGCCGCCTGCAGCGCCCGCGCGCAGCCGGGGCCGTGGTGGCGGATGCCGTAGTAGCGCACGGCCATCAGGCGACGTCCATGCAGGCGCGGTAGAAGTCCTTCCAGTCGTCGCGCTCCTTGACGACCGTCTTCAGGTACTCCATCCACACGAGCTTGTCCTGCACGGGGTCCTTGACGATCGCGCCGGTCAGGCCGGCGGCGAGATCGGCGGCGCGCAGCACGCCGTCGCTGTAGTAGCCGGCCACGGCCATGCCGTGCCCCAGCACCGAAATCGCCTCGGCGGTGGACAGCGTGCCGCTGGGAGATTTCAGCTTGGTCTTGCCGTCTTCGGTCAGGCCGCTGCGCAGCTCGCGGAACACGGCCACGACGCGTCGCACTTCTTCGAGCGCCGGCTTCTCGGCCGGCAGTTCGAGTGCGCGGCCCAGTTCCTCCACGCGGCGGCTGACGATGGCGACTTCCTCGTCGAAGCTGTCCGGCGTGGGGAGGATCACCGTGTTGAAGCGGCGCATCAGCGCCGACGACATTTCGTTCACGCCGCGGTCGCGGTTGTTGGCCGTCGCGATCACGTTGAAGCCGCGCTGCGCCTGTACCTCGATGCCCAGCTCGGGCACCGGCAGGGTCTTCTCCGACAGCAGCGTGATCAGCGTGTCCTGCACTTCGCTCGGCACGCGCGTCATTTCTTCCAGCCGCGCGAGCTTGCCGTCGCGCATCGCGTTGAGCATCGGGCTCGGCACCAGCGCCTGTTCCGTCGGGCCTTCCGCCAGCAGGCGCGCGTAGTTCCAGCCGTAGCGCAGGGCCGTCTCGTCCGTGCCGGCCGTCCCCTGAATCAGCAAGGTCGAGTCGCCGCTGATCGCGGCGGCGAGGTGTTCCGACACCCAGCTCTTGGCCGTGCCCGGCACGCCGTACAGCAGCAACGCACGGTCGGTAGCCAGCGTCGCCACGGCGATCTCGATCAGCCGGCCGCTGCCGATGTACTTGGGCGTGACCTCGAAACCGTTGTCCAGCTTGCCGCCGAGCAGGTAGGTCTTCACCGCCCACGGCGACAGCTTCCAGTTGGCCGGCCGCTGGCGCTGGTCGTGCCGCGCCAGTTCGGCCAGTTCCTCCGCATATTGCACTTCGGCGTGTTTGCGCAGCACGGTGTTGAGGTTGGCCGTCATAGCGGCATCTCCTTGATGAAGGTTCGTCTTGCATGCGCGAGGGCGACGATGCCCCTCGCGCGGTCGAGATTGAAAATCGCGTCGGCGGGCGCTGCCGAAAGGCTACCGGCGTACACGTCGACGACCGGGTCGAGCACGGCGAGGTCAGCGTCCTGCACGCGCAGGAGCGCCAGCTCGATCAGGCCGGTCACGTCGTCGTGCTGTCGGGTGTCGCCGGCTTCACGCCGGGCGCGCCAAGCATCGAGCGCCGCGCTGGCGACGGCGCTGACCACCGCGTTCGGCCACGGTGCGGACATCGCCTCCAGGCCGCGGCGGGCCACGTACCGATTGCCGAGGGTCAACTGGCGGCACACCATCTCGACACGCGCGTCCGCGCGCACCACTTGCCACAGGCGTTCCTGGTACGGATGCAGCACGTTGGCATCGGCCAGCGCGCGACGGAGCAGCGGTTCGGCCCAATCGGCGTCGCCGTGGCGGCAAGCGGCAGCGGCACAGCCGGCCAGCAGCGCGTCGGCCCATTCGTGCGCTGCCATCACGTTCAGTGCGCCGTCAGGCGTCGTCGCCGCCGACGCGGACCAGCGCGCGGGCGCAATCGCCGCAACCAGCTGGCGCAGCCAGAACGCACGCTGACCTTCGCCCGGCGGCGGCTTGGCGGCGACGCCGTCCCGCTCCCAGTCCTTGGGCAATTCGGCAGGCACCTCGAGCTGAAGGACCGGCTCGGCGCGTTTGCCGAGCATCGCGACCAGCCGCGACACGGCGCCGCTTGCCGCCCCGACGGGCTGCCAGCGCACGCAAGCGTCGGCACGCGCTTCCATGCGCTTGACCAGCGCCGATTCGGGCAGCCGCAGCAGCAGTTCGGCGGCACTCTGGCGCACCGCCTGGCTGCGGTCGTCCAGCAGGCGCTCCAGCATCGGTTCATCGGCCGACGACAAGCCGTGCTGCAAGACCGCCACGAACGCCTGACGCTGCTCGGCCTTTTCCTTCGGCAGCACGGCGTTCAACGCATCGCGCGCGCGGGCCGCATCGCGGCGACGCAGCGCAGTCAGCGCGCGCACGCGCGCCGCCGTGTCGCCCTCGTCCCACGCTTGCAGCAAGGTCGCGTCGTCGTCGGCCGGGGCCTGTCTGGCGGCCAGCAGCGCCTGCCACTCGGGATGCTGCGAGGCCAGCCAATGCCCGCGCCGCCCGATGACGGGCCACCACACGTCCAACCGTGCCGGTCTCGCGAACACGGACGGCAGCAGCGCATGCGGAAGGCGCCAGTTCGCGCGCGTCATGCGCGCCACCAGCCATTCGGCCAGGCCGCCCAGCTCGCCCGCAATGGCCGACGTCAGGATGGGCGTCAACGTGACCGGCGTTTCCGGCACCGGGTCCGGCTCGGCTGCCGGTTGCGCCGTGGCCGAAACCGGCACGCGGCCGGCAGCGCCGTAGACGGCCATGCAGCCCGCCTGCCACAGCAGGCGTCGTTCCGGGCTGGCGGCGGCGGGCAGTTGCCCGTCGATTTCGGCAATCGTCGAGACATCCGCACTCACGTTTGCGGTGCCGATCAGGGCGGTGCGAACCAGCGCCTGCATCACTGCACTCCCGTCAGGACCTGATACCGCCCGTCCGCATACAGGCCCAGCGGACGCACCGCCTGCCCGTCCCATTCCACGGCGACCGCGTGCGGCGCGCCGCCGGCGATCGCGGCCCACAGCCACTGATCGCGCCCGGCCAGCGGCAGCGCATCGCCATCGGCGCCGACCACCTGCCACTGCCCGTTCTCGAACGCGGGCACGCACGCGTCGAGCACGGTCGCCATGCGCTCGTGCCATGGGTTGAGCGCCAGCAGCGAGGCAGCCGCATCGAGCAGCTGCCGATGCGTGCGGGCCAACGGAAACGCGCCGGGCGCAGCCGCGGGCGTCGCGACGCCCTTGAGCATCGCACGCAGCGAACCGGCGCCCGGCCAGAACGCCAGCTCGCCTTCGAACGCGGTGCCGGGCAGCCACGATGCGGCAAACGGCTGGTTGCCCGCGGCGAACTGCAGCAGCAGCGCATGACGCCCGCTGCGCGTGCCGATCAACCAGCTGCGCTGCACGCGCACCCGCTCGTCGGCATCGACGTGCTGGCCGATCACCTGCCAGCAGTCCTGTTGCGTGTCGCCGTGCGCCAGCACCTCGTCTTCCCGCAGCGAATAGCCGATCAGCTGGCGCAGTTGCTGTTGCAACGACGGATCGAGCTGCTCGATGCGTTCATGCGCGCGCACGGCCAACGACAGGCGGCCCAGTTCGGCCAGCAGAAGTTCCGGCCAGTCGGGACGACTGCCGGGCAGATCGGCCAGCGCCCGCACGCGCGCGGCCAGGCCGCTCGCCTGCGCATCGACCAGGCGTGCCGCCGCCTGCTCCCAGAAGCCGGGCCCTTCAGCGGGCAGGCGCGCCAGGCCGTTGCGGACCAGATCCTCGAGCCACACCTGCAGCGCCGCCAGGCCGTCGCGCACGCGCTGGTCGCGCTTCTCCGCCCGCTTCTGCTGGGCCGCCTCGTCGACGGGCGCGTCCGCCTTGGCGGACGCGCGCGCCTCTTTTTTCGCGGCATTGTCGGCGCGCTTGTCGAGCCAGCCGGCAACCCATTCCGGCTCGTCCGATTCGGCAACGGCGTCCGGCTGGTTGGCGGCCAGCACCAGCAGGCCGAGCGCATGCTTGCAGGGGAACTTGAAGCTGGGACACGAGCACTTGCTGGCGAAGTCGGCCAGGTCCACGCGCACCTGATAGGGATTCTTGCCGCTGCCCTGGCATTCGCCCCAGATTGCCCGGGCGTTGCGCCCGAGGAGCGGCCATTGTTTCGGCTGAGCGAGTTTCTTGCCGTTCGAGGCCGACCCGCTGTCGGGCGCAAGTGCAAGGACCTGCTGTTCGGTTAGCTGCATAGGGGCCGCAATGTGAGTGACGGTGCAGTGATGTGCGGGGGGTGAAGTCGTGTTGAATTCTGTGATGCCCTCGACCTGGCCCGAGTATATCCGAGGGGGTTGTCCTTCCGGTCGCGCATGGCCCGGCGGACGCCGGGCCTCGTCGGCGGCCAATGATCGCCGAGGGCCGACCAGCCTAAGCCAGTTGCTTGTGAAAGAAGGTCGTCGCGCAATACCTGCCGTCCGGCATCAGCGCGTAGTTTGGCACGTCCCCGACCCGTTGCCACCCCGCCCGCTCATACAGTCTCGCGGCATCGCTGCCGGTCACCGTGTCGAGCAAGAGAACGGCCTTGCCGGCCGCCCTCGCCGCATCATCCGCCGCGGCCATCAGGCGCGCGCCGACGCCCTGGCGTCTCGCGTCGCGATGGACCAGCATCTTCGCGACGTCGGCGCGATGCGGCTGGTTTTCGGGCAATGCGGTGATCAGTTGCACGGTGCCGACGACGCGGCCGTCAGCGCGCTCCGCAACGAGCAGGATTCGCTCGCCGCGAATAACGCCGTCGGCGACCTGCCGCCAGAACCGCGCGGCGGTATCCCGCGAGATCGGCGACATGAAGCTGACGGATGCGCCGCCCTCGACGCAGTCGATGAGCACGTCGGACAACGCGTCGATAAAGGTCGTCACCTCGTCGCCGCTCACGCGCCGGATGGTGATCGGTTCGGTCATTTTCTGCTCCGGGGTTCGTTGGCGGACAGGCTGCACAGCGCGACAGGTTGGCGAGCCGGACGGGCCGACGTATTGCGATAGCCGATCGGACGGTCCAGCTTCATCGCAACGCAATCGCCCGTTTCGTTTCGGCAAACGTGAATCAGGCCGACCTCCCGTTGTCCGCATGCGCGTCGTGTCCCAGCCGGTCCGCCCGGATCAGGGTAGGAGCGATGAAGATCAGCTTGCGCAAGCTGTTTTGTGGCCCATGCGGCTGCATGCGCAGATGCCCGCGCCGCCAGTGCGGCGACATTTCTCCGCCCGCGTGCTGCTCGATACGCGCCGGACCGACGATGATCCGGTTGTAGCGGCTCGCCAGTTGCCGCTCGATGCGCGACACCTTCCGGTTGCCAACCCGCGTCAGGCGCGCCATCGTATCGTCGCCGCGCATCTCGTCAATCCGAACCGCGCCGGCAGTCTGCAGATACAGCATCACCTTGATACACATCTCCATCGCCGGCTTCAGGTCCTCGGCCTCCAGCCTCCCCTCCCCCGACGAAGCACTGGCCACGTGAGCCATCAACGGATCGCGCTCGTCGGTAAAAATGAGCTGGACGATGATGGGCAGATCGCACCGATCGGGACGTGATGTCGTTTTCACGCCAATCGGAATGAACACCAGGTCGCGGCGCGATCCGACACGGGTGTCGAACACGTACACGCCAACCGTGGTGACCGGCGTTTCGATATGTGCCCAGAGCGCCGCGTCGACGGCTTCGGCCATTTCCGGGCCGAAGCGCACGAAGACCGCAGGCATCGGCAACCGGAACAGAGACGCCGGAACATCAGGGCCGATGTCCGTGCGAACGAGCCAATGCTGCAAAGCCGCCGTCGGCTCGATGACGGCGTGGGGTCTCGCGAGATAAAGGCCGGCGGCCATGCCCAGCGTCGCCAGCTTCTGCACTTCCCACTGCTGCAGGCGTTCGTGGCGCGCCGGGTTATGAACACGGATGGCCTCAACCAGCAGTTGCGTGAGCGCTTCTCCTGCCTGGGGCGGACCATAGTCGCTATCGGCGCACAATGTAAATCCGGCCGGCACTTCGCCGTCACGGCGCCGCAGTGCGTCCACCCAGGCTCGCCAGGCGGGAATGAGTCCGACCCGGGCCGCGCGAGCGGGTGGCAACGCGCGGTCGGTGCGCATCGTCGAGTCGACCGCCACCAAAAAATCCCTCGCGCGCCGGTCGAGCTCCCGGAACAGCATCTCGTTCATTGCACCAACTCCATCCTGTTGCCCAACACGACAATCGAGATTGGGTAAATCGAGCGCTTTTGTCATGTTTGGCCTGTTACAACCACCCTTGCGTCTTGACCGTGCGCGGATAGCGCCGGATTGGCCCGCCGACGCCCTCGTACAGCACCAGCCGCACCGCATGATGGAAGCACGCGTAGCGGCCGACGAATCGACTCAGCACGTCTCCGAACAACGCGACGTCGCCCGGTCCCGCGAACGCTGTGGGCTCGATGCCGACGTTGATGTTGACGATCCGCTCGATGCCGGCTCCCACGACCTCTTCCTCCTGATCGAGCCACACGTACTCGATCGCCGCGATGCGTCGCCGGTTCTCGTCCTGCCGCGTCCAGTCATACAGACTCAGCGCGCCGCGCAGCACGTTCGCGTCCATCATGTTCAGTTCGGACGAGCCGGCCGCATTGAAGTGCGAAATCACCCGCCAATCGTAATCGCCGCCGCGCGGCGGATAGAGCGGCATGGTCGGCGCGGTGAGGTTGCACACGCGCTCGACGCCCGTGAAGGCCGACGCCGGCGCGGTCAGCATCGATTCGCGCAGCGCCATGCGCGGCAAGCGCCCGTTGTTCGCCAGCACCCGGATCGTCACATGCTCATCCGGCAAGCTGTCGGGCTCATCCCATAGATAGCCGCCTAGCGTCACCCACATTTCTCGCTGCCCCGTTACGCCATGGCGGTTGAACGAGTGGTAGTAGCGCTCGGGCGACTCGTGGAACAGCATCCCGCCACGATGGCGGAATTCCTTGAACGACCGGTATTCGTGGCGCGTGGCACTGCCTGGATCAGCCGCCACGACCGACACCGCGTCGTAGGGTTCGACGTGCGCGCCGGCCGACGCCGGGGCGCGCACCGGATAGTCGCGGTCGTGCGCATTGGGCCGGATCGCCTGCGCATCCAGCTCGAACAGGTTAATCACCGGCGTGCAAAACAGGCGGACATTGCGCGCATCGAAGCTGACGTCGCCCGCGAGGCGTCCGTCGATTGCAATCTCGAACGCGATGCGTGTCTCTCCCGGCGGCACGCTTGCCGCGTCGAAGCCGCACAGGTCGACGAAATGAAACTTCTCGGGAAACGCGAAGTACTCCAGCAGCGTCTGTTCGCGATCGAGCTCGGCGTTGCGCGTGTCATGGTCGACGGGCCACAGTCGCGTATCGGGGCCGAAACCTGCCGCCTCGAAGCGCATACCCGGCCGCGGTTGCAACTGGCCGTCCAGCACGCCCGGCATGCGCACGCCAATCGACGTCACCTGCCGCGTAAGCGCTGCGTAGAGCGCCGAAGCAGTCGGACGGTCGCCATGCAGGAACAGACGGATGCGCGACAGATCGTCGAGTGCACGCTGCTCGCGATGGAGCAGCCCAAACGCGATACGGATAACCATGCGACCGTCGGCCAACACGGCCTGCTCCGCTTCGTTCACGTCGAGCGGCAACAGGCGCACCGGCTGGGTGGTGCGATAAACGCATACGGTGCCGTCCGGGCCGACTGGCGTCGAGCGCACCTGCAACCCGGCCGGCAACGTGTCCAGCACACGCGCCTCGCCTGTGCGCGGCACGCACTCCAGAATCGCCAGCGACGGAATCGTACGGCCCGCATGTGGCCACAGGTGGTCGATCAGCGGGTCGGCAATCTCGGGCAGTGCGTCGTCGAGCTTCATCCTGAAGCGGCTCGCGAGGAATGCGAATCCCTCGTAGAGCTGCTCGACACTGTCATGGCGCGCGCCGGGGGTGGAGAGGCCAAGCCGGCGGGCGCCCTGGGGCTGGGCTCGAGCGAATTCCTTGCCCGCTTCGCGCAGGTAGCGCATTTCCGCGTCGAAGTAACGCAGGAACGGATCGCTATCGTCGTGGACGTCTGTCGGCTGCGGGTTGCTGTTCTGGCTCATGGTTGCAGGTCCGGCGGCAAGGGGGGAAGGGATGGGAATGCCGACATGGCGCCAGCCTTGTCGACGACGAAGATCCGCTCGGGCATCCGGAAGCCGCGCAGCTTCAGCAGATCCAGCGGCCCGGCACCGACCTGCGCGCGCAGCACATAACGCAGCGGTTCGTCGGTTGGCGCGTTCCACGTGAGTTGATAGCGGGTGCTGTCGAGCGGCTTCACGTCGGCCTTGCCCAGCAAGCGCAGGAACGCCCAGTCGCCCGTCGCATCGAATGCCTGCCGCAAGCCCGCATCGATCGTCCGCCACGTCAGTCCCGCGTGCCCGTTCAAGCCGTTGCCGGGCCACGCGAGCGGCGTCCAGCTTTCCTGCTGGTTAAAGTAGACGATCTGCTTGCCGTCCACCGACAGTTCCGAGCGCGTCACGTTTGGCGTCGGCAGCGCCATCATCTCGAAGCGTTCGCTCGCGTCACCCTGCAGATAAAGCTGCGCGCCGACCTTGGACAACTGCCGGATGGCGCTCAGGAATTTCGGATCGAACTGCAGCGCCTGCGGCGCCAGTTCGTTCGGTACCCAGTAATCGCCCTCGAGCTTCAGCACGCCGGCCAATTGCGTCGACACGAAGCGCGTGAGTAGCCCCGAGTCCGGCCGCACGTAGCGCCCGAGTTCGGCGAAAGACGCATCGGCCTGCGTATCGAAGAACGGATAACGGCCGCTCATCGCCGTATTGAACGGCGCGGCAACGCTAGCGCGCCACGCTTCGTTCAGGCTCGCCGCGGCCGGCTGCAGGATGGTCTGCCACGCCGCTTCGAGCGGTCGCGCGAACACCGCGTCGCCGAAACCGGACCAGGCCGCGCCCAGACTCGCGGCCGTCAGTGCCGCGTCGTCGCGGGCCTGCGACAGTTCCGACAGCTTGCCCTGGAATACCGCCTGCGCGAGCGAGCGAGCCATCGCCTGCGCATCTGGACTGCTTGCGATCTGCTGCAGCTTCAGGCGCATTGTCGTCACCGCGGTCAGGTAGCGCGACAGGCTCACGCCGTTCAGCGTGATATTGGCCGCCACCGCCGTGTTGCCCTTGCCTCCGGCCGATACGGCGCCCGTGTCACCCAGAAGCGCGAGCAGCGGGCCGAACGGCTTGTCGAGCGGATTGACAGATGGCGTGTCCGCCTGCTCGGTGCTGCCGATCAGGCTTTGCGCCTTGCGCACCAGCGTGTCGGTCAGCGCCTGCGACGGCCGGCCCGCCTGCGCCTGATATTGCACAGATTTCATCAGCGCGATCAGCGGCGAGGTCTGCGCATCCGCCAGCCGCGACAACTGCTCGATCGCACCGTTGAGGTTCGGCGCCGATCGCCACTGCAGACTGTTGAGCATGCGCTGCCAGGCGGCCGTGTATTCGGCGAAGTAGCGCGCCCTCAGCCGCTGCTTGAGCGCGTCGGCCGCGCGATTCTCGCCGATCGTCGCCTCGGTCAGGATGGCGCCTTGGGCCAGCTTGCCGCTGATCTGCTGCGCGCCGGTCAGCACCCAGTCGCTGCTCACGCGGCGCTCACCGGATGCCCTGTCGATCGCCGAGGAGATCATGCCGTCCCACGCGGCGCGCGTATAGATGCCCGGCACCGTCTGCGATGCCGTGAACATCCCGTGCACGTCGGCGCCATTGAGCAGCGACTCGAGCGACGCGTCCGCGTACTTGCCCTTAACCTCGTCGAGAATGCTCTGATACACCGTATCGTCGGCCGACGCGAGGCCCATCTGCGTGACCAGCATGCTGCGGGTCGACGCCACGAGGCCGTCGTTCAATGCGATGCGCCATTCAGGATGCGCCTTCAGGTGATCGGCATAAAAACCGGCAAGCCGCCGGCCGGTGTCATCACGCTCACCCAGAGGCATCTCGACCGGGCGCGACCACAAGGA
This sequence comes from Burkholderia cepacia, assembly GCF_001718835.1. NCBI lineage: Bacteria > Pseudomonadati > Pseudomonadota > Betaproteobacteria > Burkholderiales > Burkholderiaceae > Burkholderia > Burkholderia cepacia. Next base: position 178,428 of record NZ_CP013442.1, on the reverse strand, counting down.
CACCAGCATGCGCTTGAGGAATGCGGATTCGGCACGCGAGGGATCGCCCAGCATCAGGTAGGTTCTGAGCGCGTTGTAGGTGCTGCTGCGCGTGTCCTGCGAATCCAGGCTGTCAGCGCGGGCTTGTCCAGCCGCCTTGAGCAGGTCGCCGATTGTCTGCACGACGGGTATCTGCAGATTGCGTGTCGCGGCGATCCGGTACGGCTGCCAGAGTTCGGCCAGCACTGCATCGCTGCGCGAGAGACCCCCACGCAGATACCACGGCGCGCCGTACTGCTGGCGATATTCGAGCTTTTCCATCAGTTGTTGCAGTGCGAGCTGCGCGCGCCATGCTTGCGCCGTTTGCGGCCGAGCCTCGAGCGCCGCATTCGCCGTCGCGCGCGCTTCGCGGGCAAGCTGCTGGTTGCCGATGAACGAAATCGTCATCCACGCGCACCATGCGATTGCGGCGACGGTCAAGAACCAGGCCGCCAGATCGGGCCCATAGAAACCGACCCGCCGGCCGGTACCGCGCCGCCGCACTATTGCACCCCAGGCGGGCAGCAGCGCGGCGGGCTGACTCAGGAATACGACCGGTTGCGCCCCCACCGGCGTGCCAGCGGACGCTTCCGCCCCGGCTTGCTCGTCCGCGACCACCGGAATGGGCATCGGCATCGCGGTGGAAGTCTCGAATACAGGTGCGAACATGACGCCGGTCAGCGAGGAACGATGCCCGTGCGAAGCGAGCAGCGCATCCCAGCCCGAGATGATGGCTTCACACTTCTGGTCGATATATTGGGAAATCTGGGCCAGATAGGTGATCTGCGTTGGCGCGGCACAAAGTCGCACGCCCGCATCCGCCGTGTGCTGCCCGAGCGTGGCAAGCTGGTCGCGCAACACCGAAGCCGGCTTCGTGCCTCGGTGTGGCGGCCCGGGGAACGCGCCGATTGCCTCGAACGTCTCGGGGTGTCCGCCTCGGGCCGGCACCGCATGCAGGAACGTAACGGGCGCGGCCCAGCCGAGATCTGCCGCGAGCGTCGCCAGCACGCGCGGCAGTTCGGTCTCGCGTGCATCCGCATGGGTGACATGGACGACGTTGTCTATCGGACGCCGGCGGCGCAACTGCCGGATCTGGCCGCGCCATTTCCCCGCGTCGACGCCGTCCGGCGCGGCGTGCACAAGGATCGCGTCGGCAACGGGCATGACACCCGCGCGTTTCAGGCCCGGCGCGACATCCTCGATCAGCGAGTCCGCTCCGTTCACGAGCAGCCAAGGCGTCCGATAGCGCCACCGCCAGCCGCGCGTGGCGCGAAGTTCGTCGCACAGGGCCTGCAGGCGAGCGTCGCGTTTGAGCACCTTCTTCTGCTTCACTGCGCCCCCGCGATCGCCTACGTCGGCGCGAAACACTCGCCCGACGAGTCGATACGCTCCACCGAACAGCAACCCGACGTGCAAAAGCACCACCGCTACAAGCGCCAGGAATATCCAGATCGACGCGACAAGCCTGACCTCGCGCGTGCGCACACCAGGCAGGTCGACCTTGAACCACACCAGCGCAAACGCGGCCCCGGCAAGGATCAGTGCCAAAAGAATAGGGCCCCAGGCGAGCAGCCGGCTGGTTTCGGTCGATTCAGCCTTGGCTGCCCCGAGAATCTGCATGTTATTGCGAGCGTTCGTCATCGGGTTCTTCGTGGTTCTTTGGGGCGTTGACGTGCAGGATCGCGGCCTGCGCGTTTGTCGTTGACGACGGTGCATGGAGGATCAATTGCGTACCGGCGGCTGCCTCGAGCGCCGCCGCGACCGAAAGCCACCCGCCCGCTGCGCCGGCATGCCCGACGAGCGCGTCGAGCCGGTGCTGGACCTCTTGTTTCGCGATGCCTTCCAGGCCGACATCACGCAGCGCCGCGAGCAGTTTCGTGTCGTGCGAGCCGTCCAGCCCGCTGACCCACGCTGTTGTGACACCGGTCAGATCGGTGTTGCCCCAAAGCACACCGTTTTCCAGTACCGCGCCCAGACCTTCGAGGTCGTCGGTAACCGGACGGTGCAGCAGACCGAGCACGCTAACGGGTTCCGGCAACTGGAACACGCCCGGGCCGAGTAGTACGGCGACCGCGCCCTCGGTACTGCCCGGCGGTGGCGCGTCATGCCATTCCGCCGCGACGACCAGCAACGGCCGCTGTTCGCCTGAATCCAGCCACGCGTCGGCCACCATCAGGCCATCCGTGGCCGGAACGACCAGGCACTCGAGTTCCGGCAGGCCCGCCTGTTGCAGCGCCTGCCGGACCTGCTCCACACGCATATCGGCCGTCTCGGGGGGCGACAGCACGCGCACCGAGGGCGCATACCGCGGCCCGTATTGCGACAGAGCGAGCAGGCTTTCCACAAGCGGTACCAACGTTTGCTCAATCACATGCACGATGGGTGCCGGCGGCGCAGATGGAGCCGGTTCTTCAATCGGTGGGATGGTCTCGGTGATTCCAGCCTCGATTTCATCGAGCGGTTCGCCATCAGGTTCGTCATCAAATTGCGCTGGCTCGTCTGCATCTTTCGTTAGTACAGGATCGTCATCGGCAAAGCGGCTATGCACGACACGACCGGTGCCGCTACGCGGTGCGCGCGCTTCCAGTTGCGACGTTTTCGCGGCAAGCACGTCGTTGAGCGACTTGCCGTCCAGTGGCAGGCAGTAGCCGGCGCCGAGCACTTGAAGCGGTCGTTGCGCCGCGCTGATCCGATCCCGGAGCCACCCTGCGCGATGCCGATCGCGGAACAGCGCATGAAGGAAATCCGCCTCATAGATCGTCCGGGCGATGGCAAGCGCCGTGAAAAATACGGCGTTCGGAATGCCGAACAGGCAAAGCCAGAACTGCGTGCCGCGCGCGGGCGTGCCCGCCGGCCACAGCAGCAATACCGCCGCCGCGCCAAGTCCATTGCACAGCAGCCAGGCGAGCAGCCACGGCCAAAGGCGCGGGCCGTGTGCCGGATACGCTGATGGAAGGCCTGCAGGCGAAAGATCGACGGGCATGGTCAGCCGATGTGTACGTTCTGCAACGACGAGATCAGCCGGCAGCCACACGCACACCGATGCAGATGCATCGCCACGGGCTTGCCGTCCTGGTCGGGAAACGATTCGTCGCCCTCGTCGATTACGGTTTCGCCGTGCTGGTTGCAGAGTGCGGCGTCGCCCTTGCGCGCCAGCGGCCGGCCCATGAAGTCCATGGTCGAAGAGCCGCCGGTCACGTGGCCGCCGTGCTCAAGTTCGTCATATTGGCGAATAGGTGATCTCATTTATTTAGTCTCCCGCGTACATCATCTATTTTCCAAATCGAACAAAGAGGAGCATGAATTTTCGTTAAGAACGACCTTCTTGTTGTTTGCAATATCCCACACCCCAGGAAATGCATCATATGTGCATGACACGACGCCATTCGGAGCGACATATCGGCCGTCAGGAGATATTAGTGACGCCCCGGCCTCCCCACTTGCATTAAAAGCATGCACCCTTATCTGAGGTAGAGATTTTCCAGAAATGTAAGCACCATTTAGCATCACAACATTCCTCGAAGAACCGATATGTGCAACGGTTGCCAAATAGAGAAATGGCTGAATATTAACAAATTCTAGGGCAACATATATCTTTTTCCGCAGATTGATATCAGACAAAAATCCAACGCGATCCGGAATCAAGTGCACACGCACAGGAATTTCCGACCGGCAATTATCAAGGTCCGCTTTTTTAACGTACCCCCGATCAGAAACGATGACGGCAGATCGATCGTAGCTTGCAACTGCATAGATGGGTTTGGCATCAAGTGTGCACGAGCGGGTTACATCCGAATTAACCATCTTTATTTCTTTCCCTGTGACCTCGTAAAATTCGGCCGCACTTGCAATCCCGAAAAGAGATAAACTATTAATCAGAAAAAATGAAAAAAGTAGCGTCACATTCTTAAGAGAGGATCTCTTTCGCCGCCATAGTGTATTGCAGCAGCCGCTCATCATCTGTACGGCCCCCATTGATCACACATGTAACCTCATGAGAAATATTCATCTTTTAATTTCGAGCCCTTGACAAAACCCCTTGGAGAAAACCTGGAATCGTATCAGCCTCCTCTCTCGTGAGATTGGCCTCACCTTGAAACTCCAAGGAGAAGCAGGTTAAATCCGATCTATTCGGGCAAGTCACAAAATATCCCGGGATTTTTTGCGCCACGCCGTCACCAAACAAAGAATCAATGTATGCGATGGTCCCGATAATATTCGGATTATTAAAATCTCTTTGCCAAGCAACATGCCGGAAGTAACGCCCCCCCGAGTCTTCTTCTGCAATTTCTTCACGCGCCGTCACCCTCGCCTTCCCGTCATCTTCGAGCGAATCCGGCACAGGCGATTGACAGCCAAAGGACAAAATGGCAAACATTGGGCGATTTATCGGAACTATCTTAAGCTTAAAATAGATGCGGAAAATGTCTCCCTCCACACTAGACTCCGACGACTCCACTCTGCTAACAATTGATTTATCAAGAGAATATCCACATTGCTCTCGAAGTAGATTCAAGTTGTTCGCAACTATCACATCTTCTTTAGGTGCGGGATGAGCGACCACAACCCCATAAAATATACTCCCGACCATCCACGCAGAAAATATTGCTCTCATAGAATTTCCCGTCTAATAAAATTCTCCGGCCAGTCGCGAGGCTCCCCCGCTTCATCTTGAAATATGGCCCCATCCAGTATAACCATGACTGCATTAATGAATGCTGTCGATCGATCCACAAGCCCATTCATATTTGGCGGATTTTTCCCAGTGGCACCAGGATAATTGACTGATGCAGCACAATTAACAAAGGATTGGTTGTAATACCATACTTTAACTTGCGACCTAGTGTTAATCAGCCTCCTTTCATTGATGCAAGCGGTGTCGGCATATTTATTTGCACTATCAACGATTGGTCGATCACGGTTTTTCTTCGTCGGCCGAGACTTTCCAGGCCACACCCAGTAAGCACACGCACTATGACTTGCATGAAAAGATTCGCGACCAATCTGATTTTTCCATTGCATTTCTTGACTACCAGGCGGAATCAAAGGATTGCGCCCTAAAAATACAAAATACTTGTAGTAGTTGTTGTTTCCACCCCCCAAATCCCCATTCGGATTAGTCAGCTGCAGAAAACCTCTACCGAACCATCCTTTGTGCAGATCCGCGGCATCGTCACTTCGATTTCCTTCGGTAAGATACCGAAACCACCCAGTCTCCTGCGTTGCATTGCCAAAGAAGCACGCCTGTCTAATCGGGCTGTCAATCTTGAATTTCCTCAATGACCTATTTAAATCTGCTCCGCACATATCTATCAGGCTATTTGCAACTGAAATATTTGGCGACTCCCATACGCCGAGACTTGAAGAATTGTGTGAACCGGGTTTTCTGATAACCCATAGAGGAATCAATTGGAGCATTTCTTTTTCGCTAAGCCACCCACATTTCCTAAAATGCCGGATGAACGCTAGCGGATGGAAATACCATAGCTTTTTCCCGCCTGCGAGCGGCGTCTGGTCGAGAAACTGGAACTTCTTCAGGAAATCCAGGAACTTGCTGTATCCATCCGGGGCGGTGTCTGCCCGGCTACCGAAGTAGCCGTCCGGTTCGTTGAGCCCACCGTAGCGCTGATCGTTGTTGGCTGGGTCCCATTCGCTTGTCGCATGGCAGACGAAGCCCTTGAGTTGCGCCCGAACCGCAGTGCTTCCCTGCAAGTAGGCCGCCAGTTCCTCGTCCGCGTTGAGTGTCGCGTTATCGTGGTTGCCTAGGTAAAGATTCTCGGCGTCGTCCCCGACGAACTGACGGAGCCGATTCATCTCCCACAGCCCCCGTGGATCAACCGGTGCGTTCGCGGCATCGACCTTTCTCCAGCCCATGAAGAACGGGAAATCAGCATCCGACAGCTTCACAATGGCGCTCTGATTGATATCGACGTAGCCCATTCTGCCCGTCTCGTCGAACGGTACAGCGACATAGGTCGCCCGGGAATTTTCGGGCAGCGTTGGATTCTCCGAGAGAATTCGGCCGAAGCGGATCAGTTCATAACCGTCGCTGGGGCAAGTGGGGTACAAATCAGTCGCACGCTGATACAGGTTGTACTCGTAATCCTTGCAAGGATCCTGGACCACCTCCGGCGTCAGGAGTGTGAGCTTGCCCTGTCCGTCCGGGTCAAGGAACGCGCGCATGTAGCGCTGCCCCTTGTGGAACCACGCCTCGACGTACAGCGTGCAATTCGCGTCGAGCGCACCGCCTGGTTGACTCGGGAAGTGTGAGCTGTCCGCTTGCCTTGGCGGCGCTGCGAGAAACGTCGTTCCGCCCGGGATCACGAAATACGTGTGCCCCCAATAATCCGAGGACGTCGGCTGAGTCGGGTGCTGGTCGCCAAGCTTCGTCTCGCCGAACCACGCATTGAAATCCTCGTCGGTCATGAATATCTCGAAATGCAGGTGCGGGTACCCATGATTACACCCCATGTATCCGAGGATGTCTTTCCGGTAAACCTTTTTGCCGTGTCCCGCCTGCACACCGCCTGTGTCGGTCTCCAGCCACTCCGCTAGATCCGTCGGCGAGGAATTGGCCGGCGGCTCGGTTGTCCGTGGTCGGTCTCTGGCCAGGGTGCCGATGTCCAGCAGATGCATGTACAACGAATAGAACGTGATCGTCCGCCCGTCACCCGTGTCGGTAGTGTGCTTGAGCAGCACGAAGCCGTTGTTGCAGTTCAGGGGGTTACCCTGCTCGTCAGTTTGCCCGTCGGATATGGCGTTCTGGCTAACCCGGTAGGCAACGAGTTCCCCATCGGCAATCGCGCGCACCGGCTCATACTGCTCGTCCGGCACCAGATGAGCACCACAGTGCCAGCGCCGATCCTCCGCAATCGGATAGCATCCGTGATGCGCGAGCTCAAACTGGTCCACAGCATCCATCATCGGATCGGTCACCTCCCGGGCACTGGAAGTCAAACCCGCTGCTGGCAAGAATGGGGGGCTGATAATCATGACTTATCGCGACGAAAAATATTGATCACTGGTTTTCAAGGTGCTCTTGGGGAGAGCGGGTAACGAGATATTTTGGTTGCCAGGCCCCCGGAACACGAACGAGCCGGCCTTGATCTTGAACGCCCCCGGACCGATGAATTCGAACGTACCGTCCTCGATCTTGAGCGCGGCGCCGCCGCTGGCCAGCACGATCTTCTTGCGTGCGACCACCAGCACGTCCTCGTCCGCGCTCGCCAGCTTCAACTGCTTTGCGGCAGCCAGGTCCATCGCATCGCTCTGCGACTGGATTTCGACCTTGCCACGCGCGGCAAAGATCTTCAGGCCAAGCTTGTGCGCGCACAGTGAAATCAGCTCGCCGGCGGCCACGGTGAAGCGCTTGAGCACGCTCACGTCCGCGTGCTGCCCAGCCGTGACGATCACGTTCTCGCCAGCGGCCTGCTGGATCGACTTCGGTGTGACAAACGCCACCCCGGCCGGCGCGCTGGCCAGCAGCCCCGCGCCCTTCAACTGATCCAGCACGTCCATCAGGCTCGCCTGCGTCGCCTTGTCGGCTGGCGTCGCCCTGGCCTGGGTCGTTGCATTGACGAGGGCCGTCACACGCTGGATGGAGGCGCGCAACTCCCGGATTGCCGCAGCCATTTCGAGATGGGGGGCGCTCGGACTTGCCGAATCAGCCGACCAGAACAACCCCTTCGGCGCGCGCACCGTGCCCCAATGCTGGGTCGCCAGTTCAAAACCTTCGCCGCGCTTCTTTTTGCCGCTATCGACCAGATAGCCCATGTTCAGCGACGACTTCCCGAACACCGTCGCCAGCCGGATACCCTCGTGGTCTTTCAGATCCTCGAAGCGCAGCTTGTTGCCAAGCAACGGCGAACGGAACACCGTGCGGCTGTACCAGCCTTCCTTGCCGTGCACGAGATCGCGCCGCGCATAATCATGCAGGGCGCCAAGAATGAAAATTCTGTCGATATTCGATTGCGAGGCCGCGAGCCTGACTTCCGTGCGCGGAAGCAAGGGGATATGCAAGCCACCGCCGTGTGAGGCCGACGGGCGCAGCAGACGCAGCAGCATGCTGTTGGTGCCGCGCTTGCCGGTGTGCCGCGCGAACTGGAACCGCACCCGGTAGCGGCCGTGTTCGTCCAGCCATGCGTAAGGCAGATCGTCGCCCGATTCGATAACGCCAATCAGTGTGCCGCCCACCCATCTCCAATGCGTTGCCGGCACAAATTCGGGACGGTACGTCAGATGTGACGGGATCGCTTCGAACCGGTTGGTCACCGATTTCGCGCGGCCGCCTGTCGTCACCAGTTTCGTGATCACCATGCCATGCGGCGCCTCGGGCACCGTGTCGTTGGTCAGCCGCACGACCATTCCGGGCGTCATGCCTATCACGTTGCTCTTGCCGGTGATCTGCGTCTGCCGCGTCAGCAGTTCATCACGCCGCGCATCGACGAGCGCCTGCCCCTCTTCGATCGAATGGTAGTGCTCGTTGCTGCGATTCACGCTGCCGAACACTGAACGGTCGTCGTGAGCCACGACCGATTCGACCTGCAGCGGATCGTCCGGCCGGCGGTAGTCGTGATCCCAGCCGCGCACGATCTGCGGCACCAGCGCGCGCGTCACGCTCAATTCGAGCACGGCTTCGTGCCAGCTCACGAGACCCGAATGCGGCAGCATCGGCACCTCGAGCGCGCGCATGTAGCCGCGTGGCGAGTTGCCGAACACGAGCGTGTCGCGTTGCGGCCCGTCGCCTTTCTTCGCGTGCTTGAAGTAGTAGTAAGCGCCAGCGCGGCGAGCATGCCGATCCACGAAATTCGCGACCGTCTCCTCGTACATGAGGGTCTGCTCGAATTTGTGGTCGAGGCCCTCGAGCGCGAACTCGACGTCGTAGGATTCGAACAGATTACGGTCGACGATCGCATCGGTGAGCAGTTCGCGAACGGAGCGGTCGAGGAACACTGCCGAATCATGGATCGACTCGAGCAGCGCGAAGCGCGGCTTCAGATGCAGCTGATAGGTTGCCTCGTCCCGCGTCGTCTTGATCCGCGTCCACTGCGTGACGATACCGTGCACGGTGCGTGCGGTGTGAAGCACGGGGTCGATCAACCCCGGCAGGGACGGCACCGACGCGTGCTCGTCGATCGTGAAGGTCGCCGGCCGGCCGACGCAGGCCGCGCCGTCGATATGCTTGTCCGACGACGTGACCGTGATGTCGGCCAGAAATGGCGTATTCATCGCCTCCGTGAGCGTGAATTCGAATACCGAGAGCGGCGAGGCGAGCGTCGCGATCTCAAGGTGGAGAGGCTGGGTGACGATTGCGCTCGGGTGTTTGAGCACATCCTGAATGGTTCGCATGGCCGCCGTTGCATGATCGGTTACACACACCGGCACGCCCATTTTCCGTAACCTTATGGATACGATGCCGTCATATTTTCCCGAGTTAAGCAAATCTTCATAACAAAGTCCACGAGATTAATATGAGATAAGAAGAATTAACATTTTTTTGCACAAGTGAACAACTTCGATTTCCTAATTTGATGATTACACTTCTGCTGAATCGACGACATTCCAGCCTGTAGAACAGCGAAAGATTCACGACCGCACGCGCGGACGCGCCAAGAGGCCTGCACTCGATCTCAAGCGATTCTTCCCTGCAAGACGTTCGCACAAGTTTCCATGGGACTCTTTCCGACTGAGGATAGATCCGCATCAGACAAGTCAGAAATTAAAAGAATTGCCTTTCGGCAATGCGAATTTGATTGATAGGCTCGGACACGGTCGCGCAGTCGGGCCACGAATTACGAGTGGGCCATCCCGAAGCGATTCGAAAATTTCCCGATATCGAACGATTCCATATCGTCATCGCTTCCCGATCTCGCATCGCTGACCGGGCTGCATGCGTGGTACGCTGGCGCCGGTCCATTGCGTCTCCACAAGGATTCCCGATGTCAGAAACCGCGCCGATCTTCAACCGCGTCCTGCTCACCAACGACGATGGATACGATGCACCGGGCCTGAAGATACTCGAACAGGCCGTCGCGACACTGGCGCGAGAAGTCTGGGTCGTCGCGCCCGCCGAGGACCAAAGCGGCACGTCTCACTCGCTGAGTCTTCATGAGCCGCTCAGGGTCCATCACAAAGGCGAACGACGGTTCGCGGTGCGGGGCACGCCGGGGGATTGCGTCGCCGTGGCAGTCGGCCATCTCATGGAAGACGCCAGACCCGATCTGGTGCTGTCCGGCGTGAATCGCGGCGCGAACCTCGGCACCGAAACGGTGTTCTCCGGCACGGTCGGCGCCGCGATGACGAGCATGCTGGTCGGCGTGCCGGCCATCGCGCTGAGCCAGGCGTTTACCGACCGCGAGTCCGTTCCATGGAACACGGCGCTGGAACACGCGCCGAACGTCATTCGTCAGCTCGCCGCGCTCGGCTGGGACAGCGACGCGTGCCTCAACGTGAATTTCCCCGCGATTCCGGCAAAAGACGTCGGACCGATCAGGATGACGAGCCAGGGCGCCGGCGTCCTCCAGGGTGTCGACGTGATTGCGCGCCGAGATCCGCGCGAGCTCGACTACTATTGGCTCAAATTGAGCAGAGCGCCGCGCGAGGATGCGGCGGATTCGGAAACCGTCTCGCTCAGGGCCGGACACGTCACCGTCACGCCGCTGAAGTTCGAGCGGACCCATGAGCATGCGCTGTCGGGCCTGCGTTCCCGACACCTTGCCGGTGAGCAAAAGACGAGCGACGATCCGACGTTTTGAATTCCCTGTCTTATTCGACGGCAACGTACGCAGCAGATCCTCGTTCGGTCGCGCGATCCGAGAAGTAACGAACCAGGAATTGCCCGCGGCGGAGCAGCGCAGCCGCCTGCACGGCGGACGGCGAACCGCACAGGTCATGCTTGACCGCGACAGCCAGCGCCTGTCGCACCAACCGCATATCGCCGCCGTTCTTTGCTCGGCGAAGGATGGTGGCGAGCAGCAATGGCGAGACCCGATCCTGTTCATCCGGCGTGAGCGTGTCGAACAGCCGTCGCCACGGAAGCGTTTCGGCCGCGTCGCCGACGAGATCGATCAGGGCGGCCGCCGCGCCCCGATAACGCCGATCCGCGGACACGGAAACGGTTGGCGTGCCGCCGCGTCGCAAAGCCAACGCGCACAGGAATCCCATCACATAGTTTGCGTGATACGACGTCACGAGCGCATATTGCCTCTGCTCGTCACCCGTCAGCTCGTCGTATTCGGCCGCAACGAAGTTGTAGCCGGGCAGAAATCCCCGTTCATCCGCCACGGCGGTGAGCCGCCGAAACGCGAATACGGCCGTGGGGCTCCATGGCCGACCGAGCATGGGCCATGTCAACAGCACCTCCGCCGCGAGATCCAGGTCGTCGGTGTCGAGCGCGAACGCAAGCGCGGTCTCGGCATCGAGGACAATCGCGGACAGCTTGCGCGGCAGCCTCGGACGGCGATCGCCAAAATCCGTTGCATACATCAGCGCATGCGTGAACGCATAAACGTCGAGCCGGCTCGAACCGAACGCGTCGAGCGCCCGGCCCAGCATCGATTGAACGAGAAGCGCTCGCTCGCCATGATCGGGCCGATGCGCGACACCCCACAGGCGGGCAAGCCACTGCTGTTCCAACTGCCGATGCGGCAGCCGTTCCGGGCCCACCGCCGCGCCGCCGGCGTGGCACAGCGAAAACAGCTGGTCGAGCTTCACATCCGGATAACCCAGGCGGCCGAGAATGATGTGCGCGACCGCATGTTCCAGCGCCCGCCCCGGATCGACGCATAGCGCGCTCACCACCTGCTCGCTCCTCGCGAAGCGATGGATCGGGCCGATGACGGCGTCGACGCATTCCGATATTCGCCGATCGTGATTTGCCGCCCCTTTCGCGCATAAAACGAGCATCGCGGATTCCGCGACGATCTTGTCGCGGCAGGTTGCCTGAAAACCCGGAATGCCCGGATCGCCTCCGCGCGACGGCCGCGCCTCGTCGATCGACGCAAGCATCCGCGCGGCAATGTGAAGGGCGTTGAGGACTCGCCCGACCAGGTCGGGCGAGCGAGCGTGCTCTCGCATCGTTCAGGTTTTCAATTCCCGCTCGGATACGCGCTCGACGAATTGCTGTTGATACGGTTCGGGCGGGATGCAGAAATCGATCAGCCGCCAGTTGATCACCAGCCCGATCGCGTCGCCGGTGGCGGCCGCTCGAGGGCCGAACTTGGCAATGATGGTCCCCAGCGCGTCGAAGTCGACCGCATTGCTTTCGTTAAGCGCACGGACCACTTCCGCCTGCAGCTCTGTTCGCTTCGTCATATCACCTCCAATGTAGGCTGATGGCCGATGTCGCGGCGGCAATCCAGTCACGAAAGAACGAGCACCTTCATCTGGCTCGGCGACACGCCCGCGCCGCTGGCGTTGCCGGTATTCTGCAGCGTCGGATCGGTCATCCGGGTGACCGGGCTGCCGGACAGGATCACCTTGCCCGACCCCTGCGGATTGCGGGACGTCCCCCCTACCGTTCCCGACGCGACGCCGCCCATCGCCCCGCCTGCGTCGCCGCTCGACGACGGAACGATCGTCGCGGCATTGTGAGCGGGGCCGCCGACCAGAATCACGTTCGGAACATTCGGCACCGCGCCGGCACGCTGCGCCTCGTTCTGATACGCGACAGGCGTGCTCGCCGGCGGCGTCAGGTTGACGCTCGTCGCCATGTTCTTGCCGCCCGCACTCGAATTCGCAAACATGAATACGTCCTCCTAACCGAGATGGATCTGTCCGGCATCGATCTTCGAAAGCTGCGCGGACGTGATCAACGTGTTGTTCGCATGCAGCCGCATGGTCCCGGTCGCCGCATGATCGACATGCGACGCGCGCAGGTGCTCGACGGTTTCCACCGTGCGGAAGCTGCTGCGGCAGGACTGGACGACGCGGTCCATCACCATCTCGAGAATCTTGCCGATCAGCCGGATCTTGCCAACCCTGCCGTGGAATTCCACGCTCGTCATCGTCGCCCGCTCGGACGACAACGACGCCTCCTGCGCCGACATCGCGAGCCGCGCCGTCTTGATCGACACGTGCTCGCCGCTTCGCAGCAGGAGCGCATCGCGGCTCTTCACGCAGACGTCGCGCGTCGACTCCAGCACGAGATCGCCGTCGACGACGATGTGCACGCCGTCCGCGTCCGGACGCTCGAGGATCGCGGTCACGTACGTCACATGCGCGCCTCGCTCGTCCGCTCGCGAAATCGCGACGCGATCGCCGGGCCGGGGTTCGACAAGGCAACTGAATGCGCGCCGGCAATGCAGCTTCGCGCCGTCGCATGCCGCGACGAACCTGCCGTCGGGCAGCACGTCGACGATCGTGGCCACCGTTTCCGGCGTCGCGGGCGAAACGCCGGCGGGCCGTTCTGCGACTGTTGGATGCATCTTCTCTCCTTCGAATCAAGACGGTTCGAACGCGTCACGCCTACCGATCGTCGCGCTCGCTGCGTTCATCCCGGCGCCGCGACCACGCCTGCGCGTCGGCCAATTCCTGATCGCGCTCGATCGCGCCGGGATGCGCGCGCCACGCGATATCGGGCGAAATCGCCCCATGAAAACCGGTCCTTGCAAAGCACGCGTCGTCGAATTCGGCCCCGGTCAGGTTCGCATACGAGAAATCCGAACCCTCGAGGCTCGTGCGCGAAAAGCGCGTGCCATTGCATTGCGCATGTTGAAGCACGGCCCGGTCCAGTTTCGAGCCGCTGAAATCGACGTTGCGGATATCCGCCTGAACCCAGATGCTGTCGCTCAACGCGGCGTCGCGGCAGGCCGCGCCCTGCCCGTCGGCCTCGTAGAAAATGCTGAACGGCGCGTCGACGCCGTCAAGCCGCGCCCCCGACAGCTTCGCGCCGTGGAAATTGCAGTACGCGAGATTGGCGGCGGTGAAATCGGCATCGCGCAGATCCGCGCGCACGAACTGGCAGCGATGCATCCGCTGGCCGCGCATCTGCTGGCCGACCAGACTGGATTCGGCGAAGACCGTGTCGTGGAAGCTCGCATCGGCCAGCCGCAATTGCGTCAGGTCGAGCTGGTAGAAAACCGCCTTGCGCACGTCGGCCCGCGTGAAATCGGCGCCCGCGAGCCGCGTCTCGCAGAACACGGCGGCTTCGATCCGCCCGTCATGAAACCGGCAATCACTCAGGTCGCTCCTGATGCAGCTGAATCCGTCCGCCTGCGCGCCGCTGAAATCCGTACCGGCGGCCTGCGTCGCATTCATCACGCAGCCGTTCAGATTGCCTTGCGCGACGCAGACGTCGTCAAGGCTGCATTGCTCGAACACGCAGTTCGACAGGTCCGCCTGCGTCAGGTCGACGCGTTGAAACCGGCATCCGTTGAACACGGCGTCGCCGAACCGCGCGCGCGTCATGCCGGCGTTGACGAGGCTGACGCGCTCGAACACGCCTCCGGAAAAGTCCAGCGCATCGTAACGCGCCGAATCGATCACGATATCCCGGATGACCTGACCCTGGCGGATCGCTTCATGCAACTGTGCTGCGCTCGTTCTCATGTGCGTTTCTCCGCCAATGGATACCGCATGGCCTTATTGAGGTAAGCGTCGTCCCAGCGCGTGTCGTCGTCGGCCAGGATCTGCGCGAGGTTCGCGCGAAACAGGTTGGCCCGGCGCAGGTCGGCGCCGTCCAGCGTCGAGCGCCGCATGAATGCGCCGATGAGGTCGGTGTCGCGAAGGTCGGCTTGCGTGAAATCGGTTCGCACGAGATTGCTCCCTTCGACTTTCGCACCGCGAAGTCGGGCAGCGCTCAGGCATGCGTCGGTAAAGTCGCAGTTGCTGATGTGCGCGCCGCCGAAATCCGCGCCGCCGAGATTCGTTTCGCGGAAATTGACTTCATTCAGCATCGCGCACGAGAAATCGGCGCCGCCCAGGTCGCAGTGCCGGATGAAGCAGGCCTTGACCACGCGCGCGCGATCGAAGCGAAGCTGCCCGTTCGCCTGCGTGTCGACGATCCCGAATCCCTCGATGTCGGCGGCCGAGAACCGGACGTTGACGATCGAACAGTTCATCAGCAGCATCTTGCGGATCGTCGCGCCCGAGAAATCCACGTCGTCGAAAGACTGCTCGATGAAAATCAGGTTGCGCAGCGTCGCGTGACTGAAATCGACGGCGTGGAAACGGCATTCGCTGAATCGCGTGTTGTCCAGCACGCCGCCGTTCAATCTGCACTCGCGCCATTGAACGCGCTCGACGATGCCGTCGCTCAGGTTGGCCCCGGCGAAATCCGTGTGGTCGCACGCCGCGAGAGACAGGTTTGCGCCGGTCAGGTCCGCATTGCGGAACGTCGTCCGGTTCAGGTTGGCGCGCACCAGCACGGCATGGTTCAATGCCGCGCCAGTCAGGTCGGCGTCGCTCAGATCGGCGTTTTCAAGCATCGCGCCGGAAAGCCTTGCGCCGCGCAGATCCATCCTGGAAAGATCGACGCCGGTGAGGTCGGCGCCCTCCAGCGATTGTCCTGCAGCGACAGCCGCGGCGACGCGTTCGCGATGCGGTCGCGACGCGGCCGCACTCAACCGGTCCGGCGCCTCCTGATGATGCGCGGACTGCAGGTACAGCTTGCGCAGGCTTGCATCCGCGTCGTGCTGCATTTGTTGCATGCGTGAGCGACCGGCCGGTCCGGCTCCGTCATCCGGCGCGGCAATGCGTTCCGGCGGACCGCGCCGCGCCGCCTTTGCGATTGCTTCGTTTGCCGAAGCTTCTTCGCGCAATTTTTCCAGACGGGCGCGCTGCGCTTCAGCCTCCGCCTCCTGACGTTCGACGAACTCGACCAGCTGGTCGGGACGCGGTTCCTCGATCACGCGGGCGTCCGGGAAAGCGCTCAACTTGTCCTTCAGGATCTGCTGCCTCACGCTTTGCGACGCCGCGCCGGACATCCCCGGTAATCCGGGCGACAGATAGCGCTCGGGCAGCAAATCCTGATCACGCAGCGCATAGAGCGCGGCCTTCTCGTGCCGGGTTCGCCAGTCGATCACCTGGCGATACCAGTCGGCCGGCCTCGGCTGCCCGCTCGCATCCGCGCCGAACAGCAGCGCGTCCACGTCGCTCGCGTCGAATTCCCGGACCGTCGTGACGCCGTGGTAGATCATCAGCACGCGTTCGCGGTGCGGGATGAACCATGCGGTCGTCAGGCGCATCGGGATTTCCTCGGGCGTGTCGCTGCCCGCGCGCACGATGAACGACCGCGCGCGCAGCGCCGGCAGGTGTCCGGTCAGCAACGCGTGGTCGGGATGCAGGTGCACCAGTTCGTAGGCCGCGCCGTCAGGCCATTCGTCCTGTTCGATCCATTGCTGGTCGGCCGGCGCGATGTTGAAGTAGCGCGGGTCGAGCGAGCGCGGAAAGCCCGGGAAGTCTTCCTCCAGCCATTGCCGGTCGTGTTCGCCATACAGGCTCGCGCGCTGCGGCCACGCGGCGTCGATCGGGCAGAAGCCTGCCGGCGCGGGGCGCTGGTCACGGAAGCGCATCGGGTCGTGCGGAGATTCGATGTTCGGCAGAAGGTGCACGGCGTCATCGGGCATCGCGATGCCACGGCCGCGCGGATTGTCGGCGCAGCCCACGCCGCCGTAGGCGAGATCCCAATCGAGCTTCAGGCGCTCGAATGGCTCCGGTGCGGTGATGCGCGAGCCGTCCCATCGACGATCGCCGGATACTCGCAGCCGCTTCTCGATGCCGTTGAAATGGACGCCAACCTCGCAGGTCCCGCCGCCGTTGCCGTACGCGTAGCCGGAGACGAGAAATTCCGGATGCGCTTTCGGCAACGCCATGTCGAGCGTGTAGTCGCCCAGCTCCTCGCCGGCCAGACTCCAGAGCTCCGTATCCATCAGCAATTGCGGGGCGTCGCCCAATGTCGCGACCATCAGCGCCGCGATGCCGAGACGCTCTTCGCCGCGCATCCGGTAGAGGCGTGTCAGCGGGCTGAGCCTGAGGGGTTTGATGATTTTCATTCGAAGCGCGGGTGCTTGTGGGACATTTCTGTCAGAACTTGACTTCGACGCCGTCGATCTTTTCTACACGGAAATTCTTGGTCTCAATCTCTTTTCCCGTTTCAGATATCTTCAATCCCACTACCTCGATGCTGGCTCCAAATGCAAACATATAGGCACCCTTCGTGTCGACGCTCGTTCCCGCATGACTCGAACTGAAGCCGACGAGATCCGTGCTGATCCCCGTCATCGAAACGCTGCTCCCCTTGATCGAGAAATCCGTTCCATTCACTTCCGACCGCGCGTCGCCACTGGTGACCGTCACGGTATCGCCGACGTAGACGCCCTTCGTGTCGCCGAATGTCACGGACGCGGATGCGCCTTGCACGGTGTTCACCGACGCCGTCGCGGAAGGGCTCATGAGCACGCCGATGATGCCCTGCAGCGCCGCCCCTACGTTCGCGGCGAGCGTCTGGAACGCCCCCGTCAATTGCAGTTGACGCTGCTGCTTCAGCGGCTGGTATTGCCGCTGCTGTTGTTGCTGCTGTTGTTGCCGCTGTTGCTGCTGCAACGCGGGCCGCTGCCCCGAAGACCCGGCAGGCGCCGCGCCCCCTCGCCGCAGCACGTCGACCAGCCGATCCAGCGGCGACTTCGTGGACGACACCGGCGGCAATTCGAGCCCCACCAGCGTCAGGTGCTTGCGCCCGACCGCCGTCGTCGCATCCCTTTCCACCGACACGTCGTAATTGCGCTGCGCGTGCAGCTTGACCTGCTCTTCACCGGGCTTGTCCTCGAAGCGCAGCATGTTCGCCTGCTCGCCGCTGCCGGCGGGCGTGCGGCTCAGCATCCCGCTTTGCGTCGCATGGTCCGGCAGCGGCCACGGCGGCATGTGCAGCGCGTTGAACACCTGTCCGGTCACGATCGGTCGATCCGGATCGCCGTTTTCAAAATCGACGATGACCTCGGTGCCTACTCGCGGAATATGGATGCCGCCGAAGTTGCTGCCGGCCCACGGATACGACACCCGCACCCAGCACGACGAGTTCTGGTCACGCACCGGCGAGCGGTCCCAGTGGAACTTCAGCTTCACGCGCCCGTACTGGTCGGTCCAGATGTCCTGCCCTTGCGGCCCGGTCACGACCGCCGTCTGCGGGCCGCGCGTGCGCGGCCGCGGCACCGTGCGCGGCGGCCGGAACACCGTGGTCGCGGGCTGCACGACGAACGACGTGCCGATCCGGAATTCGCCCGGCCCGGTCGCGCCGACCGTTTCCACGGCTTCGAACGACGCGTCGAGCACCAGGTACTCCCGGTTCGCGTCGCCGTGCGGATAGCCCTCCAGCGTGAACGTCGTGCCGCACACCACGTCGCGCACGTTGCCGCCGCCCGACGCGCGCTCCCCCTGCGCGCGCACTTCCTCCATCCGCACCCGCGCGAAATGCTCGCCGTGCGCCGGGTCCGCATAGTCGCCCGGCCATTCGTAGCGTTCGAGCCCGTTGTGCGCGGTGTCCTGCGGCAGCGCGTTCTCGACGCCGAGCCGCGCGTTCGGCTTCTCGAAATCGAAGTCGTTCGTGGTCCAGCGGCCGGACTGGATGCGCTCCGTCATGTTGAACACGTCAACGTGCTCCATGTCGATCTTGTGCCCCGGCGGGTAGTACCGCAGCGTGCGGTACGCGGCGCTGTCGACCGGCTTGTGCGCGCCCAGGTGATCGACGAGCACCATCCGGTGCACCTTGTTCGAATGCTCGAAGAACCAGTAGATGCCGTGCTCCTGCATCAGCCGCTGGATGAACGCGAAATCCGTCTCGCCGTACTGCACCTGGTAGACGAGCTTCGGATACCGGCCGCTCAGCCGCTTGTCATAGGAATACGAATACGCGTTCAGCACGTCGTCGATGATCTCGTCGACGCTCTTGTTCTGGAAGATCCGGTAGTCCGAGCGCTGGTCGGCGAGGTAGATCCACGGCTGCATCGTCAGGCGGTAACGGCACTGCCGGTTCAACTGCCCTTCGAAGCTCGCGCCGGTCACGATGCCGCTGATCTCGCGCTTGCCCTGCCCGATATGGGCGGCGCCGGAGACGCCCGGCATCCCGGGCACGAACGAACCCATGCCGTCGAGCTGCACGGTCACGGTCAACTCCTTGCCGATCATCGCCTTCAGGTCGAGGTTGGCGGCCTGCTCTTCCGGCATCGTCAGGTCCGGCGGCGTCAGGCAGTCGAGCGTGTACGCGTAGATCTCCGACAGCGCTTCGTTGCCGTGGATCGCGCTCAATTGCAGCGCGGGTTCGCCGACGGGCGTCGTCGGCAGCGCGGGGCCGCCGACCATCACGGTGCGTGCGGCAGGAACGTTCGGCATGACGGAATCCCTCCAGAAACGGTATCAAGCTGTGAAGCGCGCCGAAGTGCGCGCGGCGTGTCCCGATGCTGTCACGGCGCGTCGCCGGCCCATAGCGACAGCAGCTCGGCCGGAATCGCATGCACCACTTCCGCATAGCGCTTCCCGACCAGATGCTCTGCACGCCTGAGCAGCACCGGAACCGGGCTGCTCGGCTCGTGCTGCTCGAACCACAGGCGCGCGTCGCGGATCAATTCGGCTGCGGCGATACGATCCGGCGGCGTCCCGCGCACGCCGGGGCGCACGGCATCCGCAACGCCTTCGGCGAGCGCCGGCCGCGCTTCGTCCGGCTGCGCGCCGCCGGCGTCCTGCATCGGCAGCGCGTCGTCAGGCGCCGCCTCCAGCGCCGCATCCGCCGCGCGCGCCTGCCGTCTCGCGACGAGCCGCAGCAGCGCATCGAGCGCCGACAGGTCGGGCGCATACGCGTCGAGGTGGTCGCGGCTCCAAGCGTCGATCGCGGCGACGCTCGCGAGCGCATCGTCGAAGCCCGCCAGCGCGGCCGGCTGCTGCGCGCGCAATTCGTCGAGCTGGCGCAGCACGGATTCCGGCGCCAGCGCATCGGCCGCGCGCGGCTGCGCGAACGCGCGTTCGACGTCGCGCATCTGCAGGCGGATCGCGGTCGACCGGGCCAGCGTGATCTCGCGCACGTCCGCGAGCAGGCCGTCAGGGTCGGTCAGCGCCTGCAGCGCGTTCATCCGGATTTCCAGCGCGGCGTCGCGATCGGCGTCGACGCCGGGCTGCGGGTGAATGCCGTCCGCAAACGCGGCCAGCCAGCCGGCGAGCAGCCCGGCGCCTTCCGCGAGGCCCGCCGCGCCGCCGAGCCGGGTGCGGCAGCGGGTGAACAGGATCGCGAGGCGCATGTCCTTGCTGCGCATCATCAGCCGCCGGCAGTCTCGCTCGATCTCGCTCCAGTTGAGCGGGTCCGGCGAACCGACGAAGGCGCCGTACTGGGCTTCCGCGCGCGGCGCGACCTTCGCCGCCAGCACGACGAACTCGGGATCGTATTCAAGGTCCGCGCCGCAAGGGGCCGCGGGATCGACCGGCGCCATCCAGTCGTGCGTGTTCGGCGTGCGCGCGGCGGCGAACTGGCCGGCGTGGGTTCGGTGGTGGCTCATCGTATGCATTCCTGCGCAGTGGAATCGTGCGGGCCGCCGTGTCGGACGAACTGGTCGACATAGCGCTCGGGCTCGAAACGCATGCCCGTCACGGGCTCGCCGGAGGGCGAACGCCCAAGCCATCCGGACCAGCCGAGCTGCTGCGGCCCGCCGATCACGGCCGGCGGCGCACCGTTCGGCCGGATGCGCAGCTCCAGCTCCCATTCGAATTCGTAGCCGACGAATGCCCGCACCCATTCGACGAGTCGCGGCAGGTCTTCGCCTTGCGGCGTGAAGCGCAGGTAATCGGCGATGTCGAGCGGCCCGACGACGAGGCGGAACTTGTGCTGACGGTCCGGCACGAGCTCGCCGAGCAGCGCGCCTTCGGCCATCGTCGACGCGCTGCCCGGCCTGCCCAGACGGCTGTGCTCGAGCGGGTCCACCGCGATCCAGTGCAGCACGTTCTCGTCGAGCGCGACCGGCACGCCGAAGTAGCGCTCGAGCGTCATGCGCAGGCCGTCCGGATTGCGCGCCTCGCGCACCAGGTGCGGCGACGCCGACAGCCGCGCATGCGCGGGCAGCAGGCGGCGGCCGATCTCGCCGGCGTCCTGGCCGGTGAGGCACGCGACGTAGAACGAGAACCGTTCGTCGCCGGGCCGGTCGAGGCCGGCCGCCGCCTGCGCCGATGCCCACGCGCGGTACAGCAGCGTCAGGTAGCGGTGGTGGAAGATGTCGAGGAAATTGCCGAGCGTCGGGTCACGGCGGCTTTCCTCGCGATCGCGCGCGATCTCCGTCACGTGGATCGGCAACGGCCCGTTCGGCCCAAGCATGCCGAGGCCGAACAGCCGCACCCGGATTCGCCCGCCCGCATCGCCGACGCTCGCGATCTCGCGCGGCGAGAACGCGAGGCTCGGCTGCTGGCCGAGCCGGAACGGCTCCGCCTGCGGGCGCTTCGCGGTGCCGACCGGATCGATGCGCGGGTCCGCGCCGATGCGCCGCAGCAGCGACAGGAAGCCGTAACGCCACGGCTCGGCCTGCAGGCACGCGCGCAACTGCGGCGACAGCGCGGCTTCAGGCACGGCGGGCACGGCAGGCACGTCGGTCTCGGGTGTCGCGCGCATCGTCATGCTCCTCCCCGCGCGCCCATGCGCACTGGCCAGCGGGCGATCCGGCCGCGTTGCATCGAGTGCAGCTCCGTCTGCGTGAAGACGTTGATCGACACGTGCCGCGCCAGATAGTGTTCGAGCACCACGCCGAACAGGTACGGGCTCACGCCGGAAAACCCCGGCTCGTCGACCGTCAGCGCGCATTCGATGCCGCGGCCGAACACGAGCGGCCCCGCGCCGGGCAGCTTGCGGGTCACCGGCCGCGTCTTCACGCCGATCAGGCTCTCGATCTGCCGGCGGTTGTCGGCCTCGTCGCCGGCCACGAACAGCCGCAGCAGGTCGCGCAGGCCCTGTCCGCCGGGCCGGTGGTCGAGTTCCTCGAGCGGCAGATAGTTGAAGTTCAACTGGCGGATCAGGCGCCACGCCAGCTCGCGCTCCGCGAACGGCGGCTTCGGCACGCTCGGCGCGCGGATCAGCCCGACGCTTTCGAGCGGCGCGGATTCGGCCACCGTCAGGTCGTTCACGCCGTCGCGCGGCACGAGCGTGGCGAGATCGCGGTTCGTCAACAGTGCCTCGACCGACAGGAAGCGGATGTTTTCGCCATACGGCGCTTCGTTCTGGTCGACGAGCGACACGAACATCTCGGTGCCGACGTATGGCGTGCGCGTCCCGTAGCGGCGCGCCGAATCCGATGCGAGCCGGCTTTCGCGGCGCGTCGAGAAATAGCGGCCGTGGTTGCCTTCATCGTTGTTCAGCGTCTGGTAGAGCGGCCGGAACTCGAGCTCGGCCGAAGTCGCCGCGACCTGCCCGTACATCGCCTCGACCGAATACACCTCGTAGTCGAGCGGGGTGAGTCGAGCCGGTACCAGATGGAATTCGGTCTGCCCGGACGACAGCTCGATGCGGTCCAGGTGGCGCGGAAACAGGTTGATCACCGGCGTGCAGAAGAGCGCGAAGCGCGACGCATCGACGAGATTGGCGAGCGGCCCGGGAGCCCGGTCGAGCAGGACGACGATCTCGACTTCCGGCCCGCTCACGCGGCGCAGGCCCGCCTCGAGCCCCGTCAGCGCGAAGAAATAGAACCGCGCCGGGCACGCGAAGTACTCGTGCAGCAGGTTGTGCCCGTGGAACTTCGACCACGTGAGCGGCAGCAGGCCCTGGTCGGCGCCGAGCCCTTCGTGGACGACCGCCTCGGCCGTCACCGCGGCAAGCGGCCGGCCCGGCGTCGCGAATTCGCCCGGCGCGCCGGTGATCGTCGCGATGCTGCCCGCATGCAGCAATTCGAACAGATGCGACGCGACCTGTTCGTCGCCTGCCAGATAGACCGGAAGCCGGTCGAGCCCATTCAGGTCGGCGATGCGGGCGTTGCCGGTCGTGCGCAGCCGCAGGCGCAGCGCGCCGCGCACCTGCGTGCCGGCCGGCACGTAGCGGTCGAGCGCCGGGATGTCGGGCGGAATCCCGGTCAGCCGCGCGTCGGCGATTTCCAGCGGATAGAGCACCACGTCCTGGCTGCTGCGGAACTGGCAGGCGGTCTTCTCGCCGGCCGGCACGCGCGCGGCGAACGCGGTGCCGCGCGCGATCCGGAAGCCGTCCGCGAGATTGCCTTCGGTGCGGCTCGGATACAGGCGCGCGACCGACATCGACGGCGTGGGCGCCACGTAGTTCGGATACAGCACTTCGAGCAGCCGTTCCGTGAAGCGTGGAAACTCCGCGTCGAGCTTGATCTGCATGCGCGCCGCCATGAAGCTGAACGATTCGATCAGGCGCTCGACGTAAGGGTCGGCCACTTCGCCGGCCTGCATGCCGAGTCGACGTGCGATCTTCGGATGCGCATGCGCGAACTCGGCGGCGAGCTCGCGCATGTAAATGAGTTCCTGGTTGTAGTAATCGAGCAGTCGCGGGTCCATTGGATAGCCTCGTTGGTCGGGTCGCGCGTCAACGCGCGCGCATGCCGGTAATGCTCACCTGGCTCGTTTCCAGGTCGAGCGCGCTCTGCACCATGAATTCGAGCGGATACGGATCCATGTGAATCAGGCCGCGCACTTCGAAGGCGAGCACGTTGGCGCGCTGGCCGGCCTCGATCTCCCGCGACGGCGCGACGACGAGCGTCTCCGGTATCAGCCGCGGCTCGAAGTCGAGAATCACGCGGCGGATCACCCGCTCGATCTCGGCCCATTTGCGCGACGCCATGAACGCGCCGGCGAGCGGCGGCATCCCGAAGTTGACGGTCGAGGCCGCCGCTTCGGGATAGCGCTCGCGGTCGATGTGCGAGTCGATGTTCATCGCGTTGAGCAGGAACGCGAGATCGCGCTGCACGATGTCGCGCATCTGCTTGCGCGTCACCGCGTACTCGCCCGGGGCCTCCGTCTGGCGGCGCGGCGCGTCGTCGCGCAGGCGGTCGAGCAGCGTCGGCAGCAGGTAGGCGTTCGCGCGGCGCGGCGGCGCGACGCCGTCGCTGCCCGGGCGCGCATCGGGGCCGCCGCGCGGCGCGCTCGTGCCGTTCTCGTGTGGGTTCATCGGCGCCTCCAGTGCATGCCGGTCGTCATCACGCGCCGCAGGCCGGGGCCGGCGGGCAGGCCGGCAGCGGGCTGTCGATCGCGAGCGTCTGGTGTTCCTGCCGCGTAAGCGCCGGCGGCAGGCCGCCCTGCCGGCGCGCGGCCGTCGCGTGGTACTCGGCCGGCGCGAACAGCCGCAGGATCTCCGGAACCGGCTCGGTGGCGGCCGGATCGGGTTCGTCGCCCGGCGTCAGCGGGCCGAACGCGTCGTCGAGCACGCGCGCGCCTGACAGCAGCCCGTCGATCGAGTCCGTCGCGTCGACGCCCTCGCGCGCGTCCGCCCGCAAGTCGGGCAGCGGCCGGTGCGCCGCCGTCATCTGCGCCGCCCAGCCGGCCGACAGCGACGCCTGCGGATTCTCGAGCGCGCCGCAGTATTGTTCGTACAACGAATGCATCAGGTCCCGGGCCGGGATGGGGCCGCCGGCCGCCGGCGCGTCCGCGATCGTGTCGTCGGCCTGGCGGGACGCGAGCGCATCCGCGGCGATCACCGCGTCGATCAGGTCGAGCACCGCGTCGGCGTCGCGCGGCATCGCGTCCGGCGAATCGGCAGGTCGCACGTCCAGCGCCGGCGCGTCGTCGGCGCCGGCGGCTTCCGCCCATGCATCGGCGCGATACGGCCGTGGCTCGGTGTAGTGCCAATCCGGCTCGATACGGCGAACCGTTTTAAATGCGCGCATGCCCGCCTCCTCATACGCAATCGATCAAGGATGATTATTTCAATCCAGCGCTCGCATATTTATCGATTCGAATTCTTAAAATATGCACTCGAACAATTCAATCGACCAAAAATCCCGATTCGGCAATTTTCAATATTTAACAATCTGACGCATCGCTTCCCGAAACCTATCGATTAATTTAACGGAGTTTTGCAAATCCGCCACGCGAATCCGCCGCTTCATGTTCCGAAACAGTCGAGCCGGACGTTGCACATTTCATGTTGCCCCGCTGCCGCGCCCGGCTGGCCTTCCCTTGCACCGTGCTCAACCGCGAGCCGGGGTTCCTGAAAGCAGATCATATCGATTGAATTTCGCATGCGTCGCCGTCGCGAATGAAAATGAGACATATAAACGTGCCGCGCGAGACAAATCGCCCGACACCCATTTTCATGAAACCGCGCCTTATTCAAGAAAAACTCAAATGAGACACGCAGGCGCATCATGCGAGACAAATTGCTTGTCACCCTTATTTAAGACGATTGATTTCGCATTCAGTCGGCAGATAGCATGTGTCAACGGATTCACGCAGCACATCGCATCACCCGCATATTCCGGCGACAAGGAAAATCCGGAATCAACCCACGCAAGGATCTGCTCATGGCGATTTCGCGTCTGGCGCTGTTCGGCAAGCTGGGGGGGACGCTCTTCAAGGGCGTCGAATCGGCGACGGCATTCTGCAAGCTGCGCGGCAACCCCTACGTCGAGCTGGTTCACTGGCTGCACCAGTTGCTGCAGCAGACCGACTCGGACCTGCACCGCATCGTCCGGCATGCCGGCATCGACCGCGACGCGCTGGATCGCGACGTGGCCCGGGCGCTCGCGGCGTTGCCGGCCGGCGCGAGCTCGATCAGCGACCTGTCGCATCACATCGAAGCGGCGATCGAACGCGCGTGGGTGCTCGCGACGCTGCGCTTCGGCGACCGGCGCATCCGCGGCGGGTGGCTCGTCGCGGCGCTCGTGAGCACGCCGGACCTGCGGCGCGTGCTGCTGTCCATTTCGCCGTCATTCGACAGGATTCCTCTGGATCAGATCGACGCGCTGCTGCCCGCGTGGATCGAAGGATCGCCGGAAGCGTCCGACGCGCCGCACGACAACAGCGATTTCGCCGCCGCGGCGCCCGGCGAGGCGTCCCAGGCGATGCCGGCCGCCGCGAAAGGCTCCGCGCTCGAACAGTACTGCACCGACCTGACCGCCCGCGCGCGCGACGGCGAGATCGACCCGGTGATCGGCCGCGAACTCGAAATCCGCACCATGATCGACGTGCTGCTGCGTCGGCGACAGAACAATCCGCTGGTTACCGGCGAGGCTGGCGTCGGCAAGACGGCCGTGGTGGAAGGGCTCGCGCTCGCGATCGCGCAGGGCGACGTGCCGCCCAGGCTCGCCGACGTGCGGCTGATGAGCCTCGACGTCGGCGCGCTGCTCGCCGGCGCGAGCATGAAGGGGGAATTCGAGGCTCGCCTGAAGGGCGTGCTCGAGGCCGCGGCAAGATCGGCGGCGCCCATCATCCTGTTCGTCGACGAAATCCATACGCTGATCGGCGCGGGCGGGCAAGCCGGCACCGGCGATGCCGCCAACCTCCTGAAACCGGCGCTCGCACGCGGCAAGATCCGCATGATCGGCGCGACGACCTGGGCCGAATACAAGCGACATATCGAGAAGGACCCGGCGCTGACCCGCCGCTTCCAGGTGCTGCAGGTGCCGGAGCCGGAAGAGCCCGCCGCGATCCACATGGTGCGCGGCGTCGCGCAGACGTTCTCGCGGCATCACGGCGTCGTCGTTCGCGATGAAGCGATCCGTGCCGCAGTGACGCTGTCGCAGCGTTACATTCCGTCCCGTCAGTTGCCCGACAAGGCGATCAGCCTGCTCGACACCGCGTGCGCGCGGGTAGCGCTGTCGCAGCAGGCCGCGCCGCGCGAGCTGCAGGACGTCCGCCAGCGCCTGCAGGCCGCGCACGCCGAACTCGCGCTGCTCGCGCAGGAAGCGCGCATCGGCCTCGCGGCCGACCACGCGCTCGCCGCCGCCCGCGAGCGGATCGCCGCGCTGTCGGCCGAGGAGGCGGCGGTCGAGACGCGCTGGAACGCGCAGGCCGACGCCGCGCAGGCGCTGCTCGCCGCGCGCGAGGCGGCGCTGTCCGACGCGCCCGAGCAACCGGCCGATGCAGGTGACGCCGCGTTAGCCGTGTCGACCGATGCGCTGCGCGAACTCGAGCGCGCGCTCGCCGAGGCGCAGGGCGATGCGCCGCTCGTGTTCCCGGAAGTGAACGAGGCGATCGTAGCGGAGATCGTCGCCGACTGGACCGGCATCCCGGTCGGTCGCATGGTCACCGACGAGATCGCGGCGGTGCGCGCGCTGCCCGCCACGCTCGGCGCGCGCGTGATCGGCCAGCCTGATGCGCTGCACCTGATCGGCGAGCGCGTGCAGACTGCGCGGTCGGGCCTGACCGATCCGAAGAAGCCGCTGGGCGTGTTCCTGCTTGCCGGCCCGTCCGGAGTAGGCAAGACCGAGACCGCGCTGGCGCTCGCCGAGGCGCTATACGGAGGGGAACAGAACCTGATCACGCTCAACATGAGCGAGTATCAGGAAGCGCACACGGTGTCGGGTCTGAAAGGCGCGCCGCCCGGCTATGTCGGCTACGGCGAGGGCGGCGTGCTGACCGAAGCGGTGCGCCGTCGTCCCTATGCGGTCGTGTTGCTCGACGAGATCGAGAAGGCGCATCGCGACGTGCACGAAATGTTCTTCCAGGTGTTCGACAAGGGCTACATGGAGGACGGCGACGGCCGCCATATCGATTTCCGCAATACCACCATCCTGCTGACGAGCAACGTCGGCGCCGACCTGAGCGCGAGCCTGTGCGCCGACCCCGCGCGCGCGCCGGACGCCGCGCGCCTGCGCGATGCGCTCGCGCCCGAGCTCCTGAAGGTGTTCCCCGCCGCGTTCCTCGGGCGCGTCACCGTCGTCCCTTACCGGCCGCTCGAACCCGCCGCGCTCGCCAGCATCGTTCGCCTGCATCTGGACCGCGTCGTGCAACGCATGGCGGACAGCCACCGGATCGCGCTTGCCTACGACGACACGGTCGTGAACTACATCGTCGGCCGTTGCCTGGTTCAGGAGACCGGTGCGCGCGTGCTCATCGGATTCATCGAACAGCACGTGCTGCCGCGCCTTTCCGCGCTCTGGCTCGACGCGTACGGCGCGCAGGATGCGCTCGCGCGCATCGACGTCGGCGTCACGGACCCGGCCGCGCCGGCCGCGGACGCGCTCGCGTTCCGCGCCGGCCGCGCAGGCGATGCAGTTGACGCCGCGTCCGCGGCGGCGCCGCTTTTCGTCCGGCAGGTCGACTGATCCTGCCCCCTTCCCTCGTTGATGGAGCCACGCATGTCCACATCCAGCAGCTCTCAGAAGTTCATCGCGCGCAATCGTGCGCCGCGCGTGCAGATCGAATACGACGTCGAAGTGTATGGCTCGGAGAAGAAGGTCGAACTGCCGTTCGTGATGGGCGTGCTTGCCGACCTGTCCGGCAAGCCCGTGACGCCGCTGCCGGCCGTGGCCGACCGGCGCTTCCTCGATATCGATATCGACAACTTCGACGAGCGCATGAAGGCGATCCGGCCGCGCGTCGCGTTCGGCGTCGACAACACGCTGACCGGCGACGGGAAGCTGATGGTCGACATGACCTTCGAAAGCATGGAGGACTTTTCTCCGGCCGCGATCGCCGACAAGGTGGAGCCGCTGCGGCAGCTGCTCGAGGCGCGCACCCAGCTCGCGAATCTGCAGACGTACATGGACGGCAAGTCGGGCGCGGAGGCGCTCGTCACCCAGTTGCTGCAGGACCCCGGGCTGCTGCGCTCGCTCGCGGCCGCCCCGAAGCCCCAGGCCGCGAGCGAAGCGGATGCGGCCGACGCCGCCGGCCGCGAAGACAACGCCCTCTGACCGGCCGAACGGCGCAACCCGGAGAAACGCATCATGAAAAAAACACACACGCAAGCGGCCGTCGCCGAATACGAATCGCAGTCCGACTTCGCGCAACTGCTCACGCACGAGTTCCGGCCGAAGACCGAGCAGGCCCGCGAGGCCGTCGAGTTCGCGGTCCGCACGCTCGCGGAGCAGGCGCTCGTGCAGTCGATCACGATCAGCGACGACGCGTACAAGAGCATCGCGGCCATCATCGCGCAGATCGACCACAAGCTTTCCGAGCAGATCAACCTGATCCTGCATCACGACGACTACCAGGCGCTCGAATCCGCGTGGCGCGGCCTGAACCACCTCGTGTCGAACACCGAGACGGACGAGCACCTGAAGATCCGCGTGATGGACGTCTCGAAGACCGAGCTGCATCGCACGATGCGTCGCTACAAGGGGCTGGCGTGGGACCAGAGCCCGCTCTTCAAGCAGATCTACGAGCAGGAATACGGCCAGCTCGGCGGCGAGCCGTACGGGTGCATCGTGGCCGACTACTACTTCGACCATACGCCGCCGGACGTCGACCTGCTCGGCTCGATCGCGAAGGTGGCGGCGGCCGCGCACACGCCGTTCATTTCAGGCGCGTCGCCTTCAGTACTGCAGATGGAGTCGTGGCAGGAGCTGGCCAACCCGCGCGATCTGACGAAGATCTTTACGCAGAACCTCGAATACACCGCGTGGAATTCGCTGCGCAATACCGAGGACGCGCGCTACGTCGGCCTTGCGATGCCGCGCTTCCTCGCGCGCCTGCCGTATGGCGCGAAGACCAATCCGGTCGACGAGTTCGATTTCGAGGAAGACACGAACGGCGCCGACCACCGCCACTACGCGTGGGCCAACGCGGCATACGCGATGGGTGTCAACATCAACCGCTCGTTCAAGCAATACGGCTGGTGCTCGCTGATCCGCGGCGTCGAATCCGGCGGCACGGTCGAGAACCTGCCGTGCCATACGTTCCCGACGGACGACGGCGGGATCGACATGAAGTGCCCCACCGAGATCGCGATTTCGGATCGTCGCGAGGCCGAACTGTCGAAGAACGGTTTCATCCCGCTCGTGCATCGCAAGAACACCGATCACGCGACCTTCATCGGCGCCCAGTCGCTGCAGAAGCCGGCCGAGTATCACGACGCCGACGCAACCGCCAACGCGAACCTGTCGGCGCGCCTGCCGTACCTGTTCGCCTGCTCGCGCTTCGCGCACTACCTGAAGTGCATCGTGCGCGACAAGATCGGCGCGTTCAAGGAGCGCGAGGCCATGCAGCGCTGGCTCAACGAATGGATCATGCACTACGTCGACGCCGATCCCGCGAACTCGTCGCAGGACACGAAGGCACGCCGGCCGCTGGCGGCGGCCGAGGTGCTCGTCGAGGACGTGGAAGGCAATCCCGGCTACTACCAGGCGAAGTTCTTCCTGCGCCCGCACTTCCAGCTCGAAGGGCTGACCGTTTCGCTGCGGCTCGTGACGAAGCTGCCGTCGATCAAGGAAGCCGCCTGAGCCCATGCAGGCCGGCGTCCCCACCGCCGGCCGGAATCACGGCCCCGCCGCATCCGGCGCCCCGTGAGACCGGCCGTTTTTACCTTCACCTGAGAGAGCAAGCACATGGCACAGGACATTTTTCTGAAGATCGACGGCATCAACGGCGAATCGCTCGACGACAAGCACAAGGACGAGATCGAGATCCTGAACTGGGACTGGGAAATCCTGCAGGAATCGTCGATGCATTCGGGGAGCGGCGGCGGCGCGGGGAAGGCGACCGTCAGGGATCTCACGTTCGAACACAACATCGATCGCGCGAGCCCGAACCTGATGAAGTACGCGCTGACGGGCAAGCACATCGACCAAGCCGTGCTGGTGATGCGCAAGGCCGGCGGCAACCCGCTCGAGTATCTGAAGCTCACGATGAGCGACGTGATCGTCACGCGCGTGAAGCCGTCGGGCAGCCGCACCGACACCGAACGCAGCCGCGAGACGGTGTCGCTGTCGTTCTCGAAGGTCAAGCAGGAGTATGTCGTGCAGAACGCGCAGGGCGGTAGCGGCGGCGCCGTCACGGCGAGCTTCGACATCAAGGGCAACAAGGAAGCCTGAGCGGCGGCCCCGCGGCCCCGGCGGAGCGTCGACGACGCCCGCCGGGCCGCGCCCGCCTTCGACCGACCTCCCCCGGCACCGTGCACCCGAATGCGCCCGATCACTCCCGTTACCGCCGCTACCGCCGTGGCCTGCGCGCTGCTGTTCGCCGCGTGCGCGAGCGGCACGCCGAAGCCGAAGGAACCGCTGCTGCTCGACCTGGCCGTGAACGCGGCGCCCACGGTCAACCCGGACGACCGCAACCGCGCGGCGCCGATCGTGGTGCGCCTCTACGAGCTGAAGACCGACGGCGCGTTCAACGCCGCCGACTTCTTCACGCTGCAGGACCGCGACAAGACCGTGCTGGCCGACGATCTCGTCGCGCGCGAGCAGTTCCTGCTGCGCCCGGGCGAGCACCGCGCGATCAAGCGCAAGGCCGATCCCGCGACGACCGCGCTCGGCGTGGTCGCGGCCTATCGCGACCTGCCGAACGCGGTGTGGCGGTCGGTCTACCCGCTGCCGGCCGCGCACGACGCGGCGTGGTATCGCGTGTGGTCGTCGAAGCTGAAGCTGACCATCGATCTCGACAGCAACGCGGTCAAGATCACCGAACCCGCCAAATGACACTGACACGAACGTCGGAAAGAAACCATGAGCTGGCATAACAAGGTCGTCTGGAGCGAGGGGCTGTTCATGCGCCCGCAGCTGTTCCAGCAGCAGGAGCGCTACCTCGAACACTATGCGCACAAGCGGGCGGCGCCGCTGTCGCCGTTTTTCTTCGGCTTCAGCCATTACAGCCTCGACACCGAGGCGCCCGCGCTCGGCAAGATCGTCGTGAAATCGGCGAGCGGCGTGTTCGCCGACGGCACACCGTTCGATGCGCCCGGCAGCACGCCGCCGCCCGCGCCGCTCACGATCCGCCCCGAGCACCTCGACCAGCTGATCTACCTGGCCGTGCCGATCCGCGTGCCGAACGGCGAGGAGACCGCGTTCGAGCATGCCGCGGACTCGCTCGCGCGCTACGTCGTGTTCGACACCGACCTGCGCGACACGAACTCGATCGGCCAGGGGCCGAAGACGGTCCAGCTGTCGAACCTGCGGCTGCGCCTGGTGCCCGAGAAGGAATTGACGGACGCGTGGATCGGCCTCGCGCTGACGCGCGTGAAGACGATCCGCGCCGACGCGAGCATCGAGCTCGACGACACTCTGGTGCCGCCGGTGGTCGGCTACGGCGCGAGCGACCTGCTCGCGAGCTGGCTCGCGAAGCTCCACGACTTGACGCGGCTGCGCGCGAACGCGCTCGCCGAGCGCCTGACCGGCGCGGACGGCAAGCCCGGCACGACCGCCGAAGTGTCCGACTACCTGCTGCTGCAGATCCTGAACCGGTACGAGCCGTTGCTGCAGCACATGCTGCGCGTGCCGACCACGTCGCCCGCCGACCTGTATGCGCTGTTCGTCAGCATGGCGGGCGAGCTGTCGACCTACGTGCGCACCGACACGCGCCGCCCGCTCGACTCGCATCCGCCGTACCAGCACGTCGCGCCGCATCTTTGCCTGAA
Source organism: Burkholderia cepacia (assembly GCF_001718835.1). Lineage (NCBI taxonomy): Bacteria > Pseudomonadati > Pseudomonadota > Betaproteobacteria > Burkholderiales > Burkholderiaceae > Burkholderia > Burkholderia cepacia. The sequence continues at coordinate 145,991 of NZ_CP013442.1, read as the reverse complement.
GCCGGTGGTCGACGACACGCATCGGCTGCTCAACGCCGTGCTGGTGCGAAGTGCGCAGAGCATCGCGCTCGCCGACCAGGGCCACGGGATGCGCAACGCCGTCGTCGACCCGGCCGACATGCAGGGCTTCAGCGCGGTCGTGCTCGCGGTGCACGCGCAGATGCCGCCCGACCTGCTACAGCAGCAGTTCGCCGCGCAGGCGAAGGCCGGGCCGTCCGAGCGCCTGCCGGACCTGGTGCGCAGCCACCTGTCCGGCATCGCGCTGCAGGCGCTCCCGGTGCCGCCGCGGCAGATTCCGTTTAACGCGGGCTACGTCTACTACGAGCTCGCGCGCACCGGGCCGCTGTGGGAGGAAGTCGCGCGGCACGGCGGGCTCGCGCTGCACGTCGCGGGCGAGTTTCCGGCGCTGAAGCTGGAGCTGTGGGGCATTCGCGGCTAGCCGCGTAGTGCACGAGCGGACGGCCGTTCCGCATGGTCCGTCATCCTGACGAATCGAACCAATCGGGGGAAAGCCAGTGACCTCAGAAGCCGTGTACCGTCCGGAGCCGTCCGGTCCGGAAACGCGTGGCGCTGCCACCATGACGCCCACGCCGCTCGCACCGCGCGGCGCCGCGCCCGTGCCGCCGGCGGAGCCGCCCGCCGCCCGCCTCGCCGCGATCCAGGCCGCCCGCAACCCGCTGCTGGAAGCGAGCCGGCCGCTGTTGCGGGCGCTGGCCGACATGCCCGACCAGCTCGACCGCGAAGGCATCCGCCAACTGCGGCTGCTGCTCGAACAGGAAGTGCGGCTGTTCCAGCGCTTCTGCGAGCAGGCGAACCTGCGCCGCGATCACGTGCTCGGCGCGCGCTACTGCCTGTGCACCGCGCTCGACGAGGCCGCGATGCAGACCGCGTGGGCGCGCTCCGGCGACGGGAGCCTCGGCGCATGGATCAGCGAAGGGCTCGCGACCACCTTCCACGAGGACCGCCAGGGCGGCGACAAGGTGTACCTGCTGATCGGGCGGCTGATGAACGCGCCGCAGGAGCACCTCGACCTGCTCGAAGTCATCTACCGGGTGCTGAGCCTCGGCTTCGAGGGCCGCTACCGCTACGAAGCCGACGGCCAGCGCAAGCACGAGGCCGTGCGCCAGCGGCTCCACAACGAGCTCGCGGCGCAGCACGGGCCGGTGTCCGTCGCGCTGTCGCCGCACTGGCAATCCGGCGCGCGCGGCAGGCGCCTGTCGATCCACGATTTCCCCGTGTGGATCACGGCCACCGCGCTGTCGGTGCTGCTGCTCGGCGCGTTCGGCTACTTCAAGTACGCGCTGCTGACTCGCGGCGAGGAAGTCGAGAAGCAGATCGCCGCGATCGGCCGCATGACGCCGCCGCCGCCCCCGGCCGCGCCCGCGCTGCGTCTTGCCGCGCTGCTCAGGAACGAGATCGCCGCCGGCACCGTCAGCGTCGACGAAGACGCTCGCCGCAGCGCCGTCACGTTCCGCGGCGACGCGATGTTCCGGCCGGGCAAGGCGGCAGTGAACGCATCGAGCGGGCCGCTGATCGCGAAGATCGCCGCCGAGATCGCCAGGGTGCCGGGCAAGGTGACGGTGCTCGGCTACACCGACAACGCCCCGGCCAGGGGCAGCGCGTTCCCGTCGAACGAAGCGCTGTCCGACGCGCGCGCGACGCAGGTGATGCAGATGCTGCAGGCCGCCGGCGTGCCGGCGAACCGGCTCGCGGCGCTCGGCAAGGGCGCGGCGAACCCGATCGGCGACAACCGCACCGCGCAGGGGCGCGCACAGAACCGCCGCGTCGAAATCACCGTCGCGCCCTAACTGCCACTCGACTACCGACATGAACAAGGTCCTGTCGTTTCTGGCTTCGCGCCAGTTCCTCGCGTTCGCCGCGCTCGCCGTCGTCGCGCTGGTGATCTGGTTCGTCGGTCCGTTTTTCGCATTCGGCGGGCTCAAGCCGCTCGCCGGGGCTGGCATGCGCGTCGTCGTGATCGCGCTGCTGCTGGCCGGTGTGCTGCTCTGGCTCGTGGGATGGTCGATCAGCATCGTGTTTGTCGCGCTGCTGTGCCTGCTGATCTGGCATGCGTCGCCGCTGCTCGCGTTCGGGCCCGCCACGCCGTTCGCGCCGGAATCCGCGCGGGTGATCGCGATCGCGGTCGTGCTCGCGCTGTTCGTCGTCTACCTCGCGTTCCTGCTGCTGCGCAAGATGCGCAGCGACCCGGACTTCCTCAAGCACCTCGTCGAGTTCGGCAGCCGCAGCGAGGCGTCGCCCGCCGCCGGCCGGCTGGTGCGCGTGAACGCTGCAGTTGCCGGCGCGCTCGCGCGCCTGAAATCGATGCGCACCGGCGCACGCGGCCTCGGCAAGCTGTTCCAGGGCAAGCGCTATTTGTACGAGTTGCCCTGGTACATCACACTCGGCTCGGCGGCGTCCGGCAAGACCAGCGCGCTGCTCAACGCCGGCCTGTCGTTTCCGGTGGCGTCGCAGATGCAGCGCGCGGCAGGCATGCCCGCGCACCATGACGGCGCCGTCGACTGGTGGCTGACGAACGACGCGGTGCTGATCGACACGGCCGGCCATTACACGCGGCACGGCACGTCGCGGCATGCGCTGCCGCCGCGCCCGGCCGCGCCGTCGACCGCGCCGTCGACCGATCCATCGGCCGCGCAGCGGGACGCGGCCGGGGCCGCAGGCCACGCCGACGCCACCCGTCACGATGCGCAGGCTGCGGCCCGGGATCGCGCCACCGCGTCGGCCGGCACCGGCGGCGCGCAGGAAGACGACCGCGCATGGCGGCAGACCGTCGACGAGGCCGAGTGGCTCGGCTTCCTGCGCGTGCTGCGCAAGCATCGCCCTCGCGCGCCGATCAACGGCGCGCTGCTCGCCGTCGACGTCGCCGAGCTGGCCGGCGCCGACGAGCATGCACGCGACGCCGAAGCCGCCGCGTTGCGCGCGCGGCTCGCCGATCTGCGCACGGAGCTCGGCATCCGCTTCCCCGTCTATCTCGTGATCACGAAGATGGACCAGCTGCCCGGCTTCAGCGAGTACTTCAGCTCACTGACCACGGAAGGCCGCGCGCAGACCTGGGGCTTCACGCTCCCGTACGGCACGGAGACCCTGGCGACCGACGGGTTCCGCGCACGCTGCGCGGCCGAGCTGGACGCGCTGGCCGCGCGGCTCGCCGCCGGCGTCAATGCGCGCTTGCTGGAGGAGCACGATACGCTCAGACGTCGCCGGCTCGCCGCGTTCGCCGAGGAATTCCTCGTGCTGATGCGCTCGCTCGACGCGTTGATCGACCACGTGTTCGTCGATTCCCGCTACGACGACACGCAGCGCCACGCGACGCTGCGCGGCGTGTACTTCACGAGCGCCGCGCAGACCGGCGACGAGATCGTGGTTGAGCGGCGCACCGTGGTGCAGCGTCTCGCGGCCGTCATCGGACGCGTGCCGGCCACGGCCGCGCCCGCGCACGAAAGCAACCAGGGCTTCTTCCTCCACGACCTGCTCACGAAGATCGTGTTTCCGGACATGCATCTCGTGTCCCCCAACCTGCGCTGGGAGTACCGCTTCCGCACGCTGCGCCTGACCGGCCACGCGCTCGCGCTGCTGCTGTTCGCGTGGCTGGCGATCGGCCTGCGCGTCAGCATGGGCAACAACAGCGACTATCTCGACGCGATCGCGCGCAAGACCGCCGCGCTCGGCGCCCGGGTCGGACAGCTGTACAAGGCGCCGAAGCCCGAGGCCGTGCCCGACGTGCTGACCGACGCGCGCTACCTGCCGACCTTCCCCGGCCTCGACCTGTCGGACCCGTCGGGCGGCTGGCGCTTCGGCCTGTACACGCCGCCCGGCGTCGTCGCGGAAAGCCGCCGCACCTACGATGCGCTCGAAGACAACCTGCTGCTGCCGCAGCTCGTCAAGCGCATCGAGGCCGTGCTCGCGCAGGCGATCGCGAACCGCGACCCGAAGGCCGCCTACGATGCGCTTCGCGTGTACCTGATGCTGTACGACAAGACGCGCTTCAATGCCGCGCAGGTCGAGACGTGGGTGCTCGACGACTGGGCCCGCACCGACAGCGCGGCGGTGTTCGGCGGCCGCGCGTCGATGGTTTCCCACGTCGGGCAGCTCTTCTCCGGGGAGCGTGTCGTGCAGTCTCCGCTGATTCGCAATGACGCTCTGGTACAGCAGGCACGTGCCTTTCTTGACGGCAGCAATGCCACCGACCGCCTTTACCAGCGCGCGAAGGCGGCAATGCTCAAGGAAGCACCCGATGAGTTTACGTTGCTGCGCGCGGTTGGCCCGCAGGCCGGCACGGTGTTCACGCGTGCGAGCGACGCACCGTTGTCGCGCGGCGTGTCGGGTCTTTTCACGTTCGATGGCTATCGGAATCTGTTCGACAAGCGGCTGCCTGAGTTCGTTCAGATCGCGCGCGACGACGACGCATGGGTGATGGGGCGCTCGTACTTGGGCGAGGCTCAAAAAAAAACGGCGTCGCTCGCGCGTGACGTGACCGGCGCGGACGATCCGCTCACCGAAGCGATCCGCCGCCAGTACCTGATGGAGTACGCGCAGCAGTGGGACGATTTTCTCGGCGACATCCGCACCGTGACCGGCACGAGCCTCGGGTTCAACCTGAAGGTGCTGCGCAGCTTTGCCGCGCCCGATTCACCGCTTGCGCGCCTTGCGCGCGCGGCGGTCCGCGAAACCACCCTCGCCCAGCCGATCGCGGCGGCGGACCCGTCGTTCCTGCAACGGGCGACCGACTCGCTCGGCCAGAAGGCGGAGAAAGCGGACAAGGCGCTCGGCATCCGCGCCGAGGAGCGCGTCGAGCGCGAGCTCGTCGACAGTCATTTCGCGGCGCTGCGCGAAATCGTGACGGGCAGCGCGGACACGCAGGCGGGCGCGCCGCCCGCCGCCGCGCCTGCGGCCCGGACCGGCCTCGACGGCGTGACGAGCCTGCTGAACGACTACTACACCGCGCTGACCGTGGCCGACGACGCGCCGCTGTCGAACAACAGCATGCCGCCCGCCAACGACGCCGCGGCGAAGCTGAAGATGGCCGCGAACACGATGCCCGCGCCGGTTCGCGCGGTGCTGCTGGAACTGTCCGCGCAGGGCTCGCGCGAGGTGAACCGCGGCATCGGCCAGCTGCTGTCGCGGCAGCTTGCAGCGACCGTCGGCGACGCGTGCCGGCTCACGATCGAAGGCAATTACCCGTTCGTCGCGACGAGCAGGCGCGACGTCGGCATCGACGATTTCACCCGGATGTTCGCGCAAGGTGGCGTGATCGACGACTTCTTCACGAAAACGCTTGCTCCGTTTGTCGATACTGCCGCGAAGCCGTGGCGCTACAGGACGTTGCCGGGCGCGACCGAACCCGTTCAAGGGCCGGACCTGGAGCCATTCGAGCATGCGAAGGCGATCCGCGAGATCTTCTTCGGCGACCCGGGCCGCAGGCAGCTCGCGTGGAAGGCCGACCTCCGGGTGCCCGAGCTGGACCCGTCGATCACGGGCCTGATGATCGACGTCGACGGGCAGACGACGCTCTACCAGCACGGCCCCGTCGCGCCTTTCACGGTGACATGGCCGGGGCCGCGTGGTGGCGTCCACGCGGAGATCACCGCGCAGCCGCGCATCCGGCCCGACACGTCGACGGTGTCGACCGACGGCCCGTGGGCGCTGCTGCGCCTGCTGCAGAAGGGGCAGGTGATCGAGACGGCGACGCCCGGGCGCACGCGCGTCGCGCTCGACTTCGACGGCCGCAAGGCCGTGCTCGACATCACGAGTGCGGGAAGTGTCGCGAACCCGCTGACCAGCAACGTGCTGCAGACGTTTCATTGTCCGGGGTCGATGCCGACGTTCAGCCTGACGGACACGGGGCCGCCGCCGGGGTTGCCGCCGGGGAGCCCGGGCGGCAATTCCGGTCAGGACGGCGGGCAGCGGCGGGTTCGAGACCGGATCTGACCATACCTGCCGTGGACCGTGCGTGCGACGGGGCCCCGTTGATTCCGATGCGTCATCTACGCAGGAACCCGAATCGTGGTCCGAATCGCGACCGGCGCTTGCACGCGTAAACGGCGACGCGCCGCGCAGCGCGCCCGATATATGCAACAATTCCGGCACCCTGCGGTTCGACGTGCGGAACGTCAGGGTCGTGTGACGGCCGACGTCACGTCCATATATAAACATGAGAGATTCCGAGGAAATGCTTCGTTACGCTTGCCTGTTCGCGCACGCTCACCCTTCCACGCCCGCGAGCGTCTGGGATATCGACACTGGACACGTCGACGGCTGGGCCGAATGGTTCGAGCAGATTCCGCAACTGTTCCTCTATCTGATCGGCGACGCAACACACCTGCCGCAAGTCGCATCGTGCGCGATGTATGGCGACGCCGAGTCGCCCTCATGCCTGGTGGCGCCGATGGCCGAGGTGCGAGCGCGCTGGCACGCGCTGGCTCGGCACATGCAGCCGCTACTGCCGCAACTGCCGGCCGATGTCCAGGCGCAATGGGCGCACATGCACACCACCATCGCCACGACGACGCGCGAATGGCTGATCCTCGATTGCAGCCAATTTTGCGAAGCGGCCATCGGCACGCCCGAAATGGAAGCGTTCCTGCTGCAGGTGCGCCAACGCTGCGCCGAATGGGGCGCGGTGGCGGAGCCGGACGCCGGCGACCTGCCGCCCGTCCTGTTGCCGTTGCTCAGCGACGCGACGGGGCAATGGGGATGGTGGAATCCGAACGTGATCGAGCGCATCTACGCGATAGAAGCGCAGCCGCATGAAGAATGGCCGGCCGATCTGCGGGAGTCCTATGAGCCGGCGAGGAACTGGCAGCCATGGATCGACGAGGTGCAGGCGTACTACGTGAGACGGATCGATCGCGGTGCCGAGGAATCTTCCCCGGCCGACGCCGATCCGGCGCGCGGCCCGGCCGGGCTCGTCACGCCATATGGACGCTGGCTCGTGCATCCCGACGACGGAGCGGAATGGATCGACATCGAGGCAGGCTATATCGTCATCAGGCAACACGGTGACTGGAATGCCGGGATTCCGGGCGGACTCAAGGATCTGAATGGCCGGTGGATCGTACCGCCATCGGCCGGCTACGTCGATTTGTCTCCCCTCACCCGAACGCTGGCGCTGGGGCGACGTTCGCCACGGTCCCAAGGAATGGACAACAGGATGGTCGAGTTGCTTCGTTGGCCCGGTGGCGAGCTGCTCTTCGACAACCTGACCGGCGGGATGCTCCACGATGATGGCCGGGTGCGCATCTTCCATGCCGACGATACGCAGTCCGTTCTCGATGCGGCGACCGGCGAGCCGCTGTTCGACACGCGTTACAAGAACGTGTTCGCGTTCCACAAGAAGCTCCGCCTCGCCGTGGTCGAGTGGTGCCGGCCCGGCGAGCCGTCGCCGGACAATCCGGGCATCCTCCAGGGCGTCGTGCACGAAAGCGGCCGGCTGGTCATTCCTTGCGAATACGCACACATCCATCATGCTTACAAGCAGCCGCCGAAGCTCCTGCACGGACGCCAGTTGCTAGCCATTACAGTGGACGGGCGGCCCCATTTCTACAGGCCCGACGGTGTCCTGCTGGCAGCGCTGGAATTCGATATGAAGCCGTGGATCTGGACGCCGATCGTGAAGAACAATCAACTGTTGGCGTTCGACCGCGAAGGCATGGACGCGCGAGTGATCTGGGTCGCGTTGAGCGACTACAGTTTCATCGAGACCGGCCAGACCCGCGCCGATTGCGTGAATATGCTGAGAGAAGGCCTGAGTGGCTGGCTGCCGAAGTAGCGGCGTGCGCGCACGGCTCGCCGCGAAAGTCGGCAACCCCACCGGGCCTTTTTGAAACCGTCTCTTAGCGCGGCATCGTCCGCAGCGACGACGGCCCGCCCGTCAGCGCGATCCGCTTGCCCGTATCGCGCAGCTTGCCGCCTTCCACCGCATAGAACGCCAGTTGGCGTTCGACGTTGAACTGCACGATCACGTGCCGGCTGTCTGCGGTGAACACGATGCCTTGCGCGGCTTCGCCGCCGGCTGCTTCGCCGGCCTTGACGGCCTGCCCGTCACGGATCTCGAACAGCAGCACCTTGCCGATCTTGTGGCGGCCCGGATTGTCGGCCGTCAGGTTCGAACCGTCCATCGCCTGCACGGCGATCCACTTCCCGTCCGGCGAAAGCGCGACGCCTTCCGGCAGCGACGGCACCGTCAGGTACTGGACCGTGCGGAACGGCACGCGCGACACGTCGATCAGCGCGACCGAATCGGCATCGCCCGCGAGCGTGCCCGTATAGCCCGGCAGCCCGGCCAGCCCCACGTTGCTGACGACGGCCCAGCGGTTGTCGCTCGACACGTCGATCGTGTAAGGCGCGACACCCGTGCTCAGGCGCGACCCGCTGTCGGTCACCTTGCCGTCGTCGACGTTCAGCACCGCGATGCCCTGCTCGTCGCGCAGCGACACGAGCGCATGCTTGCCGTCGTGCGTGAAGCTGATCCCGGCCAGCCGCTTCTTGCCGATCTTCAGGCTGCCGTCGAGCGTCACCTGCGTGCCGTCGATGCGCAGGATCGACACGCTGCCGTCGACGTTCGCGACGAGCGCGAGCTTGCCCGAGCGGTCGATCGCGATCCCCTGCGGATGCGTGCCGAGCTCGATGCGCGTGACCGACGGCAGCGCGGCGTCGAGATTCACGACCTGCAGGAACGTGTCGAACACGAGCTGCTTCGCGGCCGTGTCGTAGCGCGTCGGCGCGCCGACAAGCGCGAGCTTCGCGTCGGGCGTGATCGCGACGGCCTGCGGCGGCCCCTGGATGCCGTTCTCGACGTCGACCTGCCGCGCGACCTTCGGCGGGAACGTGCTGGCGTCGAGCAGCGTCAGCGTGTCGGCGGGCGGCGACGCGAGATAGGTGTCGCGGCCCTCGACGCGCTGGTACTTGCCGTCGTTGCCGGACACGATCCAGTCGGCGGCGTGCGCGGCCAGCGAGGCTGCCGCGAGCGTGAGCCCGGCAAGCCGGCGGACGTGCCGCACGCGTGAAAGATTCGATTGCATTTGCGCTCCGTATTTCGTTGTTTGAATAAGGCTCGCGCGACGCGGCCACGTCGCGCCGCATCATGGTACCGGGAACGGGATTGTCGCCGAAATTTCATAAGAGCCTCGACTTCATTGACAATCAAATTTAATTGCATTACCGCCATATCCATCATTATTTAATAACGAAAAATCACACTTCTTCGTTCAATCAATTCGATCAATTCAAGCAAATGAATCGAAATTCACGCGACATAATTTCGTTTTTTGTTTCAAATGATTCATTTGTTTCCGATTTGAACGAGTCGATAAGGCGAAAAACCCACGACATCGCCGAACCCTTCCAATTATCAAGTCTCGACTTGAAATTTATTTAATGTTAAAAGTATCCAAATGACTTTCCATATCTTTCGGCCATCTAAATACAGTGCGCAAAGCAGGCCTGCGCAATGTCCGCCTGCTTCCCTTTAATCACGTCAACACGCTCCAACCTCGAGATCATTGATGCACACCGCCATTTCTTACGCGCCCCCCGAGAAACGCCGTCTGTCCGGTCAATCCATTCACGCGCAGGCCGTGGAGATTTTGGGGCTTGTGATGAAGCATCGCCGTGTCGCGGCCCGGAGCCCGTGTGAGGAAGACACACTGTGCATGGCGTGTCTTCGTCCGCATCTCGAGCGGGTCATGAAGGCGATCGAGCGCGACGAGCCCGTCGTGTTCGTCCTGCCTGCTTTTCCCGCCAAATCGCCCAACCCGGGCAAGGTGCTCGGCCCGACGCCGGACATGGCCGAGCGGCAGTCGCTCGCGTTTCTCAACGATCTCTGCAGCCGCATCGGCGCCGTGTACGCCCCGGGGGCGCGAATCATCCTGTGCTCGGACGGCCGCGTCTTCAGCGACGCGGTCGGGATGAACGAAGGCGACGTCACGGCGTACCAACAGGGCATCTCGGCGTTGATCGAAGAGCTCGGCGCGAACGCGCTCAGCACCTTCAACCTGGACGACGTCTTCCCCGGCAGCGGCTTCGACGAGATGCGCGCGCGCCTGATGGCAAGCCATGGCCAGCCCCTCGAAGAGCTGCGCGCCGCCGTCCGGGCTGGCGGCGAGGCCGAGCGCATGTACTGCGGGATCACGCGGTTTCTCGTCGAAGACGCCACCCGCCCCGACATGAACATCAGCAAGACGGCGCTGCAGAAGGAATGCCGCGAGCGCGCGTACCACGTCGTGCTGCGCAGCAAGGCATGGGACGGGCTCCTCGCGACGATCTTTCCCGATGCGGTGCGCCTGTCGATCCATCCACAGAGCTGCGGCAGCAGGAAGATCGGCATCCACATGATGGAGACGGCGGACAGCTGGCTCACGCCCTGGCATGGCGTCGCGGCACTGGTGAACGGCAGTTTCACGTTGCTCAAGCGACGTGAGGCCGAAGCGGCGGGCGCGGAGCTCGTCTTTCAAAACGGACGTCCGAGCCATTACGTTCTCGATGATGCGGCGTCACTTGATCGGGAAATCGGCGCGGCCGACAGGGAGGCATGAAGATGAACTACGAGACTACACAGGTGACGCCGTTCGGCGTGATGGTGCGGCCGGCGGCCGGCAACGCGGACGTGCGCGAACTGCCGACCGAACGCATGCGCGAGCTGGCGCGGCAACACCACTTGCTGGTGCTTCGGGGTTTCAAGACGTTCGATGGCGCCGAGGCTTTCGAGGAATATTGCGGCGGTTGGGGCGAGATCAGCGTGTGGCCGTTCGGCAAGACCCTCGAGTTGGTCGAACACGAAAAACCCGACGACCACATCTTCGACAACAACTACGTGCCTCTTCACTGGGACGGCATGTACCGCAAGCAGGTGCCGGAGTTTCAGATATTCCACTGCGTCAGCGCCCCCGAGGTCGAGCAGGGCGGACGCACGACGTTCTCGAACACGAAAGCTTTGCTGGAGCGGGCTGAGCCGCAAGTCCGCGCGCTCTGGGACAAGGTGACCGGCGTCTATCATCGCAAGATGGAGTTCTACGACAGCAAGACGATCGCGCCGATCGTCACGACGCACCCGACTCAGGGTTTTCCGGTCGTCCGCTACAACGAGCCGTCCATCGAAGGCGACGACAGCTTCGTCAACCGACCGACGTTGGCGTTCACCGGTGTCGACGAAGCCGACATCGGCGACTTTCATCGCAGTTTGCGCGCGGCGCTGTACGCGCCCGAGAACTTCTACGCGCACGCATGGCAGACCGGCGACGTGGTGATTTCGGATAACTACACGCTGCTCCACGGTCGCGAAGGGTTCACGAGCGGCGCACCGCGACACCTGCGTCGCGTGCACGTGCTCGGCAACCCGCCGCTCGACAACCCTCACCTGGTGGCATACGCATGAGCGCGCCTGAAACTGACGTCGTCATCGTCGGCGCGGGCCCCGTCGGGCTGCTCTGCGCCTATCTGGGGCGGTTGTGCAATCTGCGCACGCTGGTCGTCGACAAATCGGCGGCGCCGCTTCAGGTGGGGCGGGCCGATGCGCTCAATGCGCGCACCTTGCAACTGCTGGAGGTCGTCGATCTGTTCGACGATCTCTATCCGAAAGGAAAGCCGTGCAACACCAGCTCGGTGTGGGCCGGCGGCAAGTTCGTCTCGCGTCAGTCGACGTGGTGGGAAGCGCTGGAAGGCTGCTTTCACAAGCATTTCCTCATGCTCGGGCAGTCGTACGTCGAGCAGCTGCTGGACGAGAAGCTCAAGGACGTGGATGCCGCGGTACGGCGCCACACGTCCGTCACCGACATCAAGGTCGCCGACGATGGATGCACGACGACGCTGTCGACCGGCGAGACCATCAAGTCCCGGTTCGTGATCGGCGCGGATGGCTCACGTTCGTTCGTGCGTGACCTGTTCAAGGTTCCGTTCGAGGTGACACGTCCGCAATTGATCTGGGCGGTCCTGGATGGCGTCATCGAGACCGACTTCGTGAAGGTGCCGGAGATCATCGTGTTTCAGGCCGAGACCTCCGACGTGGCGTGGATTCCGCGCGAGGGAAATCTCGACCGCTTTTATGTTCGGATGGATACCAAGGAATTCACCGTCGAGCAGGCGGTCGCGAAGATCAACCGCGCGATGCAGCCGCACACGCTGCGCTTCAAGGAGCTCGTCTGGTTCTCGCAGTTCTCGGTGAAGGAATCGGTGGCCGAGCACTATGCCATTGCCGACCGGGTCTTCCTGGCTGGCGACGCCTGCCACATTCACTCGGTGAACGGCGGTCAGGGTTTGAACACCGGTCTGGCGGATGCCTTCAACATCATGTGGAAGATCAGCATGGTGCTCGGCTCCGGCGCACCGGCGGCGCTGCTGCGCACCTACGAGCAGGAGCGCAAGCCGGTGGCCATGGGCGTGGTCGAGACGTCCAGCCAGCTCGTGCGCTCCACCAAGTACTCCGAGACCGGAACGCACGCGGACGACTACGTCAAAATCGTCGAGAAGCGAGCCGGCTACATCACCGGAATGGGCATTCGCTACGGCGAGCACGAGCTTCACGGCAAGCGCTTGCTCGACTTCATGGTCCGCAACGATGGGGAGCAGGCCGACACGCGCATCTATTCGCTTCTGGACTATCGGTTTTTCACGCTTCTCGTGTTCGGCGACTGCAACGCGACATTGGACCTGCCTGCATTCGTCAAAGTGATTCGGATTCACGAAGAAACGAGCCCGTATGCGAATCAAATGATCCTGGTTCGCCCCGATTCGTACATCGCCGCGTCTTCGTCGCTTTCCGATATCTCCCCGATCACGGCTTATTTCGATTCAATGTTGAGCCGGGCTGTGGCGTAGAACCCGCGATTCCGGCGCGGCGTTGCGCAGGTCGAACACATGGCACTCGGCGTGGCCGAGTGTCCGATACTCGATGGATGGTGCGTATTGCAGCGGGGCTATCGGCCGTTGCACCGAACCCATGTACAATCGCGCGCCATGAACGCACTTCGCCGCTTCCTGCTCCGGCCAGGCGTCGCGCGACAGCTGCTGTGGGGGTTCCTCCTCGTGACGCTGCTGTCCCGCGCGCTGATGTCGGGCGCCGTGATGCTCGATCCGGACGGTCCGGATGCGGGCTCGGTGGTGCTGTGTTCGGGCCGTGGCCCGCTGATCCTCGGCACGACCGGGCTGACGGCGCACTTCGATGCGAGTGCGCCGATCACGCCGGCCAACGATGCGCTCGCGCTCGCCGATGCGCTCAAGCACGGCGCCCACGCCGGCAAGCCGGCGCCCGCCGATAGCGGCAACGGCGTCTGCGCGTTCAGCGCGGCACTGTTCGCCGCACTGGCGTCGTTCGTGCTGCTGGTGCTGCTGTTTCCCGCCGCGCCTCCGCGGCGTTTCCGGCTTCCGCCCGACTGCCCTCTTCCGGCGCGATCGATCTTCGACGATCGCCCTCCCTCCCGCGCCCCGCCTCAGTTCTGCTGAACGTTTCGGTGCATTGCCCGCGCGCGTCGACGTGCGCGGGTTTCCATGCCATTCGTTTCGCTGAACCCGCTTCATCCATTCAACCGAATGCTCGCGTCGCGCGGGTGACGCCGGCATGCGCGCCGCTTGCGCGTGCCGTACCGTGCCGCCGCCCGTCGGTGCCGCGCGTAACCTGCGACGACGTCGTCGCCGGGTTGCGCGTCGCATCGTGACGCGGGCCGGCGCGGGCCGCCCGTTCCGATCGACGACAACGAGGAGCTGACACCATGTCGACCACCGTCGAGCGGGCCCTCTCGCCCGCCCATTCCGCCCACGCCGGCTACCGGACGCTCTGGCGCTGGCACTTCTATGCCGGCCTGTTCGTCATGCCGTTCCTGGTGATCCTCGCGATCACGGGCACGCTGTATTGCTTCCAGCCGCAGATCGAGCCGCTGCTGTATCCGCACCGGTTGATCGTCGAGCCACGCGACACGCCCAGACTCGATGCCGACACGCTGCTCGCGAACGCGCGCACCGCGATGCCGGCCGGCGCGACGCCGGTTTCCGTCCAGGTCTCGACCGCACCGGACCGCAGCGCCGAATACGTATTCCGGCAGCGCGACGGCAGCCGCGAGAGCGTGTACGTGAACCCGTACGACGGCAGCGTGCTCGGCACGCTGAGCGTCGAGAACCGCTTCATGCAGATCGACCGGATGCTGCATCGCAAGCTGCTGCTCGGCAAGACGGGCGAACTGCTGATGGAACTCGCCGCGTGCTGGACCCTCGTGATGATCGGCACCGGCATCGCACTGTGGTGGCCGCGCGGCACGGCGCGCGTCGGGCGCGCGTTGCGGCCCGACCTGTCGCTGCGCGGCCGGCCGCTGTGGAAAAACCTCCACGCGACGGCCGGCATCTGGCTCGCGGCCGGCACGGTGGCGTTCATCCTGACGGGGCTGCCGTGGTCGGGCTCGTGGGGCAAGAACTTCAAGGCGCTGGCCGCGACCGTGAACCTCGGCGCGCCGGAAGGCGCATGGGGCGGCCTGCCATTGCGTTCGTCGCGTCCGGGCGCGGCGCCGGCCGGCACCGAAACGCGTGTCGCCTCGCCCGCCGGGCATCACCACGACGGAGGTGACGCGATGCCGGGGATGGTGATGGACGACCTGCCGTTGCCGCAAACGCCCTGGGCGGTCGGCAACGTGCCCGTTCCGCATTCGCCGTCGGCGCCGACTCCGGCCCCGCTGCCGCTGGCCCGCGCGATCGCGATCGTCGCGGGCCTCGGCGTGACGAGCGGCTACACGCTCGCGCTGCCATCCGGCGCGGACGGCGTGTTCACAGCGTCGTACTTCCCGGACGACCCGCAGGCCGAGCGGACGATCTACCTCGACCAGTACAGCGGCGCCGTGCTGAAGGACATCCGCTACGACGACTACGGCGCGGTATCGCGGGCCGTGTCGTACGGCACGTCGCTGCACATGGGCCGCTACTTCGGGCTCGCGAACCAGATCGTCTGCGCGGTGCTGTCGCTCGGGCTGGCCGCGATGGCCGTCACGGGCACCGTGATGTGGTGGAAACGGCGCCCGGCCGGCAAGCTGGGCGCGCCGTCGCGCGAACGCGGCACGCCGCCGATGCGCGGCTGGATCGCGGGGCTCGTGCTGCTCGGCATCGTCTTTCCGCTGATGGGGGCGACGATCGTCGCGGTCTGGTCGATCGACCGTCTGCTGTTCGGCCGTGCGGCACGCGCGGCAGCCTGATTCGTCGCGCGCCGGCGCGCAGCGCGTGCCGTACACGATCCGCTTGAAACATCACCCTACGTACAACGACATGTTTCCCTCGACCCGTATTGCCGTCGCGCTGTCCGGCGCGATCTCCGTGCTCTCCGCGTCGGCCGCATGCGCACAAGGCGCCGCCGCGGCGACCGATACACAGGCCGTGCCGGCGTTGCCGGCGATCACGGTCGACGCCGCACGCACGACCGGATCGCTGACGTCGAAATCGACCATCGACCTGAAGCGCACGCTCGACCGGACAATCGGCTCGGTAGGCTTCGTCGATGCCGACAGCTACCGGAACACCTACGCCTTCACGCTGCGCGACGTGCTGAAGGATGTGCCCGGCGTGTTCGTCGAGAACCGCTACGGCCAGGAGTTGCGCCTGTCGATCCGCGGCTCGGGGATTGCCCGCGCGTATCACACGCGCGGCCTCGAGATCCTGCAGGACGGCATCCCGACCAACCTCGCGGACGGCAGCGGCGACTACTACCAGATCGATCCGCTCGCGCTGCAGGCGGTGCAGGTCTACAAGGGCGGCAACGGCCTCGCGTACGGCGCGTCGACCCTCGGCGGCGCGATCGACTTCGTCACGCCGACCGCCCATACCGCCGACGCGCCGAACGTCGTGCGCGTGGAAGGCGGCAGCTACGGCACGGTGCGCACGAGCGCGCAGATCTCGCGCGTGATCGGCCCGCTCGACTTCCTCGCGAACTTCAGCGTCAATCATTCGGACGGTTATCGCGATCATCGAAGGGGCAATACGAGCAGTTCAACGCGAACGTCGGCTACCGGTTCAGCCCGGCCGTCGAGACGCGCTTCTACGTCGGCGTGTACGTCGTCGACCAGCTGCTGCCCGGCACGCTGTCGCTGTCCGACGCGCTGAACCATCCGACCAGGGCGGCGCCGAACGCGATATCGGGCGATCAGGCGCGCAACACGCGCACCGAGCGGATCGCCAACCGCACGACGGTGAAGCTCGATTCGGGCGAACTGCAATTCGACACGTGGGCGATTCACAAGAGCCTCTATCACCCGATCTTCCAGGCGCTCGACCAGGACGGCTGGACCTACGGTTTCGCGCCGCGCTACACGGGCCGCCTGACGCTCGGCGGGATGCGCGACGACCTGATCGTCGGCGCGCGCTTCTTCGGCGGCCGCACGCAGGTGAACCAGTACGTGAACGTCAACGGCAACAAGGGCGCGCAGACGCTCGACTCGACGCAGACGGCGTTCAACTACGAGGCGTACGTCGAGAACCGGCTGTTCTTCCTGCCGACCGTCGCGCTGATGACCGGCGTGAAGGCGCTGCACTCGGTGCGCGAGTACATCGACAACGGCGGCCTCGCGACCGATCGGGCCTACAAGTCGACGAGCGCGAGCTACAGCGGCGTCAATCCGAAGCTCGGGCTGATGTGGCAGCCGGACGCGAACACCCAGGCCTACGTCGACATCACGCGCAGCCAGGACGTGCCCGACTTCACCGACCTCACGCAGACCTTCTCGAACACGACGCGCTTCACGCCGCTCGCGGCGCAGCACGCGTGGACGATCGAGTTCGGCACGCGCGGCTCGCGCGAGCGCGTGAGCTGGGACGTGACCGCCTATCGCTCGCTCGTGCGCGACCAGTTGCTGCAGTACACGACGAACCCGGACGTGCCGGCGGCGACGTTCAATGCGAACAGGACGGTGCTGCAGGGGATCGAGGCCGGTGCGTCGGTCGAACTGTTCCGCAACGTCACCGGCCGCGGCGTGGGCGACACGGTCACGCTGTCCGGCATCTGGAACCTGAACGACTTCCGCTTCAGGAACGACCCGCAGTACGGCAACAACCGGATCGCGGGCGTGCCGCTGAACGTGCTGCGCGCGACGCTGGGTTACGCGCGCCCGAGCGGCTTCCACGTCGCGGCCACCCTCGACTGGGTGCCGTCTGGCGCATGGGCCGACGACGCGAACACGTTGCGTGTGCCGAGCTACGCGCTACTCGGGCTGCAGGCCGGCTACGACTTCCGCAACGGACTGTCGCTGTTCGTCGACGCGCGCAACCTGACCAACAAGCGCTACGTCAGCGACATCAGCACCGTCGCGAATGCGCGCACCGCGAACACCGCGATCTTCTATCCGGGCGAGGGACGCAGCGTGTTCGCCGGCATGCGGTACGCGTTCTGAGGAGAACCAAGATGAAAGACGGAATGTCCCTGCTTGACCTTATCGTTCGTTACAAGACGCACCTGAACATCGGCGGCCTGATCGCGTGCGGGCTCTGGGCCGGATGGATCGCATGGATGACGCGGCCTGGCGACATCGACGTTCCTGCAGCGAGTGCGTCGAACTGCGTGCGTTCCGTGCGTTGACAGGCAAGAAGCAACGCCGCAGCGGGATTGTCCCCATGAAAGTGGGGTATCCGACCCGCTGCGGCTGCAAAAAACTTGTATCACGCTCGTTTTGATAGTGGCAGGATGGCGCAAACGGTGTTTTGCCAGCCCGGCGCCCGCGAGCGCAGTTTATCCGGCCGATGTGTGGCGTCGACACCGTCGACAACCGCTTGCCGCCCCTACCCTGGAGATGCAAATGAAATCGAATCTCAGCCGGCAGGCCCTGCTTGCCATGGCACTCGCCGGCGTGGCGGCAGCCGCCGTCGCCGCTACGCAGGAGGAAGCAAAGGTGCAGTGCTATGGCATCGCGAAGGCCGGCCAGAACGACTGTGGGAGCAAGACCGGCGTGCATGGTTGCGCGGGCGAGGCGAAGGTCGACTACGACAAGGGCGACTTCAAGATCGTGCCGGCGGGCACCTGCGCGAAACTGGGCGGCACGGTCGGCCCCTGATGTCGCAAAGCGTTTGGCACAGCGAGCCGGTGTTCTCGTGATCGCGATCGGTCCCGTCGCCAGCGCGCCAGCCGGCATCGGCATCGGGCTGCGTCAGGCCCACTACGCCGACTTTCTCGCAGCACCGCCCGCGGTGGACTGGGTAGAAGTGCATAGCGAGAACTATTTCGGCGATGGCGGGTATGACCTGCACGTGCTCGACACCGTGCGACGCGATCTGCCGGTCAGCCTGCATGGAGTCGGCCTCGGGCTCGGCTCGGTCACGCCGCTTGACGCCGGTCATCTGGGCAGACTCGAGCGCCTCGTCGAGCGGATCGCACCGGCGGTCGCCTCCGAACATCTGTGCTGGGGCGCGACGGCCGCCGGTCATCTGAACGACCTGCTGCCGATGCCGCTGACCGACGCAGCACTCGCTCACCTCACGGCGCGAGTCGACGAAGTGCAGGAGGCACTTGCCCGGCCGATCCTGCTCGAAAACGTTTCCAGCTGGCTCCGGTTCAACGACGACCGGTACGGTGAAACGGCATTCCTCTCCGAGCTGGCTCGGCGCACCGGGTGCGGCGTGCTGCTCGACGTCAACAATCTATACGTGAACCAGTGCAATCACGGAGAGGATGCGATCGCGGCAATGGACGCGTTGCCGCCCGGCGTGGTCGGCGAAATCCATCTTGCGGGCCATCGCGTGAGCGGTGCCGCTGTAATCGATGACCATGGCTCACGTGTCGCGCCCGCTGTCTGGAACCTCTATGAATATGCACTGCGCCGGTTCGGCCATGTCCCGACGTTGATCGAATGGGACACGGACATTCCGCCGATGAGCGTGCTGGTCGACGAAGTCCGGCTCGCGCGTGCAGCGCAGATCCGGGCTGGTCTGAACGTGCGACAGGAAGTGAAGGCTGCTCAGGGGCAGGAACGTGATGGCCTCACAGCTTGAATCGCTCCAGCAAATGTTCGCGAGCGCACTTGACGATCCGGCGCAGGAGGGGTCGTTGCTCAGACTCGTGAAGCCGTGGTCGCCGGTCTCCGGCAGCGCATCCGGTCAAGTCGGTGCACATGCGATGCATGAACTGCAATTTCCGGTAGCCACCGGTTTCGATGTGCTGCACGAGCGCGTCGGACTATACCGCGGCAACGTCCGCTCGCGCTGGCGCGCCGCGCTCGCGAATGCATATCCCGTGTTGCTGGCGCTGGTTGGCGATGCATATTTCGATGCGCTTTCACTTGCCTACGCCCGCGCGCATCCGTCCGGCAGCGGTGACCTCAATCGCTTTGGCGATGCATTGCCGGCCTTTATCGGCGAATACGAGCGAGACTCACGCTTGCGATATTTTGCGGATGTTGCACGCGTTGAGTGGGCACTGCACGTTGCCTGCTTCGCCGCCGACGCCTCGGTATTCACACCGCAGCAATGGCTCGAACTCGGTGACGAGCGCCTGCTGGAAGCGCAGCTTTCGGTGCATCCGGCCTGCACGGCCATCGCCTCGGATTACGCCATTGCCGACATCTGGCGCGCGCATCAACCAGGCGGCACTTTTCCGCGTCGGCTCGACGGCCCCACGTGGGCGCTCGTCGTCCGTCCGGTGTGGCAACCCACGATACTCGTTCATCCGGAGGCCGCGCACGCGGCCTTCATCGCACTACAAAGCGGAAGTACCCTGGCCGTTGCGCTCGACGCCGCATGTGCGATCGATCCGGAATTCGACTTCGCCGCGCAATGGCACGCGTGGATAGCAGCATCGGCGATTACCGGCACAATCGCAGGTACGGCACGGTCGGTTTGACCTGTGCGTGCGTGACTCCACCCCAACAGACAGAGCCATCGGCGTTTCCTTGATGTTAGGATCTGGTCGTTCCAGCCCCATTCCCCGGCGGCTGCGAATTCGGGCGTTCGGACGTATTGTCATTGGCGTGAATTTTTTCGGAGATTTTCACATGGACAGACGTGACGCACTATTCGGTACCGGGCTGCTTGCGCTTTCCGCATTGGCGACAATGGAACGGGCCTCGGCCCAGGAAAGCGCTCCTGCACAAACCTCTCACATGCATCATGGCGGTCACTACAGCGCGCTCGCCGATGCAGCGGGCGGGTGCGTATCAACGGGTCAGGTATGCGTGAGCCATTGCATCGGTCTCCTTGGCAAGGGGAACAAGGACCTGGCGGCCTGTGCAACCAGCGTGTCGCAGATGCTTTCTCTTTGCAGCGCGCTGCAACAGCTTGCCAACCAGAACGCGCACTATCTTCCGGCACTCGCCAAAGTCACACTGGATGCATGCAACGATTGCGAGGCGGAGTGCAAAAAACACGCTGACCGACACGAGCCGTGCAACGCGTGCATGGAGTCATGCCGCGCATGTGCCAACGAGTGCCGCGCAGTACTGGCAACCTGAGCCGCGCCGGATTCCTCCTTTTCTCCAGTAGCACAACCCCTGCCGCCTGGCGGCCGCAACCGGCGGCCGCCGTCTCCGATTCGGACGCTTTGCGGGTTTTTACCTAACGCAAAGTTCAACCATTCCGCCGCGGATTTTCCGCATACTGTTCGTATCGACGTCTCGTGGGTCTGCCATGCCCAGCCGTTGCCGTCAGAAGATCGGGGTTGTCCTCGGGATCTTCGCGATCCTGCTGAGCGTGGTCGCGCCGACGATATCCCAGACACTGCGCGGCGCGTCGGCCGAAGGCGCGCATCACGCCCTTCATGCTCATCACGCACACCACTCGCACCACGCGCATCCTGCGACCGTAGCCTCTCATCTCGCCCAAGCCGAAGCTGCCGCGCACCATCACGGTTCCGCTTCGTGGCCGGGCTGCGACGCATGCCCGTATTGCAGCCTGATTGCGCACACACCGATGCTGCCTGGCGCGCACGCGGCTTTCGGCATCCCTGCACAACCGGCCGGGTTTGCAGCGCCGGTTGCGGCTGCGGCGTTTCGACCTTACACGGTTCTGACTCTCGCGCAGCCGCGCGCCCCACCCGTATTGTCCTGATCCCTGCTGACGGCTTTCCCGCGATGCCGACGGACTGAATGGCATCGCGGTGATGTCGCGCGCCAGTTGCAGCAACACCTTGATAACCAACCAGGACATCAACATGCGAACCACTCTCAAACGGGGCGCCGTAACGCTATGCGCGCTCGCTTCTTGCCTCCTTTCAGTCGATGCGTCGGCCCATGCGGTGGCCGGCAATCGCGTATTTCCTGCCACGATGGCGGTCGACGATCCCGGCGTCGGTGACGAGCTGAACCTCGAATTCGGCCACCTTCAGTCCAGCACGGATGACGGCGACAAGCAGAACACCAATACGACGACGCTCGAATGGGACAAGCGAATCACACCCAGTTTCCAGCTTTCCGTGACGGGCACCTACGTCAACCTGAACGCGCCGAACGGCGGCTCGGCGCGTGGTTTCGACAACTGGCAGGTCGGCGCCAAGTACCGCTTCTACGTGAACGAAAAGCACGAGTTCATGGCATCGGTCGGCGCGAGCGCAGAGTTGGGCGGGACCGGGGCGCATTCGATCGCCAATCCGCACTCGGCGATCACGCCGACGCTCTATTTCGGCAAGGGCTTCGGCGATCTGCCCGACAGCCTCAAATACCTGAAGCCGCTGGCGATCACGGGAACCGTCGGCCCGCGCCTGACATTGAACAGTGCCGATCCGAATGCGTTGAGCTGGGGCGTCACCGTGCAATACAGCCTGCCTTATCTGCAGAACTTCGTGCAGGACGTCGGGCTCAAGGCGCCGTTCAGCAACCTGATTCCGGTGGTCGAATTTCCAATGAGCACGTGCACCGCCAGCCCGTGTTCGGGCCACACGACCGGGACGATCAATCCCGGCGTGATGTGGGGAAATCGCTGGGGCCAGTTCGGCGTCGAAGCGCAGATTCCGGTCAATCATGCGAGCGGAACGGGTGTGGGTGTGCTGCTGCAGGCCCATCTGTTCCTGGACGACGTATTGCCGAACTCGCTCGGCAAACCGATCTTCGGCAAAGGAGAGTAGCAATGAAGCGGTTCAGCAGTCTTCTGCGCAGCTACGGCGCGGCTACCATCGCGGCGGTCATGCTGATGCCGTCTGCCGCGCTCGCGCACGTGTTCCCGCAAACCCAGTCTCCGTCGGCGGGCGCCGAAGTGCCGGCGCCCGCCAGCGTCACGATCGTGTTCGACGGGCCGCTCGAACCCGCATTCAGCTCGCTGACCGTCAGCAATTCCGCGGGCAAGCAGATGAACACCGCGAAAGCGCAGGTCAGCCCCGACAACACGAAGTCGATCAGCGTTGCGTTGCCGCCGTTGCCCGTCGACCGCTACACCGTTCATTGGGTGGCAGTGGCTGCGGATGGACATCGCACGCATGGCGACTATTCGTTCAAGGTGAAGTAATGGACCCGGCGGCGGCATTCGCATCGATCGTGGTGGCCGCCGTCGCCAACGTAACGTTCGCGTGCGCGGTGGGTGCGTGTCTGGCGGGGCTGATGAGCGGGTCGACGGCGGGCGCCGTGTTCGAGGTGATTGTTCCGGTGCTGGCGCAGACGCATTTCGGGGCGGCGTGGTCCACGGGGCTTGCCGCCCTGATCGTCTGGACGGGCCTGCTGGCCGGGATTCGGGAATCCGGGCGGGCGGCCTGGTCACCGCAAGTGGACTATCGGCGCTGCCCATGCTTTTCGCCGACTCGACCGGCGAAGTCGTCGCCCGGTTCGCCGTGCGATTGTCCCGCGCAGCGCTTGTTGCCGTGCCGGTGGTTGTCGTAAGCGGCATCTACAACGCCGATCGCGGGCTGGGCGGCTCTCTGATGCCGCTCGCACTCAGCGGCTGGGGACACATACTCGCCGCCAAACGCATGCACGTCAGCGTGGCCGTGGCATTGGGCGGGATCAACCGCCTGATTTTTCTGCCACGCATTCGGTTCGGTGCTTCAGCGGGCTCATTCCTGATCATCCTGAGGATGGAGGCCGTCACGATGCTTTGTGTTCTGTCTGCCGCTGCCGCGCTCGCCCACACTATGCCTGGGGCACACCTCGGCGCCTGATCCATCGGAAAGCGCAATCATTGCGAGGTATCGGCGAGCAGCCAGTGTGTGGCATCCGACCAGCCAAGGAACCGCCGGCCGATTGCCGCATCGACAGCGCCGCTGCCGAGTGGCTGACCGTTCGTCACCTGTACCAGGCCATCAAGCACCGGCCGAAATCGGATGCGAAAATTCTCGGGCTGCTCGGCCAGGTGCCGCTCGGCCCATTGCACGAAGCCAGCGACATCCTGCGTCGAGAGCAGGCCAAGGTAGAACACCATCTGTCGCCATGCATAGGCGGTATTCTTCACCATGATCAGCCGGCCGTGCCACCGACCGGTCTTCGCTTGCTGCCGCTTGCAGATCCACCGGAAACATCGCTTCGCCATCTCCGCGAGATCGTGTTTCAGCGAGCCGGCCAGGCCGATGCCGAAGAACAACGTCGCAAGATTCTGCGTGGTGAGTATCTGCTGCTGCTCGATGATCATGCCGTTGACGGCGGGGCGCCAGCCTCCCAACGCAACCCCGGCCCTGCCGGCGCAATACTCCGCAAAACCACTCCCTGCCGGTGCTGCGATTCGAAGTCGAACGGCGTCGTCGAGACGTTCGTTTTCCGATTCGCGCATTATTTCCGAATAGTCGACGTCGTAATAGCGTGCGTAGAGCGATCCCGCCAGATGAGTGGCGGCCATGCGCGTTGCGTCAACGAACGTGCCGGAGAATCGCCCCATGAAGATGTCGGCTGCGACCTCGTCGACGAACGGCAGCTGCAATCCCGCGCTTTGCGCAAGCGACCGGAATTCCTGCAACAGCTTGTTGGGCACGATCACATGCGGAAACGACACCATCGTCAGCGATGCGATTTCCTCGAGCGCCTGTTTCGACAGGGCCTGGGTCGACGCGCTTTCGCATCGAAACCGATCGAGCGCGGCAATCCACGGCAGCTCATCGAATTTGACCTGGGTTTCGAGATTGAAAAGCAGGACTGAGCGACGGCGCCGAAATGCCTGATAAATCGCTCCCACGAGCTCGCGCAGACGCGCATCCGCGATTCCGGCCGCGCGAATGCTCGCCGTCACCTGCGGCAAGACTCTGGCGAGCGCTTCGCCCGAGGTTATCAACCCGCGTTCAATCAGCAGGCCGATGGGCGCATTCAGGCATCGTTCGACTTTCCTCCGAATGGAATCGGGAATGGGCGTGCCTGCCGGCAAGCCTCTGGACGACGCCTCATCTTGCGTGACGGGTTGAACCAGATGCGCAACGTCATCCAGGGCGTCATTCGCGGCGCAACCGGACAGCCGCCCGGCGACCACGCTTGCGAGTTCATGGAAGGTCGGAGCGCTGACCGATTCAATCTGTCGTCTGCGCGCGTCTTCGCATCGCGCTGACCCCGGAGCGCCGCGCTTTGCGATATAGCTGTTCAGGATCGACTGAACCCGTCTGGTTTCCCACGCGCAGAGCGAATCCGCTTGCGCGGCGGCGCGTTCGAGCAGCCCCCGGAGCTGCGCGTGATGCCCTTTGTCGCGATGGTATTTGCCGTTCGCGGCACATCGCGCCTTCAGCGCCGCATGGTCCCGAAGCAACGCCCGAGCGCGCGCCTGCCAGCCGTCGGGATATTTCCGGCAGGGGCAACCGTCTTCGACCGTTTCGAGAAACAGGCCGACGACGCGGTCATGCAACGGCGCCCAGACGTTCACGGCTTCCTTCTGCGCGAGGATGCGTTTGTTTGGCCTGATCCCGTTGACATCCGCAAGCGTCTTGCCGGCATCCTGAAGGTGAACGCTCGATCCGGAACGCCGTTGCCGATCTGACGGGACCGGATAGAAACGCAGCCGATCGAAATACGGCAACAATTCGTCGACGAGATTGCGCGCTTCCTCCGAATGTCCGTGTTCCAGCAGCCACGCCACGACCATCAACGCCCCTTCTTCCGGAACAGACAGTTCGTAGCGCCCCGAAGACAGCCTGTCCCGCAATTCGCTCATCCCTTGATCGGTGAGGAAATGCGCGTTCAATTTGCGACGATCCGGATCGCCGGCCTCCGGCGACATCGACAAACGGCGAAGCAGGCTCACCTCATGGTCTTGAAACGGGCCGCCGGCAACGCATTCGCCGGTCGCAAAGCCGCCGGTGACGACCTCCAGCGTCACCCATGCCGGCATCGATCGCAGCGGCGCCCTGGAACCGTGCGCGATGGAACCGTCAAGGACGCTCCTCAGCACGGCCTCCCATTTCGACATCCTTTCTTTCGCCCGCTCCCGTACCGCGGGGTCGGGATGCGCTTCACAGGTCGTGAGGGCCTTTGCAACCTGAAAGGCGGCATAGCCTGGATTGATGCTGGCGTTCGCGCCTTGCTGGCGATCTGTTGTCATTGCAACATTCCATGAGGGGTCCGGAGGCTGGATTCGAACCAGCGCCCTCTCGGTCCAGAGCCGAGCACTCTACCGCTGAGCTACTCCGGAATGGATCCTTTCGATCCCTGCGCCGGCCGCGATTTTCCGTATTCGAATTGCGACCGCGCGAAGGGCAGGAAGCACGCGATTTTAGCGCAACTCGCCAATCACTCGCGCCATATTGGAGATGGCATACACTTCCCGGCTGATCGGCAAGCCACAGGTATCTAAATGATTGCGGTTCCAATATGGTCCAACGGGCAGATGGCCATCATTCTGGTCTCGCTGTTCGCAACGGTTGCGCTCGTCATCGGCGGGCTTCTCCTCGCACTCATCGCACCGTTACGCCGCGGCATCGGGCGTCGTCCAAAGCTCCAGGTCGGCCTGGTCGTCGCATTCCCGTTGCTCCTGATCGCATCGCTTCCAACACTCGTATTGGTGATCGCCGGTATCGGCGCATCGCGATCGGTCAATGCGCCCGAATCCGAGCGACATGTCACGCTCGAACGCGCGCGGACGATCGACACATTCGACATGCCTGTCGGCACTCGGCTCGATCTCGTCGCCGCCTATGAGCTGAGCTCGTTCAAGCACGCGGAATTTCCTCATCCGGTCAAGATTTTGGGCGTCACCGCAACGGCCATGAACTCGGTGCTGCCTTATTCGATCGGCTTGACGGGAACCGGCGAACAGGTCGTTGACGGCTGGACCTGCAATGCGACAGGCGAAATCAAGTTCAGCAGGAGCGACGATCAGAATCACAACCTGGACGTCGACTTTCCATTCCATTTTTCCGGGTGCATCCTCGGTCGTGGAAACCGGATCGCGGGCAACGTCGTCATCCCCGAGCATGCCCGCCTGAGCGAATCGATGCTCGATAAAAGCGCGCTGAACATCCGGGTCGCAAAGCCTCTGCCGATCGGGCCCGGGGGAGCGCTTCTGGAAAGAAGCTGCGTCACGATCAATCGGGACAGCCGGACCCTGACGCGCATTGACGACGCAAGACTGGTACGCCCGCTGAAGTGGAAGAACGTCGTCTGGCCGGCGGGAACCCAGGTTGACTGGTATCCGCCGTCGCAGGAGACGCAGCCTGCGGAAGAACCATGGAGATTTTCCAAGCCGTCGTTTCCCCCTTCCGGCACTTCGGACGACAACGGCAATACCTGTCTGGTTTAGATAGCTGCCCGTACTTGATAAGCAGTTGAAATGGCTGCGCGCCCCCTTCCCGCCGCCTCCACTTGTTCCGACACTATTTCGCAATAAAAAATATTCCGCGAAATCGTTTGCGCATCGCCGCGCGGCGTTCAGTTTATTCATCGCATGCCGATATCTCTACTGCGTTCCGGATCGAAGCGGCGTCGCTCCGCCGCTTCGATCCGATACGACAACAAACGGCGAGACGGATAGGGGAAGAAAGGTTTTGGCGACAGTTTTAGGGTGCATCGTTCATCGGCACAATCACTGGCTGGTCCTGCTTGCCGCACTGTTGTGCGGGGCCGGCTCGTGGGTCACCGCGCGCCTGTTCCAGCGCGCGGTGAACACCTCCGGCACGCAGCGGTTCGGCTGGCAGGTGCTGACGGCCATTTCGGCCGGCGTGGCGATCTGGTGCACGCACTTCATCGCGATGCTCGGCTTCGATGCCGGCGCGCCCGTGCAATTCGACCTGCCGCTCACGCTCGTGTCGCTGCTGATCGCGGTCGGCGGCAGCACGGTCGGCTTCGCGCTGACGACCTTCCGCGCCGCGAAGGCCGCCGCCCCCGCGCTCGGCGGCGCGGTCGTCGGCATCGCGATCGTGCTGATGCATTACACCGGCATGCTCGCGTGGCGGGTCGAGGGCATCGTGTCGTGGGACATCGGCTACCTGTCCGCGTCGGTGCTGCTGGCGATGGCCCTCGCGGCGCTCGCGCTGCACCTCGCGCTGCGGCCGTCGCCGCACGCGGTCAACCAGATGGCCGGCGTGCTGTCGCTCGCGA
Organism: Burkholderia cepacia; assembly: GCF_001718835.1. Classification (NCBI taxonomy): domain Bacteria; kingdom Pseudomonadati; phylum Pseudomonadota; class Betaproteobacteria; order Burkholderiales; family Burkholderiaceae; genus Burkholderia; species Burkholderia cepacia. The sequence continues at coordinate 118,605 of NZ_CP013442.1, read as the reverse complement.
TCCTCGCGCTGCATTTCACCGGGATGTCGGCGCTGCGCATCACGCCGCTGATGCTCGACGGCGCGTGGACCGACCTGAACACGCTGCGTCCGCTGGCGCTGGCGGTCGCGGGCACGTCGCTCGTGATCGTCTGCACGGGGCTCGTGAGCTACGTGATCGACAGCGACGTGCGGGCCGAATCGCTCGAGCACCTGCGACGGCTGGCACTGAGCGACATGCTGACCGGCCTGCCGAACCGGGCGAGCTTCAACGAGCGGCTGGACCTCGAAATCGCGCTGGCGCAAGCGCAGGGCACGAAACTCGCGCTGATCGGCATCGACCTGAACCGCTTCAAGGAAATCAACGACCTGCGCGGCCACCACGCCGGCGACGAGGTGCTGCGCATCCTCGCGCGGCGCATGTCGAACCTGCTGCGCGAAGGTGAATTCGTCGCCCGCATCGGCGGCGACGAATTCGCGGCACTTTGCCGGATGGGCGACGACACGCACCTGATGGACCTGCTCGAGCGGCTCGAGCCGGCGCTCTACAAGCCGGTCAGGCTGGACGACTTCGAGGTCGTGCCGGGCGCGAGCTTCGGTGTCGCGATCTACCCGGACGACGCCGCCACCAAGGCGATCCTCATCAACAACGCGGACCTCGCGATGTACCGTGCCAAGGGCAGCGTCGCGCAATCGATCTGCTTCTACGAGCCGGCGATGGACCTGATCGTCCGCGCGCGCCGCAGCCTCGCGGCCGACCTGCGCCGCGCGGTGGCCGACAACCAGCTGAGCATCCACTACCAGGTGCAGACCTCGCTGACGACCGGCGAGGTCCGCGGCTACGAGGCGCTGCTGCGCTGGCAGCATGCGACGCTCGGCACGATACCGCCGGCCGAGTTCATACCGCTCGCCGAGGAAAACGGCGTGATCCTGGAGATCGGCGCGTGGGTGCTGCGCGAGGCATGCGCGCGGGCGGCCACGTGGGAGCCGCCCTATCCGGTCGCGGTGAACGTATCGGCCGTGCAGTTCATGCATGCGGACCTGACGGCGCTCGTGGCGGACGTGCTCGAGGCAACCGGCCTGCCGGCATCGCGCCTGCAGCTGGAGCTGACCGAATCGACGATCTTCGCCGGCCGCGAGCGCGCGCTGGACACGCTGCGGCAGATCAAGGCGCTGGGCGTGAGCATCGCGCTCGACGATTTCGGTACCGGCTATTCGTCGCTCGACACGCTGCGCTCGTTCCCGTTTGACCGCATCAAGCTCGACCAGTCGTTCGTCGCGGACGCGGAAGCGAAACCGCAGGATCGCGCGATCATCCGCGCCGTGCTCGCGCTCGGCAAGAGCCTGGGCATTCCGATCCTGGCCGAAGGCATCGAGACGCGCGACCAGCTCGTGCTGCTGGCCGACGAAGGCTGCGACGAAGCGCAGGGCTTCCTGCTCGGCAGGCCCGCACCACTCAACGAGATCGTCGGCAGCGGGCAGATCGCGCTGACCGGCGGCAACCGCGCCAGCGCGCCGGCCCCCGTGCCGGAAATGGCCGCCATTTCCGACATGGCGCCGCGCCCGTACGGGTAACCGACGACGCCGGATACGGCAACCCGAACGCGGGTTGCAGCAGGCAGGCTCACATGAAAACCCACTACGCACGGATCGCAAGACTGGCAAGCATCGCGGCGCCGGCCCGGAACCCGGACCTGCTCGCGGCGCAATACCGGGTATTCGCCGGCCAGCTCCCGGTGATGTACCTGATCCTCATATCGAGCACCTGGAGCCTTGCCGTCACGCATCTGCGCAGCACGCCGTGGTGGCTGTCGGTCGCGATGCCGGCCGCGATGACGCTCGTGTCGCTCGCGCGGCTGCTGCACTGGCGCCGCGCCCGGCTCGCGGAGCCGACGCCTGACACCGTGTTGCGTGCGCTCACGACGACGAACTGGCTGGTGATCCCGATCGCGGCGACGTTCACCCTCTGGGCGCTGCTGCTGTTCCCCTACGGCGATGCGTGGCAAAAGGCCCAGGTCGCGTTCTACATGGCGATCACGGTGATCGGCTGCATCTTCAGCCTGATGTACCTGCGCACGGCCGCGCTGATCGTGGCCGTGATCGTCAACGCCGCGTTCATCGCGTTCTTCCTTTCGACGGGCCAGCCGACGCTCGTCGCCACCGCGGTCAACATGGCTTTCGTGTCGACGGCGCTGATCGCCGTCATCTCCGTCAACTACCGGGGCTTCGTGCGCACCGTCGACGCCCAGGCTGAATCGCGGATGCGCGAGCAGGCGCAGACGCGGCTGATGCGGATGATCGACGACATGCCGGTGGCCGTGATGACGGCCGACCCGGAAACGTTCCGCATCAACTACCTGAACGCGGCGTCGCGAAACCTGCTGCGCTCGATCGAGCATTTGCTGCCGATCCGCGCGGACGATGCGCTCGGTGCGTCGATCGACTTCTTCCATCCGCACCCGCAGCACCAGCGCCGCCTGCTCGCCGATCCGGCGAACCTGCCGCATCGCGGCCGCGTGCGGCTCGGGCCGGAAGTGCTCGACTTCCAGGTCGCGGCGGTGCGCGATGCCGAGGGGCGCTACATCGGCCCGATGCTGTCGTGGGCGATCGTCACGCAGCAGGCCGAGGCGGAAGCGCGCATCCACCAGCTCGCGCATCACGATTCGCTCACGGGCCTGCCGAACCGCGCGACCTTCCTCGCCGAATTCGACACGAGCCTGCGCCGCTCGGACAAGATGCTCGGGCTGCTCTTCATCGACCTCGACGGCTTCAAGCTGATCAACGACGCGTGCGGGCATTCGGCGGGCGACGAGGTGCTGCGCCAGGTCGCGGAACGCCTTCGCGGGCAGTGCCCGGAAGCGAGGACGATGCTCGGGCGCATCGGCGGCGACGAATTCGCGGTGCTGCTGCGCGACACCGACGCGGACGGCGCGATGGGCGCGGCCGCGCGGCTCGTCGACACGCTCGTCGCGCCCTATGCACCCTATGCGCCGTCGCCCGAGCGGCAGTTCCGCATCGGCGCGTCGATCGGCTGCGTGCTGGCGCCGCATCACGGCAACGACGCCGGCGTGCTGCTGTCACGCGCGGACATGGCGCTCTATGCGGCCAAGAAAGCCGGGAAGGGTACGTACCGGATGTTCTCGCCGGACATGGAAACGCGCGCGCAGGAGCGGATCGCGCTCGAATCGAAGCTGCGCGCCGCGCTGGACGCAAACCAGGGGCTGTATGTGTTCTACCAGCCGATCGTCGATGTCCGGACCCGCCAGGTGACGACGCGCGAGGCACTGCTGCGCTGGCATCACCCGCGCGCCGGCTGGATTTCGCCGGGCCGCTTCATTCCGGTGGCCGAGCGCGGCGGCCTGATCGACCGGCTCGGCCGCTTCGTGCTCGACCATGCTTGCCGGGAGGCGGCGCGCTGGCCGGACGGCGCGCGCGTCGCCGTCAACGTGTCGGCGGCGCAACTCGGCCACGGCACGATCGTGCCGGCCTTCGCGGCGGCACTGGCCGGCGCGGGCCTCTCGCCCGACCGTCTGGAAATCGAGGTGACGGAAACCGCGCTGCTGCATGACGAGGGCAAGGCCATCGCGGACCTGCGCGCGCTGCGATCGATGGGCGTGCGCGTCGCCCTCGACGATTTCGGCACGGGCTTCTCGTCGCTCGCGCATCTGCGCGCGTTTCCGTTCGACAAGATCAAGATCGACGGCAGCTTCGTGCGCGATGCGATCTCGCGACCGGACTGCGCGGCCGTCGTGCGCGCGGTGGCCGATCTCGGCAAGCGTCTCGGCGTGACGACCGTCGCGGAAGGCGTCGAGACGGAGGAGCAGCTGGCGTGCATCACGGATGCCGGCTGCCGCGAGGTGCAGGGCTTCCTGATCGGCAAGCCCGCGCCGGGCGAGCACGATGCGCCGGCCATCCGCTGGATCGAGCGCGCCGCGCTGGCCGCGAAGAAGCGGGCCTGACCGGCGACGAAACGGCCGGAGTACTGAATGACTGCTGCGGATCGGCGGCGCATGCCCCGCACAGTGCGATAACTGACAGTTTCTCGCTGCGGGGCTCCGTCGGTTTCGCGATGGCGCTCGCGAACCAGGCGACGCTGATTCGCGCGATCGCCGCCTACGGCTACGACGCGCAGTGCGAGCGTCACCTGCCGCGGCTGATGGCGGGCGAGATCGGCGCCACCGCGATCTCCGAGAAAGGCACCGGCACCGAGGTGCGCGCGCTCGAGACACGCTTCGCGCGCGACGGCGACAGCCGCGGGTATCGGCTCGACGGCCACAAGTACAACATCAGTCGCGCGCCCGACGCCAGGCTGATGATGATCGTCGCGTCGTCCCACGTCGACGGCAAGCCGGCCACCTCACTCGTGCTGATCGATCCCGAGCGCCCCGGCGTGCGGCGCAGCCCGCCGCAGGCGACGCTCGGCGTCGCGGACCTGCCGATCGGCGACATCACGCTCGCCGGCGTGCGGGTGGCCGACGACGAGCTGCACGACGCGCGCGAAGCGCTGTACCGAGCTTGCGCCCACCGCCGGATCGATACGTCGGGCCGGTCCGTCGATCAATCGCTGGCGGCGGCGCTCGACGCGCTGGCGGCCGGATGATGGCCTCCCCTTGATTTCCGTGCGTTTTTCCGAGGCAAGGTGATCCAGCTGCGACAAGGCGTAGCGGTTGGCCCATAAAATCAGCGCGCGGTCCTGCGAATTCATGCCACGCCGGATCACCCATCTTCGTGCGTGTCCGGACACGCCCACCGACGGCGCAGCCAGTGATCCACCGACAGCACGCCGGCTCCACGGCACAGCAGCACGAGCAGCATGGCGGCCCATTGGATGTGCGTCGGCCAAGCCTGCGGATAGACGAAAATCTCGATCACGGACGTCATGGCGAGCAGCACGCATGCCGCCAGCCGCGTGCCCAATCCCAGCACGAGCAAGACGGGCATGCCCAGCTCGATCGACACGGTCAGATAGGCTGCAATCTCCGGGGGCAGCACGGGTACCCGGTATTCGTCGCGAAACAGCTCGAGCGCCGCGTCCCAGTTTGCAAGCTTGGCCATTGCCGAATTCCAGAAGATCGTCGCGACCGCAACCCTGAGTGGAATCGCGAGTAGCCAATACGGCACCTGCTCGAGCCACTGCACGACGCGCAACACGCGGGCGAGCACGGACGACGCATGGAGATCCGCTCGGGTCAGGTGACGCATGACGATGATCCTCCGTGATACGGCCAGTTGTCCGACGCCGGTACGGCCTCGACACAGCATCCGTGCGCGAGCAGCATGGCCACGAGTGCGTAGCCGTCCGCGTGCGTCGCATGAGACAGCGCGTCGCGCATCGGTTCGCCGGCAAAGAGCGCGGTCGCGATGCGGTACTCGCCGCGGCCCAGGCGGATCACGTCGACGCCTTCGGTCACGCGCTGCACGAGCAAATGAACCGGTTCGTCGTCCAGACGAATCGCCGGCATCGCCAGGGTGTCCTGCTCGAGGACGGCGCGCCAGATCTTGTCGACCGGAAAATCGCTGTGCACGAGCCGCACTGCGGGATGCGGCAAGAGCCGCAGCGTACCGAGCGTGCGGTCGTCGAGCGACGCAAGGCGGGCAACGTCGCGTACCGGCGCGTCCGGAGCATGCAGCACGGCATTGACCTGCCATTCGAGGCGCGCGACGTCGATCAAGTAAGGGATCGACGCGATGTCAGGAAGCTGCGCGAGAAACGCCGGAAACGCCGCGCCATATTCGTCCAGCCACGCACTTTGCGGCGGCGACGCCTCGATGAAGCGCCGGGCCGCCCCTTCGAAGCATTCCGCGCCGACCAGACGTTCCAGTGCCGGAAACGCGAGGCGCAGCGCGTTGACGAGGACGCTCGTCGCCGTGTTGCGATAGATCGCGAGGCGCGCGTGCGGCGACAGCCCGTCGGGCGCGATCCAGGCCGCTGCGTCATCCGCGACGCCGAGCAGGCTGAGTCGAACAGCCTGCTGCAGCTCAGCGAGCGTCGGCGAGCGCGGATTCATGTCGAATTGCCTCCAGCATCGAGTCGGCGCGCGCCGCTTCCTGCAGCAGGGTTTCGAGCGGCGGGACGTCGGTGTCCCATTCGATCAGCGTCGGCGCCGCGCCGAAGCGGCGCAGGGCGTCGTGGTACAGCGACCAGACTTCCGCGGCGACGCGCGAACCGTGATCATCGATGCGCAGCGTTCGACCGTTCTCGAGTTGTCGGACACTGTGGCCGGCCAGATGAATCTCACCGATTGCCGCCGCCGGCAACGCAGCGAGATAGGTCTGGGGATCCCAGCCGTGATTGCAGGCGCTGACATAGATATTGTTGACGTCGCAGAGCAGGCCGCAGCCGGTGCGTCGCACCATTTCCGACAGGAATTCCCACTCGGGAATGGTCGATTGGACGTAGCGCAGGTAGGTGGACGGGTTTTCGATCAGAATGCGCCGTCCGAGCGCGGCCTGGACCTGGTCGACATGCCGGCATACCACGGCGAGCGCTTCGTCGGTCATCGGCAACGGCAGCAGGTCCGCAAGATAGGTTCCGCCGACGGCACTCCACGACAGATGCTCGGAAACCAGAGCGGGCTCGAAACGCCGCACCGCCGCCCGCACGCGTGCCAGATGCGTCGCATCGAGCCCGTCCGCGCTGCCGAGGGACAGGCCCACGCCATGCAGCGACAGCGGGTAGTCGCGGCGGATGGCGTCCAGGTATTGCAGCGCCACTCCGCCCTCCATGTAGTTCTCCGTGTGCACCTCGAACCATGCGACAGCCGGCCGTTGGTCGAGCACGATCCGATGGTGCCGAAAACGCAGGCCGACGCCTGCCCGCGCCGGAGCCGGGCGCGGCGTCACGCGGAGCAACGGCGCGGACACGTTCATCGCGAGCGCGCCCTCAACCGGCCTTGAGCTTGCCGCCCGCGATCTTGCCGCAGTCGCCGGCCGGCAGCAACACGAACGACTTCGAATCACGGGCCTGCGTCGCCTGGCCGGCGCACGAATGCGCCCCCTCGGCGCAATCGTTCTTGGCCACCGCGTTCACGCCGTAGCATTTTTCGAGATGGTTTTGTGCCATCCTCGACATGTTGTCCTTCACGACCTGCGGCATATTGCTCATATCCTTCATGCCTTGTGCCGGTGCCGGGAGGGCTTGCATGGCAAGCGCCAGCCCGACGGCGGCGGACAGCGAGGAAATGGCTGAAGCGGACTGGTTCATGGTGTCTTCTCCTGGGATGGAGATCGCCGATGCGCGACCATGTCGGAAAATTCGCTGCGTTACGACCAAAGGTTACGCAGTGCGCTGGAATTTTTTCTGCACTGGGCCTTGCAGCGGGATCGATCGGATATGACTGACGAGAAAGGCCATCAGGAAAGCCGCATCCATCTGGTCCGGCCGGCGTCGGAACCGGAGCGCGGCACCGGCGGGCATGCAGCGACTCGGGAGGACGGTTCGCCCGACTGGTCGATGTTGATGGCGTGCGCGCAGATCGGGGACCGGGCCGCCTACCGGCGCTTGCTCGAGAGCGTCGCCCCGTACCTGAGGCGGCTGGTCGCCCGCCACGGCGTGCATCCCGATGCCGTCGAAGACGTGGTTCAGGACATTCTCGCAACCGTGCACCAGGTGCGTCATACGTACGCGCCCGAGCGGCCGTTCGGGCCCTGGCTGGTGTCGATCGCGAGCCGCCGCATCGTCGACGCGTTGCGCCGCCAGGGACGCGCGGCATCGCGCGAGCTGCCGTTCGATCCCGACCATGAAACCTTGCCGGGACCTGGAGCGAATCTTATGGAAGACGCGGCAGATGCGCGGGTGCTGCGCGACGCGATTGCCCAGTTGCCCCCCGGCCAGCGCGACGCGATCCAGCTGCTGAAACTCGAGGAGATGTCGTTGAAGGAGGCGGCAGTGGCGAGCGGCATGACCGTTGGCGCATTGAAGGTCGCCGTTCATCGCGGGCTCAAGGCGTTGCGCAGGTTGCTGGAAAAGCAGGAGAACGATCGATGAGGCGCTCGACATCCGAACTGATCGAATCGTTGGTGGCCGACAGCGCGCCCGTCCGTCCGCTGCGCCGACCGCTCTGGCGGGCGGCTGGATGGCTGACGTTTGCGGTATTGCTGCTCGTGTGCATCGCGACCGCTCACGGCTTGCGGCCGGACTTGCCGCTCAAGTTGCATGAGAGCGCATACGTCACAGCCATCGTGGCGGCCATTGTGACGGCTGTCCTCGCCGTCGTCGCCGCATTCATCACCAGCGTACCCGGCCGCTCGCTACGCTGGTTGCTGCTGCCGCTTCCGGCCTTGCTCGCCTGGATCTCCACGATCGGCTATGGGTGCCTGACGAACTGGGTCCAGATTGGCCCGGACGGCCTGTCGCCGGGCGAAACCGCCCGCTGCGTCGCGACGCTCGTGCTCACCGGCGTGCCGCTTTCGTCGACGTTGCTGATCATGCTGCGCCACGTTGCACGCCTCGCCCCCATGCCGGCAGCGATGGCCGGAAGCGTCGCCGTGTCGGCAATGACGGCGGTGGCGCTGTCGCTGTTCCATCCGGTCGATGCCACGGTGATGATTCTCGCCTGGAATATCGGCTTGACCGCCGTCCTGTTGATCGGCAGCGCTTGGTACGGCCCGCGACTTTTCCATTGGATCGCGTCATTTTCCTGACCATTTCGGCTTCGCTTCGATTTCGCTGCGGCTTAGGGCCTGTTCACGCTAATAACGGGCTTGCGCTGGCCGCCAGAAGGGCCGAGCGGTCGCCCCCTCAAAACAATCGTCAATGAAATCGGTCGCTTCCTGACTGAGCTCGACGCGATGCCCGATGCGGAGAACGGTTCGCCATTGGGACTCATCGGCCGGCCGTCCGCGCGCGTGACGGTGACGGCGAATGCGGGCGCGGCGAGCGCGACGCGCCGATCGTCGCAACGATCGACCGGCGCGAGCGGGCCGCGGCGGCGCGCGGCCCCTTCCAACCGCTTACTGCACGTGGAACTTCGGCGACGTCGAGACCGTGCCGCCCACCGTGCAATCCGGCGTCAGCGTGGCGTTGTTGAACGTCAGCGACGAGTTCGGATCGCTCCACGTCGTGACGACCTTGCTCGGCCCACAGGTGCCGAGCAGCGTGACGTTCACCTTAACGTTGTTGATCGACAGTTGCGTCGTGCTGTCGGCCTGCCCCGTCCACGGCGACGTGCTCGACGCGCTGCCCGAGATGAGCCCGCACGTGCCGCCGCCCGTGAACTGCGTCGACGTGATCGACACGATGCCGGTCGACGTGATCGTGCCGTTGAACGTCGCGTTGCAGTTCGCGCTGATCCCGCCCTTGCTGAGGCCCGTGATGCCCGATGCGGAGAACGGTTCGCCGTTCGGGTTCATCGGCTGGCCGTCGGCCCGCGAAACGGTGACTGCGAAAGCAGGCGCGGCGAGCGCGGATGACAATGCAAGCGCAGCAACTGCAGAAACGGCTTTGCGAATCTTCATGGTACTGGCCTCACTTGACGAATGGCGGCGAGCCGCCGAATGTACGGCGCGCGGGCCTGGCCGGCCCTTGCGCCGCGGGAATCCGGCACGGCGCCCGACGGGCGCCGTGCCGGATCAGAACTTGTAGGAAATCCCGACGAACGTGATCAGCGGATCCGCCTTCAACCGTGTGCGCGTGGTGGCGAGCGTCGAACCGTCGGCCGCCTTGATGGTCGTCGTCGCGTACGTCTTCAGCGGCATGTACGTCAGCGTCGCCGTCAGCCCCCAGTGCTTGTCGATCGCGTAGCTCGCGCCGACGTTGTAGACCGGCGTGAACGACGACGACGCCTTGCCCTCGACCGACGTCGGCCCCGGCTTGCCGGCGCCCGCCGCGAGCACGCTCCCGAGGTTTTCGTTGATGTCCTTCGCGAAGTTGCCGTTCAGTTCGATGTTGCTGAACCAGCTGTAGGCCACGCCGATCCCGACGAACGGCCTGAAGCGCGCGTTCGACGCGTTGAAGTAGTACTGCAGGATGATCGTCGGGCTCCACTGCCTTGCGTTCTTCACGGCCGGCTGGTTCGCGGCCTTGCCGAGATCGACGTTGCCGAGCGAGCCGCTCGGGCCGAACGGCCGGATCTCTCCGTGCCCGGTCAGCGTGAACTCGGGCGGCACGCCGAGCACCGACGTCACCGCGATATGGTCGGTGACGAAGTGCGTGAGCGTCAGGCCGACCGTATCGGCGTTGTTGACGGTCAGGCTCGTGCCGGGCGACGTGAACGACCCGGGCAGGCGCAGCGGCCCGTTGATCGGCGAATCCACGACGTGGGTGGTCAGCGGGCCGCCCGAGCCTTGCGGCATGATGTGCAGCCAGCCCAGCGTCGCGACGTTGTCGCCCGCCTGCTGCGCGAGCGCGAGCGCCGGAACTGCCGCGGCGACGCCGGCGAAAAACAGCTTCTTCATGGGATCTCCTCGCATGTTGCGTCCGCCGGCGTCACTGCACGAATGCGCCGACCGTGAAGTACGGATTGCTCGTGTCGTTCATGTCGAGGAACCCGAACACGCCGCCGGTGAACACGAACTTGCCGGTCGCCGGCCCCGACGCCGCATCCGCATGCACGGTCGTGACGACACCCGGCACCTTCTGCGTGAAATCGAGGTTCAGCGCGCGCGTGAGCGCGGCCTGCGACGCGTTGAACGGATCGAGCAGCGTGGCCTGCGCGCCGACGAGCGCGGTCGCGCGGTAGTTGAACGCGCTGTCGACGCCCGTGTACTCGCCGTTCTGCGAGCCTTGCGTGATCGCCGTCTGCGGGCTCAGGAACGAGATGCCCGATTCGTCGTCCGCGCTCGGCGAGCCCTGCGTGAGGTCCGCATTCGCCGCACCGGTGCGGATGAAGATCGGCACGAGCTGGTTGCGCAGCTTGCCGACGATCAGGATCCCCTTGCCGGCCTTCGCCGGATCGACCGCCGCGAGCGTCGGCGGAATCTGCGGCAGGTAGTTGAGCGACTGGAACGCCGGCGCATCCGGGCGCAGCGTGAACGGCTGGTTCACGGTCGCGCTCGACGCGAGCGGCTGCCCGCCGTTCTTCTTGCCGAAGTTGTCGGTCTCGACGTAGCTGCCGTCCGCGTTGATCGTCACCTGCTGGTCGAGCGCCACCGGCTGGAAGCTTTGCGACGGCACCTGGTGATAGCCGAGCTGGTTGTACTTGCCGGCGATCTTCGTCAGGTCGGTTTCCAGCGACGAGAAACTGATGAACGGGTAATACGGGAACGTCGTCTTCGGGATCTTGCCGACGCCGATCACGCCGTCGAACTGGATCGTCGCGCCGGGGATCGCGCCGCCCAGCACGCCTTCGCCGAGGAACAGCCGCGCGGGGCGGCTCGGGTCGAGGCTCGCGTTCTGCATCCGGAACGTGCACTGGTTCAGCTTCACCGTCGGCAGGCCCGTCTCGTCGGCCAGCGTGCCGGTCATCACGTTGTACGGCGCGACGGCGCGCGTCGGCTGAACGGTGCCGGTCGTGGTCGGCACCGGCGACGCGAGATAGGTCATCCGGTACGTCATCTTCGTCGTGTCGAGCTGCACCTTCACGAGTTCGCCCGACCCCGACCCGCCGATGAACACCGTGTTGTAGTCGATCGTCTGCGGGCAGAGGCGCACGACGGGCGCCGGCGGCGGATCGGCGTCGCCGCCGCATGCCGCGAGCACCGGCGCGCATGCGGCGGCGGCCATCCAATGGGAGATTTTCATAGGAATCCTGTTTATGTGGACGAAGGCGGCGTTGCGCGCCGCCTTGCCTGCCGGATGATTACTGGACGAACGCGCCGACCGTGAAGAACGGGTTGACCTGGCTGTTGTTGACGACCATCGCGTAGACGTTGCCGATCTTCACCGCCCAGCCGGTGTCGCCCTTGCTGATGATCGCCACGTTGCCGCTCGCGCCCTTCGCGTTGAAGTCCTGCGTGGCCGTGACCTTGATCTTGCCGGGCGTCGCCTGTGTGTAGTCGAGCCCGAACTGCGAGGTCACCGACGACGTCTGCGGATCGATGAACGCCGCGGTACCGCCCTGGAACAGCGTGGACGTATAGTTCGCCGCGATCGACGAGATCGCGCTGCCGTCCGAGCAATTGCCGGCGCCCGGTTCGAAGAAGGTGCCGTTGTAGATGCCGGGCAGGTCCGGGTGCGGCGCGTTGTGGTCGAACGCGGGCCCGTCCTGCGCGGGTGCGCCCGTCACGCCGTTGTAGGTGACGACACCGCACGCGGCGGCGCTCGTCGCGCCGATGAAGCCGCCCTGCATCGCGTTCGCCGGCATGGCCGTCGCGGGCGCCAGCACCGAGATGCCTACCTCCGGGTCCGCGACCGCGCCGGCCGGATTGCCGGGCGGCGAATACGAGTAGCCGACACGAATCACGACCGGCACCAGCACGCCGTTCAGCTTGCCGACGATCATGATGCCCTTCGCCTGCGACGGCGTGATGAACACGATCGTCTGCGACTGGCCCGCGATCGGGTAAGGCTGCCCCGTCTGCGGCAGGCTGACGAACACGTTGTCGGGCGAACCGTCCGCATTCGTGCGCAGCGTCCACGGCATGCCGGTGGTCTGGCACGAGTAGTCGCTATCCGGCGTGATCGTGCAGGACCCGTCCGCGTTGAACGTCTGGTTCCAGTTGACCACGTCGGGCTGCCAGCCTTGCGGCTGCGTGCTCTGGAACGAGCTGCCGGTCGGCTGAAGATGGATGCCGAGCTCGTTGTAGTTGCCCGCGACCTTCGTGAAGTCGGTTTCCGTTTCGATGAAACCAATGAACGGATAAAAATCGAACGTACGTGACGGCACGATGCCGAGCGTCACGCCCGGAAAGAGCTCGATGCCGGAGAACGCGATCGTCGCCCCCGGAATCCCGCCGCCCACCACGCCGTTGCCGACGAACAGCATCGGCGGATCCGCGCGGTTGATCGTCACCGAATACGCGCCGTCGCTCGTCGCGCCGCTGTCGAGCACGAACGCACAGCGGTTCTGCTCGGCGGTCGGGAGCGTGGTCGGATGATGGAACGCGCCGCTGATCGTCAGGCCCGCGCGCGTGTTGTTGACCTGCCCTGCCGATGTCGGCACCGACGATTCGATGAACTGCATCTGGTAGGTCATCTTCGTCGTATCGAACTTCACCTTCACGTACTCGCCGCTGCCTGCGCCCCCCGTGTACGTCGTCGTGTAGTCGAGCGCATCCGGGCACAGCTTCGTGACGACGGGCGGCTGCGTCGCGGGCCCGCTCGGCGGGCAACTGCTGCCCGAGCACTGCGGCACGTTGATCGGCCCCGGATCGTCGCCGCCGCCGCAACCGGCGACGAACGGCGCGGCCAGCATCGCGCAGGACAACAAGGCAGACAGCCCAGGCTTGAAACGCATCAGCCCCTCCTAATGATGAACGTGTGTCTCGTCGGCGCGGGCTCTCGGCCCGTCGCCATTGATGCCGGCCGCCGTCGACCGGGCGACGGGTCGGCGGCTGCCGGATGGCGCCCCGGCCGCCAACGGCCGTGAGCGTGCATGCGCGGCCCTCGCGCGCCGGCCGTGCGGCGGCGCGCGAAAGCGGAAATCGTGGCGGTGGAATGCGGCCGGCTAGAAACCGGCTGCGCGGGATGGCGGTGCGTTGCGTGCGCGGCCCTGTCGGGCGATCCGCGCGGAATGATGTTGCGTCGTCTGCCCCCAGCCTCGGTGTCTCATCTCGGTCTCCGTCGGTTCGCGGGGCTCGTGACGGCGCCGCGTTGTTTGCGTGAAACTATGATCCGACGAATGCGGTATGTAAATTGATACCGAATTCCAAACATTGCATCGTGCGAGAGACTGCCGGCACAAAGGGCGTTCACGATTTTTCAAACGACATACAAATGTGTATCGAGCCACCGGCAGATGTGCGTTTCCGTCGTCATGGGTGATGCGACGCGCGAACATACTCCACCGTTCGCCCCCGCATGACTTTGCATTTGATGGCAATTTCGAACATGATCCGCCGGACTGTGCATACGAACGGTTTTTCATCGAAACCCGCTGAGTCACGAAAAAACCGTTCGGGCGCACAGTTTTCAAGAATTCTGGAGCCAATCCAGTCAAAACTCGTCAATCACACAGTTTCGGCTTGCTTTTCGCGATATAGGTGCAATACTGTGTGATCGTACAGTTTCTTCTTTTTGCCGCGACGAAACGCACCGGCGCCGCGCCATCGGCCGGCCCGCCGTTTCCGTCGCTGGAGTCCGTCGACATGCGTTACACGATCGAGCACGCGTCCGACCTCGGCGGTGTGATCCGCGCCGCCCGGAAGGTGCAGAACCTGCGCCAGGACGATGCCGCCGGCAGCGTCGGCGTCAGCGAGTCGTTCATGGTCAAGGCCGAGCGCGGCGCGGACACCGTCCAGTGGGGCAAGGTGTTCCAGATCCTGCAGGGGCTCGGCGTGCGGGTCGTCGTCGACATTCCCGACGCGAACGACGAGCTCCTCCGAAACCAGTCGGCCAGGGCGAACCATCGCGCGAGCATCAGGGAACGGCGCGCCGCCGAGCGGCTGCTGCTGCGCGCCGATGCCGCTTCACTGCCCGATTCCATCGACGCGGCGCGCCTGCTGAAAGCCGCCAGGATGCTCGTCGCCGACGCGGAAACCGCGGCGGAATCCGCCGCATCGGCCGCGCGCGCGACGCGCGCATCGCAACCGCCCGTGCCGAACGCCGCGTCCCGCGCGCTGGACGTCGCCCGTCGCCTGCTGGCCGACGCGGACGCCCACGCGCACGCGCCCCGCCCGCCGCGCGGCAATCCGGCCGAACCAGGGGACGGGCAATGACCGGGCGCACCCTCGTCGCGTCGATCGACGGCCAGCGCATCGGCACGCTGCACGAGCACCAGAACCTGTGGGCGTTCGAGTATGCGCGTTCGTGGCTCGACCATCCCGCCCGCTTCGCGCTGAGCCCGCACCTGCCGCTGCAGGCGGACGTGCTGCGCGATGGCGCGACCACGCGCCCGGTGCAGTGGTATTTCGACAACCTGCTGCCCGAGGAAACCGTGCGCGCGCTGCTCGCGAGCGACGCGGGGCTGCCCGACATCGCCGACGCGTTTGCGTTGCTCGCGCACTACGGCCGCGAATCGGCCGGCTCGGTGACGCTGCGCGCGCACGACGATCACGCGGACCCGGACACGCGGCTGCGGCCGCTCGGCGACGCGGAGCTCGACGCGCGCATCCGCGCGCTGCCGACGGTCCCGCTCACGCATGACGCGCCGAAGAAAATGTCGCTCGCGGGCGCGCAGCACAAGCTTCCGGTCGTGCTGCGCGACGGGCAATTGTTCGAGCCGAGCGGGCAGGCGGTCTCGACCCACATCCTCAAGCCGAATCACCCGCACGCGCACGACTACCCGCATTCGGTCGTCAACGAATGGTTCGTGATGACGCTCGCGCGCCGCGTCGGCCTCGACGTGCCCGACATCGAGCGCCGCTACGTGCCGGCGCCCGTGTACGTGATCCGCCGCTTCGATCGCGACGTGACGGACGGCGCGGTCGAGCGGCGTCACGCGATCGACGGCTGCCAGGTGCTCAACCTGGCCGCGACGATGAAATACACGGGCTGGTCGCTCGACGCGCTCGCGGCGCTGGCGAACGCCTGCCGCGCGCCCGCGCCGGCGCGGCTGCGAATCTTTCGCTGGCTCGTGTTCTGCATCGTGGTCGGCAACGGCGATTCGCACCTGAAGAACCTGAGCTTCCTCGTTGCCGACAGCGGCCTCGCGCTGTCGCCGCACTACGATCTGCTGTGCGACGGCGTGTACGAAACCGCGACCTACAGCCCCAGGAGCCGCTGGCCGGACCTCGCCGAATTCACGCGGCCGGTCGCCGGCGTGCGGCGCTACGCGGACTTCACGCGCGACGTGCTCGAGCAGGCCGGCGCGGCGCTCGGGCTGACGCGCGCGACCGCGCTGCGCCACGTCGACGCGCTGCTGCAGCACATTCCCGCCGAGGCCGACGCGCTGCTGCGCGAAGTGGCCCGGGACAACGACGCGATGATCGCGGCGCGCCCCGAACTGACGGCGACGCTCGGCGGCGAAGTCCATCTGTTGCGCGCGATCCGCCATATCGTCATTCATGAGATGGTCGGGCGGTTGCGAAGCCGCTGACCTGCACCAACGACCAGCGCAATGCACACCTCCCCCCGCCCGCCCATCGTCGAGCAACTCGTCGCACGGCTCACCGCCGCGCCGGACCATCCGCGCTTCGTCGGCGCGCCGCTCGATCCGTCCGGTCTCGACGCGCATGCGCTCGGCGCGGTCTGGCCCGCGCTGCGCCACGCCGAGCGTGCGTGTCATGCCTACGACGATCCGCGCGCCGAATGCCTGCGCTGGCTGCACCGGCAGATCGATGCGCTCGACCTCGCGCCGCAGCTCGACGAACCCGCCGCGCTCGAGCTGTTCCGCGGCGTGCGCGCCGGCGAATGGGCGCATGCGCTGCAGGACCTGCCGTATCTCGCGCAAGCGCCTTCGCCCGCGCTGCAGGCGGAGCTGGCCCGCATCCTGAGCGCGTCGCCCGACGGCGAATGGCGCAGCACGCTGTCCTACGGGCTGGTTGCGCTGGAGCACTTCGCGGGCCGGCGCGGCCGCACGCCGTTGCGGGACCAGGTCGTCGCGTTCCACCAGGACTCGCCGTTGCGCGTGCGCGAGTGCGACGTCCTCGCCGAACTGGGGCCGGCCGCGCTGCTCGCGCTCGCCGGCACCCATGACGGCTATTTCGCGCCGAAGCGCCTGTGGTTCGATCTCGACGATCCGGCCGTCACGCTCGCGGACGAGATCGCCTACGTCGAGTTCGCGCGCGACACGCTGACGCAAGCGGCCCGGCGCGTCGCCGACATCCAGGGCGGGCAGCTTCCCTATGCCGCCGATCGTGCGTTCACGACCGACGACGCGCAGGTCGTCGCCCGGGCCGCCCGCGTGGCCGCCTATCGCGACGAAGCGTGGCTGCGCCCGCTGATCGGGCCGCTATTGACCGGCGTGTGCGTCGCGCCGACGGCCGCGAAGACCGCGCCGTCCCAGTCGCTCGCGATCGCGCTCGGCCACGCGGTCGAGACGATCCCGACCCCCGAGGGCGTGCGTGCGCTGCGCGACGCGCTGGCGGTCGTCCGGCACGCCGGCGTGCAGAAGAAGCTGGCACGCAACCTGAAGCCGGCCGAGCGCGCGCTCGGCGAGCGGCCGCACACCGCGCTGCGCATGACGCTCGACGCAAAGCCCGACAAGAAGCAGCTCGCGATGCTCGCGACCTGCATGGAAGCCGGCTTCTGGCAGGCGACGTCGCTCGCCCCGGCCGAGTGGCGGCAACGGCTGGTGGATGCGCCGGCGGGCGCGGCGTTCTCGACGCGGATGATCTGGCAGGCGTTCGGGCCGGACGGCCGGCGCCGGTCGTTCATGCCGGACGCGGCGCACGGCGCGCTCGTGCTGCGCGACGCGGCCGGCGAGCCGTGCGAGATCGACCCGCACGGCTCGATCCGTCTGTGGCATCCGCTGGCGGCCGACGCCGACGAGCGTGCCGCGTGGCAGCGCGCCGTGGTCGCGCGCAGGATTCGCCAGCCCGTGCGGCAGGCGTTCCGCGAGTTCTACGCGCCGGCCGCCGACGAAGCAACGACCGGCGAAGCCGCGCTGTTCGAAGGCCACGTGCTGTCGAGCCGGCAGCTGGTCGGCGTCGCGCGTCGCGAAGGCTGGTCGATCCGCGCGTACGACGACGGGCTCGTGCGCGAATTCGGCGACGTGCGCGCGACCTTCTTCGTCGCCGCGCAGCTGTTTCCCGGCGCGGACGGCCTCGGCACGTCAGGTCTCCTGACTTTCGAACGCAAGCGCGAGCGGCGCTGGGCAAGCGCGCCGCTCGACGAGCTGGACCCGATCGTGTTCTCGGAAGTCGCGCGCGCGGTCGATCTGCTCGTCAGCGTCGCGAGCTTCGCGCTGGACGACGCCGCGGATCACGCGAGCGCGACAGCCGCCGACGCCCATCGGCTGCGTGTCGAGCAAGGCGTGCGCGAGCATCGCCTGTACCGGCTGCTGGACATGCCGCTCGGTGCGATGGCGCGGCATCGCCGGCACGTGCTGTCGCTCGTGTTCGCCGAGCAGGTCGAACAGGGCCGGCTGTCGATCGACGAGCGCCACGTGCGCGTCGGCGATCATGCGGTGCATTGCGCGACGGCCCGCGTGACCCGCCACGGCGAACCCGTCGACGTGCCGTTCGAAACCCCGGCCGCTCCGCTGCGCGCGGTGCCGTGGCTGCCTTACGACGAAGCGCTGCTGCAGCGGATCGTCGACGTCGTCGCGAGCCTGCTGCTGAAGTAACGTGGCATCGGGGCCGCTTGCGTGTCAAACCTGAAACGTTTCTTACGTTTTGCAGATGCCTCGCTGACAGCTCGCAGAAAGAATCCCCGGAGTATCAACGATTTGAAAGCGTTGGCACGCTTGTGGCTTGCATTCGCCGTACAAGCCGCGCGTCGCGCTGTCGCGATCGCGTCGCAGCGTGCCGCTCCCCCCTTCGCGGCCAGCGTTGCGGCGCCGCCGCAGCGCGACGCCCCCGGCTTGTGCAGGAGCGCCATGCCTGATCGTCCCGGACGAAGCTTGTTGCGTACTTCACTCCGTCGAAAGCAACTCGCAGCCGCGCGCCTTCGTTCGTGCCAACCCACACGGATACCCATGGTCTTGTCCCGCCGGTTCCCCTCGCGCTCGCGCACCTGACGGCGCTCGACGTGCCAACCGGCGGCCAAGTCCCGATCGAACGCCATGTGCGTGACGTGTTCGACGCGACCCAGGCGCTGATCGCGTCGCTCGCCACGGTGCGGACTCGGATAAGGCTTGCGGGTTTTCATCCCGGCATCTTGTCTTATCAGCGGCAAAGTTCACGACACCCTCTAAACGCGGGGAGCAGGTCAAGACCGCCGAAATGCGCCAAGGTCGACATCCTTGTTTCAGAAATGGCGACGACTTCATTTTTTTGTTAATTCAGTTGTTCATTTCGCATTTTTATACAATAAATTGGTCGGCGCGCACACTCCATATGAAGAAGCGAATTTCTTATTTTTTAAAAATAAATAGTCGACCCTGAACAATTCGTTTCGGCGCGCGGATGAGGTCAGGCTGCCGACGGCACAGCGGTTTTGAAGCCAAGCAAAGCGACGAGAATCAGCGCGTAAAAAAGCCGCAGCTTGCGCAGGATCATCCGCAGGTTGTGACCGGCGCCGCACAACACCGCATGGATCGCATCGCCCAGAGCACCCTTGAGCCAATTCCGATCAAGCTTGCCGTCGGCCTTCATATGCCCGATGGCTGGCTCGATCGCGCTGCGTCGCCGGATCATCGCGCGCAGGCTGCGCGTGATGCCACGTCGCAAACCCGGGTGATAGACCTTCACCCCTTCGACGGCGACGCCCTTGTAGCCGCGGTCAACGACGGCGATCTCCGGTTGAACGTCGCTCAGGATCGCCGCCTGCTCCAACGCTTCGGCCAGCGTGTGCCCATCGTACGGATTGCCCGGCATCGAGCGCGCGCCCACGACCAAGCCTTCCTTATGCGTCGTCGTGATCGACACCTTTACGCCGAATTCGTACGGCTTGCGCGCTTTGCCCTTGGCCAGGCACTCGACTTCCGGCGCATGCAGTGCGTACAGCTTGTTCTTGTCCTTTGGCTTCTGCGACAGAATCCGCTTCGTGCGACCGATCAAGTCTTCCAGCGCGACGCGACTTTGCTGAGCGACGCAGTCGAGCTGCCGCTCGACGTCACGCATCACGCGCCCGACACGCGAACGCAACGTCCGCAGCGCTTTCTTCATCCGCTTGTACTGCTTCGCATGCGCATAGCGGCCGATCTGGCTTTCCAGGCGCGGCGCTTCGCGGTTGTAGTTCTGCCGCAGCTTCAGCCCGTGCCGGGCGGCGGCCTTCACCAGATGCTCCCGACAGCGTTCGAGCAGGCGCGAATCGGTGGGATGCGCAATGGCCTTTTCCATCACCGTCGTATCAACAATCACGCGCTTCAAACTCGCGCTCTTGATGACGTTCGCCCGTTTCGCCGCTTCGATCGTCTCCGCCAGCAGTTCCTCAACGCCGGCTTCGCCCAACCGCTTGCGCCAGCGCGTCAGGCTCGACGGATCCACCGGCAGCTTCGTCTGCAAGTACGTCTCGCCGGTGAACACCTGCCAATACGGATTCTCGAGCCATTGCCAGACCACGTCTTCGTCCGACAGGTCGAAGGCGTGCTGCAAGTACAGCAACCCCGCAATCAGGCGCGGCGAAGTCGCCGGCCGGCCTCTACTCGAAACGAAGCTCACGCTCATCGCCGTGCTCAACCGATCCCAGTCGATCAGATCGGCCAACCGCACCAGCGGATGCTTCAAGTTGATCTGCTCGCGCAGCGGTTGGCGAAAGAAATCTCCCTCCGGCACTGGCGTCTTCGGACCCATCCGTACCTCGTCGAAATTTGCAGGAAACTCGCACCAATATGCCTGTGCCTTGCAAATCCCACAACACCGTTTCGCACTCACACCCTTACTGCACATGCCTCGCAGGATTGTTCAGGGCCGACTAAATAGTTTGTAAAAAAATGTTTCTCCGATATTTGCCGGGATTGAGTATTTCTCTGGATCAATTGGGATTGATATGAATTTTTGCGAGGTGCGCCATCGTGAACACTGCTATGGTGTATCGCAGAAGTTACGTGCACGGTATGGCAAGCCTCGGGAAGCTGACGTTGTCTGAGCATCTCGATGCGCTAATGGCAATTGCCGCATCGGCAAGCCAATCTGTTCGATTGACCTTGCCTTTCCGGTGTCATTTGTCGTGACGAGTCATACACGTTATGACGCGTTACCGGACGATTTGCGCGTTCAGCTCGATCAGGCGGCACTATCCCTTCAGGTTTCAAATCCTATGAGAACCGTGTCATGAGCAACCCGATCAAGAATATCGTCATCGTGGGCGGCGGCACCGCGGGCTGGATGGCCGCTTCGTACCTCGTCCGTGCGCTCCAGCAGCACACGAGCATTACGCTCGTCGAATCCGCGGCGATCCCCCGGATCGGCGTGGGCGAGGCGACCATCCCGAGTTTGCAGAAGGTGTTCTTCGACTTCCTCGGGATACCTGAGCGGGAGTGGATGCCGCAGGTGAACGGCGCGTTCAAGGCCGCCATCAAGTTCGTGAACTGGCGGAAATCACCCGAGCGCTCGCGCGACGATCACTTCTACCATTTGTTCGGCACCGTGCCGAACTGCGACGGCGTGCCGCTTACCCACTACTGGCTGCGCAAGCGCGAACAGGGCTTCCAGCAGCCGATGGAGTACGCGTGCTACCCGCAGCCCGGGGCGCTCGACGCCAAGCTCGCACCGTGCCTGTCCGATGGCACCCGCCAGATGTCCCACGCGTGGCACTTCGACGCGCACCTGGTAGCCGACTTCCTGAAGCGCTGGGCCATCGAGCGCGGGGTGAAACAGGTGATCGACGAGGTCGAGCAGGTTCACCTGAACGAACGCGGCTACATCGCCAGCCTGTCCACCAAGGAAGGGCGCACGCTGGAGGCGGACCTGTTCATCGACTGCTCCGGCATGCGGGGGCTCCTGATCAACCAGGCGCTGAAAGAGCCCTTCATCGACATGTCCGACTACCTGCTGTGCGACAGCGCGGTCGCCAGTGCCGTGCCCAACGACGACGCGCGCGTGGGGGTCGAGCCGTACACCTCGGCGATCGCCATGAATTCGGGGTGGACCTGGAAGATTCCGATGCTGGGCCGGTTCGGCAGCGGCTACGTCTTCTCGAGCAAGTTCACGTCGCGCGACCAGGCCACCGCCGATTTCCTCGACCTGTGGGGCCTGTCGGACAAGCAGCCGCTCAACCAGATCAAGTTCCGGGTCGGGCGCAACGGGCGGGCGTGGGTCAACAACTGTGTCGCGATCGGGCTGTCTTCGTGCTTCCTGGAGCCGCTGGAATCGACGGGAATCTACTTCATCTACGCGGCGCTTTACCAGCTCGTGAAGCACTTCCCCGATACCGCGTTCGACCCGCGGCTGGCGGACGCATTCAACGCCGAGATCGTCCACATGTTCGACGACTGCCGGGATTTCGTCCAGGCGCACTATTTCACCGCGTCGCGCGACGACACGCCGTTCTGGCTCGCGAACCGGCACGACCTGCGCCTCTCGGACGCCATCAAGGAGAAGGTGCAGCGCTACAAGGCAGGACTGCCGCTGACCACCACGTCGTTCGACGATTCCACGTACTACGAAACGTTCGACTACGAATTCAGGAACTTCTGGCTGAACGGAAACTACTACTGCATCTTTGCCGGCTTGGGGCTACTGCCCGACCGGTCGCTGCCGCTCTTGCGGCACCGGCCGGAGTCGATCGACAAGGCCGAGGCGATGTTCGCCCGCATCCGGCGCGAGGCCGAGCGTCTGCGCACGAGCCTGCCGACGAACTACGACTATCTGCGGTCGCTGCGTGACGGCGTCGCGGGGCTGTCTCGCAGCCGGCCCGGGTCGACGCTCGCGGCGCCGGAAGTCCTGTAGTGGAGCGCACCCTCGACCGGGCATTCGCATTCGCGGCCACGCATGCCGCGGTGGCGGCCTGCGATCCGCTGCGGGCGCGGGCCCTCGTTCTGCAACTGCCGGGCCTGAACCGTCAAAAGGACGTGCCCGGCATCGTTGGCCTGTTGCGCGCGTTTCTCCCGGTGCGCGGCATGCCTGCCGGCTGGGGCTTCGTCGAAGCCGCCGCCGCGATGCGGGACATCGGGTTCTTCCTGGGCTCGCTCAAGCGGCACGGCCACGAGCCCGTGGACGCGGTGCCCGGGCTCGAGCCGGTGCTGCTCGACCTGGCGCGCGCGACCGGCATGCCGCCGCGCGAGACGCTGCTGCACGTGACGGTCTGGAACCCGGCGGCGGCCGACGTGCAGCGGAGCTACACCGGGCTGCGGGACGAAGCGCACCTGCTCGAGAGCGTGCGCGTCTCGATGGCGGCCCTCGAGGCGGCCATCGGGATGACCGTCGAGCTGTACGACGTGCCCCTGCGGTCGCCGTCGTTCGCCGAAGGGTGCGACGAGCTGGCGGACTATCTCCACAAGATGGTCGAATCGATCGTCTACGCCTACCGCTATATCTCGGTGCAGGTCTTCTACGACGAGCTTCGACCGTACTACGAACCGATTCGGGTCGGGGGCCTGAGCTACCTCGGCCCCGGTGCCGTGGAAATGCCCCTCTTCGTGCTGGAGCACGTGCTGTGGGGTTCGCAATCGGACCACCACGGTTATCGGGAATTCAAGGAGACGTACCTGCCCTACGTGCTTCCCGCGTTCAGGGCGGTCTACGCGCGGTTCGACGGGGAGCCGGCGCTCGTCGACCGCGTGCTCGGCGAGGTGCCGGCGGCCGGCGCGCGGGGCTGGCCCGTCGGGGCCGGGCTGGCGGCCCTCGACCGGGTCTTCGAGGTCCTGCTGCGCTTTCGCGCGCCTCACGTCAAATTGGCGGAGCGGGCGTACGAAGTCGGGCGAAGCGGCCCCACGATCGGCAGCGGGGGGTACGCGCCCAGCATGCTCGGCGATCTGCTCACGCTCACGCGTGCCGTGCGGTCCCGCCTTCGCGCCGCGCTCGACGAGCCCTGACACCGACACCCGGCGCGTGCGGCCATGTGTTCCATCTCACAAGGAGAGTGTGCCCCCATGACTCAGAAGAGCCCCGCGAACGGGCGCGACAGCAACCACTTCGACGTGGTCATCCTCGGCTCGGGCATGTCCGGCACCCAGATGGGGGCGATCCTGGCCAACCAGCAGTTTCGCGTGCTGATCATCGAGGAGTCGTCGCACCCGCGCTTCACGATCGGCGAATCGTCGATCCCCGAGACGTCCCTGATGAATCGCATCATCGCCGATCGCTACGGCATCCCGGAGCTCGACCGCATCACGTCGTTCTACGCGACGCAGCGTTACGTCGCGTCGAGCACGGGCATCAAGCGCAACTTCGGCTTCGTGTTCCACAAGCCCGGCCAGGAGCACGACCCGAAGGAATTCACGCAGTGCGTGATTCCCGAGCTGCCGTGGGGCCCGGAGAGCCACTATTACCGCCAGGACGTCGACGCCTACCTGTTGCAGGCCGCCATCAAATACGGCTGCACGGTGCGCCAGAGGACGAGCGTGACCGAATACCACGCGGACAAGGACGGCGTCGCGGTGACCACCGCCCAGGGCGAACGGTTCACCGGCCGGTACATGATCGACTGCGGCGGACCGCGCGCGCCGCTCGCGACCCGGTTCAACCTCCGCGAAGAGCCGTGCCGTTTCAAGACGCACTCGCGCAGCATTTACACGCACATGCTCGGGGTCAAGCCGTTCGACGACATCTTCAAGGTCAAGGGGCAGCGCTGGCGTTGGCACGAGGGAACCTTGCATCACATGTTCGCGGGCGGCTGGCTCTGGGTGATTCCATTCAACAACCATCCGCGATCGACCAACAACCTGGTGAGCGTCGGCCTGCAGCTCGACCCGCGTGTCTACCCGAAAACGGACATCCCCGCGCAGCAGGAATTCGACGAATTCCTCGCGCGGTTCCCGAGCATCGGCGCGCAGTTCCGGGACGCCGTGCCGGTGCGCGACTGGGTCAAGACCGACCGCCTGCAATTCTCGTCGCGTGCCTGCGTCGGCGACCGCTACTGCCTGATGCTGCATGCGAACGGGTTCATCGACCCGCTCTTCTCCCGGGGGCTCGAGAACACCGCGGTGACCATCCATGCGCTCGCGGCGCGCCTCATCAAGGCGCTGCGCGACGACGACTTCTCCCCCGAGCGCTTCGAGTACATCGAGCGCCTGCAGCAGAAGCTGCTGGACCACAACGACGACTTCGTCAGCTGCTGCTACACGGCGTTCGCGGATTTCCGCCTGTGGGACGCGTTCCACCGGCTGTGGGCGGTCGGCACGATCCTCGGGCAGTTCCGGCTCGTGCAGGCCCATGCGAGGTTCCGCGCGTCGCGCGACGAAGGCGACCTCGATCACCTCGACAACGACCCTCCGTACCTCGGGTACCTGTGCGCGGACATGGAGGGGTACTACCAGTTGTTCAACGACGCCAAGGCCGAGGTCGAGGCCGTGAGCGCCGGGCGCAAGGAGGCCGGCGAGGCCGCGGCGCGGATTCACGCCCTCATCGACGAACGCGAGTTCGCCAGGCCGATGTTCGGCTTCGGGTACTGCATCACCGGGGCCAGGCCGCAGCTCAACAACTCGAAGTACAGCCTGGTGCCGGCGTTGAAGCTGATGCACTGGACGCAAACCAGCGCGCCGGCCGAGGTGAAACGGTACTTCGACTACAACCCGATGTTCGCGCTGCTCAAGGCGTACATCACGACCCGCATCGGCCTGGCGCTGAAGTAGCCGGCCGACACCGGCAGGAAAACGATGAACGACGTTCAATTCGATCAAGCGGTCGTCACGGAGCATCCGACGGGGGCGTACGACGCGACCACGCGTGTGGCCGCGAGCTGGTACGTCGCGATGCGCTCGGACGACCTCAAGGACAAGCCGACGGCGTTGACGCTCTTCGGCCGTCCGTGCGTCGCGTGGCGCGGCGCGATGGGGCGGGCGGTGGTGATGGATCGTCACTGCGCGCACCTCGGCGCGAACCTGGCCGACGGGCGGGTCAGGGACGGATGCATCCAGTGCCCGTTTCACCACTGGCGGTACGACGAGCAGGGCCGCTGCGTTCACATCCCCGGCCATAGCGAGGCGGTGCGCCAGCTGGAGCCCGTCCCGCGCGGGGCGCGCCAGCCGACGTGGGTCACCGCCGAGCGGTACGGCTACGTGTGGGTCTGGTACGGCTCCCCGCAGCCGCTGCACCCGCTGCCCGACATCGCCGCGGCCGACGTCGACAACGGCGACTTCATGCACCTGCACTTCGCGTTCGAGACGACCACGGCGGTCTTGCGCATCGTCGAGAACTTCTACGACGCGCAGCATGCGACCCCCGTGCACGCACTCCCGATCTCGGCCTTCGAGTTGAAGCTGTTCGACGACTGGCGCCCGTGGCCCGAGGTCGAGCCGCTGGCCCGCGCGGGCGCGTGGTTCGGCGCCGGGATCGACTTCACCGTGAACCGGTATTTCGGGCCCCTCGGCATGCTGTCGCGCGCGCTCGGCCTGAACATGTCGCAGATGAACCTGCACTTCGACGGCTATCCCGGCGGATGCGTGATGACCGTCGCGCTGGACAGCGACTTCAAATACAAGCTGCTCCAGTGCGTGACGCCGGTGAGCGACGGCAAGAACGTCATGCACATGCTCATCTCGATCAAGAAGGTGGGCGGCGTGCTGCGTCGCGCGACCGACTACGTGCTGTTCGGGTTGCAGACCCGGCAGGCCGCGGGGTACGACGTCAGGATCTGGAACGGGATGAAGCCGGACGGCGGCGGTGCGTACAGCCGGTACGACAAGCTCGTGCTCAAGTACCGCGCGTTCTACCGGGGCTGGGTCGACCGCGTCGCCGAGACGGGCGCTCGACCGCACCGCCGCGAGTGAGCGGCGACGCGTGTAGGGTTCCGACATGCCAAGGAGATATCGTGCCCACCCTGGATGTAATGCTGAAGATGTCGTTTTATGTATCGCTCGTGCTGATCGTGCCGGGGCCCACGAATACGCTGCTGCTCTCGGCGGGCCTCAAGGCCGGCATTCGCGATACGTGGCCGCTGGTCGCTTCGGAGGCGGCGGGTTACGTCATTGCGATCTCGATATGGGGCTTCTTCCTGCATGCACTCGCCGCCGGCAACGGCTGGATGTTCACCGGCATCAAGCTGCTCAGTTCCGGATTCATCTTCTACCTTGCCGTGAAGATGTGGACCGAGGGCCCGAAGCTGGATGATCTCGCGCGAGGGCCGGTCAGCCGTCGCGACCTGTTCCTTGCAACGCTGATGAATCCGAAGGCGCTACTGTTCGCCAGCACGCTGTTCCCGCTCGCCGCGTTCCGCTCGGCCAGCCAGTTCGCCATCGCCATCGGCGTGTTCCTCGTGGTCCTGGTGCCGATCGGCGTCGGCTGGTCCAGCCTCGGCGGCCTGCTGACCTCGAATCGCAACTGGGCCGACCGCGCCTCGACGCTGCTGCGCTGCGCGTCGATCGTGCTGCTGATGTTCTCCGGCACGCTCGTGTATTCGGCATTCAATCGTTGACATCCTGATGTGAACACGCGGAAGGTGTTGCCGGCAAAGCGCAGCGCGTCGCCTTCACCGCGCGGCTCTGTTTGCCAAGGAGTCCGTTGAGCGACTTCACCCGGTGGCGGTGGACAAGGGCCGTGCCGGCCAACCATGACATCCGCGGCCGCTTCAGTGCGACAGCCTCGCCTGCCTGAACCGCGTCCCCTTTTTCTACGACATACATCCACGCGGCCGCGTGTTTAACTCTCGCCACAAGCCCGATTCTCTCCAGGTGTAGGTTGCCGACGCATCACCATGGAAACAACGACCGGAACTTCAATGGTGAAAAACGCCGAACCCGCGAATTCCCGCAGCACGATCTCCGGTGGACCGGCAGCAAGCGAGCCGCTCGAGCACCCGTTCGCATGCGCCTGATCTGTTTCCCCTACGCGGGCGGCTCGGCCGCCGCTTATCGCGATCTGCAAGCCTTGTTGCCCGGGATCGAGGTGCGCCGTCATGAGCTTGCCGGCCGAGGCAGCCGCCGCTCCGAGCCTCCCGCGCGAGACATGGCGACGTTGATCGACACGTTGCTGCACGACCTGGGCAGCTGCTTCGATCGTCCCTTCGCCCTGCTCGGACACAGCATGGGCGCGGCTATCGCCGTCGAACTGGCGCTGCGGCTTCCGGCCCACGCGCAGCCGAACCTCCGGCATCTGTTCGTGAGCGGGCGCGCCGCACCGGGCAAAGAGCAGCATCTCCGCCCCCTGCAGGCGCTGGACGACCACGCCTTCGTCGCGGCGCTGCGCGAACTGGGCGGCACGCCGAAGCCGGTGCTGGACAACAGCGAACTGATGGCGCTGCTGATGCCGGTGCTGCGTGCGGATTTCACGATGATCGAAAACTACCGGCCCGTGCCAGGGCGCAGGCTGGCGGTCGACATCACCGCGTTCGCCGGCCGGGCGGACGAACAGGTCCCCGTCGATTCCGTTTCCGGCTGGGGCGCCGCGACGACCGGGAACTTCGATTTTCACGTCATCGAAGGCGATCATTTCTTTCTGAGGAACGAAATGCCGGCGATGGCCAGCATCATCGCGGCGCACTTGCGGCGCGCGGAACACGTCGCCTCGAGTGTGCTGCAAGCATGACGGGCATGGAGAACGCATGGATCCGCCCCGTCGCGGCCCGGGCGTCGCTGCCGGCCGACACTGTGATTGTCGACCTGGAGCACCGCGCGCGCCCTCTCGGCTTCCAAGCCCGAACCGCGGTCCGATCGAACAGGCCCGGAGGCTGCGCGTCACCTGCCTCCGCGCCATACCTGGAGTGCAATTGTGCAACTTGATCGAAAGCGAATCCTCGTAACAGGCGGCGCCGGCTTTCTCGGTTCGCATCTGTGCGAGCGCCTGGTCGAACTCGGTCACGACGTCTTGTGCGTCGACAACTATTTCACCGGCACCAAGCAGAACGTGGCCGCGCTGCTCGGCAACCCGCGCTTCGAGGCGCTGCGCCACGACGTGACGTTTCCGCTTTACGTGGAAGTCGACGAGATCTACAACCTCGCATGCCCCGCGTCGCCCGTCCATTACCAGCGCGATCCCGTGCAGACGACCAAGACCAGCGTGCACGGCGCGATCAACATGCTGGGGCTCGCCAGGCGCACGCACGCGCGCGTGCTGCAAACCTCCACGAGCGAGGTCTACGGCGACCCCGACGTCCATCCGCAGCCGGAGAGTTACCGGGGCAACGTCAACCCGCTCGGGCCGCGGGCCTGCTACGACGAAGGCAAGCGCTGCGCGGAAACGCTGTTCATGGACTATCACCGCCAGCAAAACGTGCGAATCAAGGTGGTGCGCATCTTCAACACGTACGGGCCGCGCATGCATCCCAACGACGGTCGCGTGGTGTCCAACTTCATCGTGCAGGCGCTGCGCGGCGAGGACATCACGCTGTACGGCGACGGCAGCCAGACCCGGGCGTTCTGCTACGTCGACGACATGGTCGAAGGTCTGATCCGGATGATGGCCACGCCCGCCGACGTCACCGGCCCGATCAATCTCGGCAATCCGCATGAGATCGCGGTCAGCGAGCTTGCGCAGATCATCCTGCGCCTGACCGGCTCGAAGTCGCGAATCGTCTTCCACCCGCTGCCGAAAGACGATCCGACGCAACGCTGCCCCGACATCGGCCTCGCACGCGCGCAGCTCGACTGGAAGCCGACGGTCGGGCTCGAAGCGGGGCTGCGGCGGACCATCGACTATTTCCGCTCGACGATGGCGACGTGACTTTGCATCGCACATGTCCCATTTTCCCGTGACAGACGCGACACGGCGTCCATGCTTCAATCTGGCCATACCGGTACACCATTGGCCGACATGAAGCTGCTCTCGTGTGCCACTGTCCATCAATCCGCCTTGCAAGCCGGATCACCGCGCATGGAACAACTCGAGTATCTGAAGCACGTCGAATCGAAGGCCCGAACCTACGCGACTTCTTTCCCCCGGCTGTTTACGCATGCCAAGGGCGTACGCATACGCGACGCCGAGGGTCGGGAATACATCGACTGCCTGTCCAATGCAGGGACGCTCGCGCTCGGGCACAACCACCCGGAAGTCAATGAAGCCGTGATGCGGTTTCTGACCTCCGATCAAATGCAGCAGGCACTCGACCTGGCGACGCCGGCGAAGCACGCGTTCGTCGAACAGCTTTTCTCGCTCCTGCCCAGGAGAATCGCCGAGACCGCCAGGATCCAGTTTTGCAGCCCGAGCGGATCGGACGGCAACGAAGCGGCCGTCAAGCTGGCCAGGCACTATACGGGCCGCTCGACGATCATGGCGTTCCACGGCGCCTACCACGGCATGACGGCCGGCGCGCTCGCCGCATCGGGAAATCTCATGCCCAAATCGGCCGGCGGCAGCGGGCACGGCGTTCATTTCCTGCCTTACCCGTATGCGTTTCGCTGCCCGTTCGGCACCGACGGCTCGGCGACCGATCAGCTCAGCATCAACTACATTCGGACCGTGCTGTCCGATCCCGAGAGCGGGATCACGAAACCGGCGGCGATCATCGTCGAAGTCGTGCAAGGCGAAGGCGGCTGCATCCCTGCTTCCGACGCCTGGCTGATCGAGTTGCGCGAACTGACGCTGCGGCACGAAATCCCGCTGATCGTCGATGAAGTGCAGACCGGCCTCGGCCGAACCGGCGCCCTGTTCGCGATAGAGCATTCCGGCATCCGGCCGGACGTGCTGGTGTTGTCGAAGGCGATCGGCGGCGGCTATCCGATATCGGTGGTGGTCTACGACGAGCGCCTGGACACCTGGCCGCCCGGCTCGCACGCCGGCACCTTCCGGGGCAACCAGATTGCGATGGTGGCCGGCTTGTCGACCATGCGCATCATCGAGCGAGACGGTCTGCCGGCGCACGCGGGCCGGGTCGGCACACTGCTGGTGGCGGGCCTCGAGCGTATCGCCGAACGGTTCCCTTGCCTGGGCCAGATACGCGGCAAGGGCCTGATGATCGGCGTTGAAGTCGTCCGGCCCGGCACGCATGGCCAAACCGGCCCGACCGATGGGGCACTGGCAAAGGCCATCAAGCTGAATTGCCTGCACAACGGACTCGTCATCGAAACCGGCGGCCGCAACGGCGCGGTACTCCGGTTCCTTCCGCCGCTGATCGTGTCGGAAGCCGACATCCACGAGATTCTCAACCGCTTCGAGCAAGCCGTGGAAACGGCCTGCCGCGCGTAGGCGCACCGCGGCGCGACCCGTGAACACCAACCGGATCGGGCTTCGCCGCGATCCACGTTCAGATTCAGAAAAGGAACATCGACCATGCTGGGCATGACGGAACGCAAGCTGCTTGCCGAGGGGGCCTCGCCGTGGCTGCTGGAGCCGGCATCGAACGAGCGCGATATCGTGCAGTCGGTGAACGACAATCGAGCGGAGCTGGACGCCCGGCTGCTGGAGCATGGGGCGCTGCTGTTTCGCGGCTTCGACGTGTCATCCGTGGACGGATTCGAAGCGTTTGCGAACGCGATTTCGGCGCATAAGTCCGACTACGTCTATCGCTCCACGCCGCGCACGTCGATCGGCAACGGCATCTTCACCGCAACCGAGTATCCGCCGAGCGAGACGATATCGCTTCATTGCGAAAACGCGTATCAACGCAACTGGCCGCTGAGAGTCGCATTCTGTTGCCTGACCGCGCCCACGGCCGGCGGCGAAACGCCGATCGCCGACATGCGCGAGGTGAGCCGCAGGATCGGGCCGCGCATCCTGGACGACTTCGAGGCGAAACAGGTCCGCTACGTCCGGCACTACCGGCGGCACGTCGACATTCCGTGGGAAACGGTCTTTCAAACCAGCGATCGCGGCCAGCTCGCGGCCTTCTGCGCGGACAACGACATCGAGCACGCATGGCTCGACGACGACACGCTACGCACCGCACAGATCAACCAGGGCGTCGCTTACCATCCGGTCACCCGCGACCGGGTGTTCTTCAATCAGGCCCATCTGTTCCACATCTCGAACCTGGACGCGTCGCTCGCGAGCTCGATCGTCAGCCTGTTCGGCAACGATCGGCTGCCGCGCAACGCATTCTACGGCGACGGGAGTCCACTCGATCTCGCCGACATCGAGCAGATTCGCAACGCCTTCCGCGAATGCGCGATCGCATTTCCATGGCAACGCGGCGACGTGCTGCTCGTCGACAACATGCGATTCGCGCATGGCCGCAATCCGTTCGAAGGCGAGCGCAAGGTCGTCGTGTCGCTGCTGGACCCATACTCCCCTGCATAGAACAATTTCGCGAAACGTCTTGTCCGGCATTTACGGGGCAGACATCGGGTTCTTGCGGTGCTCTAATTTCCACAGGCGACACACACTGACGTTCAATCATTCAATCGAGACGGAGGCGATGCTTTATCTCGTTCGCCACGCCGGATCTCAATCTGCTTCGCGCAGGACAGCCTGCCGTTGCCCATCGGAATGAACGCTAACCGGCCCCAAGGTGGCGTGCATCCAAATCAATGCTCTGCAGACAACGAAGGTTTCGTATGCTTCCCGAAATGAAATTCAGGACTGTTACGGAATTATTGCAATTTCGCGGCCATGACACGCCGGAGAAAACGGCATTCATTTTTCTCGACAACGGCGAAGCGGAGCTGACCCGGCTGACGTTCGGCGACCTGGACCAGCGGGCCCGCGGCATCGCCGCCAGATTGCAGGGCATGGCGCAACCGGGCGATCGCGTGCTGCTGGTCTATCCGCCCGGGCTGGAATTCATCAGCGCATGGGCGGGATGCCTGTACGCCGGCCTGATCGGCGTGCCGGCCTATCCTCCGCGCAGGCATCGTCCGGCCGATCGTCTCAAGTCGATCGTCGCCGACGCCGGGCCGGTCGTCGCGCTGACCGACGCCGCCACGCTCGACGGCATCGCGCATCACGAGGATGGCTATTCCGACACACTGGAACTGAAGATCCTTGCGACGGATCAGGGGTTCGACGCGCCGGCCGGGCAATGGCGCGCGCCGGACATCACGCCGCAGACGCTCGCGCTTCTGCAATACACGTCGGGCTCCACCGGCACGCCCAAAGGCGTGATGATCAGCCACGCGAACATCCTGAGCAACATGGCGGTCATCGCCGAGGCGAGCAATGCCGACGCGTCGACCGTGTTCGTCAGCTGGCTCCCCGTGTTTCACGACATGGGGTTCTTCGGGAAAGTGCTGCTGCCGATCCATCTCGGCGTGCTGTCGGTGCTGATGGCGCCGGCGGCTTTCGTGCAGAAGCCCATCCGCTGGCTGCAGGCGATCACGAAGTATCGCGGCACGCATTGCGCCGCGCCGGACTTTGCCTATGACCTGTGCGCGCGCAAGATTTCCGACGATGCCAAGGCGCAGCTCGATCTGAGCAGCTGGCAGGTTGCCTTCAACGGCGCGGAGCCGGTGCGTGCCGACACGGTGGCGCGTTTCTCGCGCGCATTCGCGTCGTGCGGCTTCCACGCGCATACGATGCGCCCGGTCTACGGCATGGCCGAGGCGACGCTGTTCATCACCGGCCAGCCGGCACGCTCGCTGCCGCTCGTGGCCGACTTCGACGCCGACGGGCTGGCGCAAGGCGTGGCGACGAAAAGCGCGGGCGGCAAGCCCCATGCGCTCGTCTCGTGCGGCCGGGCCTGGGCGGAGCACCGCCTGCGGATCGTGAACGCGGAGACCGGCCAGCCGTGCCCGCCGGGCCGGATCGGCGAAATCTGGGTGACCGGCCCGAGCGTCGGCGTCGGCTACTGGAACCGCCCCGAGGAAACGGAGCGCACCTTTCACGCGAGGCTGGACGGTGACGACGCGCGTTACCTGCGCACGGGCGATCTCGGCTTCGTCGACGGCGACGACCTCTTCGTCACCGGCCGCCTGAAAGACCTCATCATCATCGCCGGCCGCAATCACTACCCTCAGGATCTCGAACAATCCGCCGAGGGAAGCCACCCGGCGCTGGCGCCCAACGCGTCGGCGGCCTTCTCGATCACCGTCGACGACGTGGAGCGGGTCGTCATCGCATGCGAAGTGCGCCGCGAAGCGCTCAACACGCTGAACGCCGAAGCCGTCGCCGCGGAGATCCGGCGCACGCTCGCCGAAGCGCATGACGTCGACCTGTATGCGGCGATCCTGCTGAAGCCCGCCACGATCCCGCGCACGTCCAGCGGAAAAATCCAGCGGAGCCGAACCCGGCAGGCATTCCTGAACGGACAGGGGCTCGCGATCGCGGGCGAGTGGCGGCGTGCGGTCTCCGCGGAATACGCGCCCGTCGCGACCGCTGCCGCACGCGGCACGCAGGCGCTGGTGCAATGGTTCGTCGAGCATGTCGCGCGTCTGTCGGGCATCGCGCCCGGCGATCTCGACCCCGACGCGCCGTTCAGCGCCTACGGGCTCGACTCGAAAGACGCCATCATGCTCACGGGCGAGTTGCAGGACTGGCTTGGGCAGCCGGTTTCCCCTACGGTCGTCTACGATTTTCCGAGTATTTCCCTGCTGGCGCGCCATCTGAGCGGCGCCGCGAATGCGCGCTCGGAAACGGCGCGCGCTTGCGCCGAAGCGCGCGCGGATATCGCCATCGTCGGCATCGGATGCCGCTTCCCCGGCGCCGATCATCCCGACGCGTTCTGGCAGCTTCTGCTGCAAGGCCGCGACGCGGTCGGCGCGTCGAACCCGCGCGCCGCCAACCTTCCGGCCACCGGACTGCTCGAGCAGGTCGACCAGTTCGATGCGGACTTCTTCGGCATCAGCGCCCGCGAAGCCGAGGCGATGGACCCGCAACAGCGCCTGCTGCTCGAGGTCGCCTGGGAGACGTTCGAGCACGCGGGCATCGCACCACGGCGTCTCGCCGGCGGACGCACCGCGGTCATCGTCGGCATCAGCAATGCGGACTACGTCCGTCTGGCGCAGGAAGAAGCCGCGGACGTCGGCCCCTATGTCGCGACCGGCAATGCGCTGAGCGTCGCCGCCAACCGCATTTCCTACACGCTCGACCTGCGCGGCCCGAGCTGGGCGGTCGACACCGCGTGCTCGTCGTCGCTCGTCGCGGCTCATCAGGCGTGCCGCGCGCTGCAGCGCGGCGAGTGCGATGCGGCGCTCGCCGGCGGCGCCAACCTGATCCTGGCGCCGCAGTTGAGCGCCTCCTTCACGCAATCAGGCATGCTGTCGTCGGACGGCCGATGCAAGGCGTTCGACGCGGCAGCCAACGGCTATGTGCGCGGCGAAGGCGTGGGCATGGTGCTGCTCAAGCGTCTCGACGATGCCGTCAAGGACGGCGACACCGTGTTCGCGGTGATCCGCGGCTCGGCGGTGAACCAGGACGGCCGCAGCAACGGCCTGACCGCGCCCAATGGTCCGGCCCAGCAGGCCGTGATCGACAGTGCGCTGCGCGATGCCGGCGTGCGGGCGCAGGACGTCGGCTTCGTCGAGGCGCACGGGACGGGAACGCCGCTTGGCGACCCCATCGAATTGAATTCGCTGACGGCGGTCCTGGGCGGATCGCGTCGCCCGGAAGATCTCTGCTGGATCGGTTCGGTCAAGACCAACATCGGCCATCTGGAATCGGCGGCGGGCATCGCCAGCCTGATCAAGACCGCGCTGGCGCTGCACCATCGCGCCATTCCGCCGAACCTCCATTTCCGGTCGCTCAACCCTCATATCGCGCTCGACGGCACGCCCTTCCGTATTCCGCAGCAGGTCACGCCCTGGCATGCGGAGCACGGGCCGCGCATGGCCGGCGTGAGTTCGTTCGGCTTCGGCGGCACCAACGCGCACATGATCCTGTCCGAAGCGCCGCCGCGGCCCGGGGAGATCGAAGCCGATCCGGCGGCGCTCACGGCACCTGCGGCGCGCGTCGTGACGCTCTCCGCGCGCACGCCCGAAGCGTTGCAGGCCCTGGCGACGTCCTATGCGGCGTATCTCGACGCCCATCCCGAGGTCCGTTTGCCGGACGTCGCGTTCACGGCGAACACCGGGCGCACCCATTTCTCGCGGCGCGCCGCCGTCGTCGCGTCGAGTCTCGATTCGTTGCGTTCGCAACTGCATGCCGTCTCGGCCGGCGCGAGCGCCGAAACGCCGCCCACGGTGACTTTCCACTTTTGCGCGGACGATGGCGGCAGCGCCGAGGCCGAGCGCCAATTGCGCGCGGCCAGCCCCGCTTTCCGCACACTGATGGACCGGCAACGCGAAGCGTCCGGGCTCGACGCTTCCGAAGCACGGTTCACGGCATTCCAGTGCGCGCTCGCGCAGCTATGGACGTCCTTCGGCATCACGCCGCAAGCGGTTCGCAGCACCGGCGACGGGCATCGCGCCGCGGCCTCGTTTGCGGACGTGCCGCCGGCGCCGGACGGCGATGCGGCCGGAAGCATCGTGATCGAGATCGGCGCGCGCACGGCCGCGTGGGACACGATCCTGCACACGCTCGCCGAGCTCTATGTACGTGGCGCATCCATCGACTGGCATGCGGTCGAGCAGGACGGCCCGCACCGGCGGCTCACGCTGCCGACCTACCCGTTCGAGCGTCGCGGCTTCTGGATACCCGCGCGCGAGCCCCGGCATCCGCTGCTCGGGCGCCTCAAGGAGCAGCACGCGCACACGCCCGGCACGTGGATCTGGGAGTCGCGCCTCGACGCGCCGGCCACCGCGTTTCTCGGCGGGCATCGCGTCAAGGGCGCGCCCGTGCTGCCCTATTCCGCCTATGTGGAAATGGCGCTGGCGGCCGCGTCGCAGATCGGTTCCGCCGGCCATGCCACGTTGAAGGACCTCGCGCTGCATGCGCCGTTGCCGCTGCATCCGCATGAATCGCGCACCGTGCAGACCGTGCTGAGCCGTCAGTCCGGGGGACCGTTTTCGTTTGCCGTCTATCACCGGATCGAGGACACGAGCGCCGCCGCGACATGGCAGATGTGCGCCAGTGCCGAAATTCACGAATCGGATTGGAGTCACGCATGAAGTTCGGCCTGATGTTCTTCGCCAGCAGTGAAGAGGCGTTGTCCGGCAACAAGTACCGGCTCGTGATGGAAAGCGCCCGCTTCGCCGATGCGAACGGGTTTTCCAGCGTCTGGGTGCCGGAGCGCCATTTCACCGAATTCGGCTCGCTGTACCCCAATCCCGCCGTGCTGCACGCCGCGCTCGCCGCGTCCACCCAACGCGTGAGGCTGCTCGCGGGCAGCGTGGTCGGCGCGCTGCACAACCCGATCCGCATCGCGGAAGAGTGGTCGATGGTGGACAACCTGTCGAACGGCCGCGTGGGCGTTTCGTTCGCGTCCGGATGGAATCCTGACGATTTCGTGTTCGCCCCGGAAAAGTACGCGACGCGGCAGGACGAGATGCTGACCGCGATGCGCGCCGTTCAGCATCTGTGGCGCGGCGGCACGCTGGATGCGCGCAACGGCGTCGGCAAGCCGGTGCAGCTGCGCATCTACCCGACGCCGGTGCAGCCGGAGCTGCCCGTCTGGGTGACCGCCGCCAGCAACCCGCAGACCTTCGTCCTCGCCGGGGAAGTCGGCGCCAACCTGCTGACCCACGTGCTCGACCAGGATCGGGATCAGCTCGCCCACAAGATCGCGCTCTACCGCGACGCGCGCGCGAAGCACGGCTTCGATCCGGCGGCGGGCACCGTCTCCGTGATGCTGCACACGTTCGTCGGCGCGGACCCGGCGCAGGTGCGCGAGCAGGCGCGCGCGCCGTTCTGCAACTACATCCGCAGCAATATCGGCCTGCTGAACGGGCTGGCGCAAAGCCGCGGCCAGTCGGTGGACGTGCGCGCGATGGGCGCGCGCGAGCTGGACGAGTTCGTCGAGTTTCTCTATGAACGCTTCGCGCAATCGCGCGGCCTCATCGGCACCCCGGAAACCTGCGTCGAGCTGGTGCGGGACCTGGAATCGATCGGCGTGGATGAAGTGGCCTGCCTGCTCGATTTCGGTCCGCCGGTCGAGCTGATCCTCGGCAATCTGCCGCAATTGCGCCGGCTGCGGGAGATGTGCGCATCCACGCCGTCCGCCGCGCCACGGCGATTCGATGCCGCTTCGGTGCAGGCCCGCTGCACCGAAACGGCATCGGGCGCGGACTTCAATGGCGAAATCCGCCAACACGGCGTTCAGATCGACGGCGTGTTCGACGCGATCCGGCAGATCTGGCGCACCGCCGGCGAGGCGCTGGGGAAAATCAGCCTGCCTGCCGATGCGCTGGCGTCGTCGCAATACCACGTGCATCCCGCGTTCCTCGACGCGTGCAGCCGCGTGCTCGCCGCCGCGATCGACGCGGATGCGCTGAACGACGGCGGCATGTACCTGCCCAGTTCGATCGGCGCGGTGCGCGTGCATCAGCCGCCGTCGTCGGCCGATGCGTGGAGTCATGCCACGCTGCGCAAGCCGGTCGGGCAAGATGCGCTGGAGGGCGATATCCGCGTCTATGACCTCGCCGGACGACTGCTGATCGAGATCGACGCGCTGCGGCTGCAGCACGTGCGTTCCGCGCAAACCGTCGGACGGCAAGAGGTCGCCGCGCTGCTGTATCAGCGCGTCTGGCGACCGTCGAGCGGCGACGCGGCAACCGGCGGCTCGGCGCATGGCGAGTGGCTGATTCTCGCGGACCGCGGCGGCGTCGGCGCGCAAGTGGCGGCGCTGCTGGAAAGCGCGGGCGATACGTGCGCGCTGTACTTCGCGGACGCGACGCCGCACCTGCCCGCGCTCGACCGGCCGCTGAAGGGCGTCATCCACCTGTGGAGCCTCGATCTCGATCCGTCCGACATCGCGGCGAGACGGCATGCCAGCACGAGCGTGCTGCAACTGCTCAGGACGCTTGCGTCACGCGCCGCGTCGGCCGGGCAGGCGCGTCTGTGGCTGGTGACGTCGGGCGCGATGAACGTGCTGGAAGGCGAATCGACGGCCGTCGCGCAGGCGCCCTTGTGGGGACTGGGCCGCGCGATCGCCGTCGAGCATGCCGCGCTGTGGGGCGGGCTCGTCGACCTCGATCCCGCGCAGCCGTCCGCGGCGCACGTCGTGCAAGCGGTTCGGGCCGGCGGCCGCGAAGACATGATCGCGTATCGCCGCGAACAGCGTTACGTCGCGCGCATCGCCCGCGACAATCGCGAATTCGTCAGTCACCGCCCGATCAGGTTCCACGGCGACTCGACCTATCTGGTGACCGGCGGGCTCGGCGGGCTCGGCCTGCGGCTCGCGTCCTGGCTCGCCGCCAACGGCGCCGGCAAGATCGCGCTGCTCGGGCGCGGCGAGCCGTCCCCCGCGGCCGAAAAAATCCTGCGCACGCTCGACGCTAGGGTCATTCGCGCCGATCTGTCGCGTCGTGAGGACGTCGCCGCAGCGATCAGCGAAATCGCACGCTCGATGCCGCCGCTCAAGGGCGTTTTCCACCTCGCCGGCACGCTCGACGATGCGCTGCTG
Source organism: Burkholderia cepacia (assembly GCF_001718835.1). Lineage (NCBI taxonomy): Bacteria > Pseudomonadati > Pseudomonadota > Betaproteobacteria > Burkholderiales > Burkholderiaceae > Burkholderia > Burkholderia cepacia. Next base: position 79,644 of record NZ_CP013442.1, on the reverse strand, counting down.
ATGCGCCAGGACGACGATGCCTTCCATCGCGCCGGCAGCGGCAAGGCCGACGGGGCCTGGTATCTGCACGAGCTGACGGCCGACCTGCCGCTCGACCATTTCGTGCTGTTCTCGTCGATGGCCGCGCTGCTCACCATGCCGGGCCAGGGCAACTACGCCGCGGCGAACGGCTTCCTCGACGCCCTCGCGCATCATCGGCGCGCGCAGGGAAAACCGGGCCTCAGCGTCAATTGGGGGCCGTGGGCGGAGATCGGCCACGCCGCCACCGACTATGGGCGGCGCGCCCACGAGCAACTGGCCGGGCTCGGCGTCGGCACGCTGTCGCCCGAACTGGCGATCGCGGCGCTGGAGCGGCTGATGGCGTCCGGCGTCGTCCAGTCCGGGGTGGCCCGGATCGACTGGCCGACCTTGTTCCGGGTCGATGCGCCGGCCGCCGGGTCGGCGCTGTTTTCCGAACTGGCGCAACCGGCCGCCCAGCCGGCGCAGCAAGAGACCGAACTGCTGCGCCAGCTCCGTTCGTGCGCGCCGCGCGAGCGGATCGAGCTCGTCACCGGCACGCTCGCGCAGATGCTGGCCAAGACCCTTCGCCTCTCCGGCGCCGACGCCATCGCGCCCGAGCAATCGCTGTTCGATCTCGGCCTGAATTCGCTGATCGCGCTCGAACTGACCGACAGCCTCACCAAGGTGTTCGGGAAACCGTTTCGCGCCACGCTGCTGTTTTCCTATCCGAACCTGCAGACGCTCGCCCAATACGTGCTCAACGAACTGTCGCCGTCGCTTCCTGCGCCCGTCGTCGACGAAGCATCCGACGACCTCGACGAGGACGACCTTTCCGAACTGATCGCCCAGGAGATCGGCGCACAATGAACGCCAAGGCCACTCAAGCACTGAAAGCCGCGCTCGACGAACTGCGCCTGCGGCGCGCGGAAATCGCGGCGCTGCGTTCGGACCGCAACGAGCCGATCGCCGTCATCGGCATGGCTTGCCGCTTTCCCGGCAGCAGCGATACGCCGGCCGCGTTCTGGCAGCTGCTCGACCACGCGCGCGACGCCGTCACCGAAGTGCCGCGCGAACGCTGGGACATCGACCGCTATTACGACCCGGACCCGGCCGCGCCCGGCAAGATGGCGACCCGCCACGGCGCCTTCATCGAGCGCGTGGATCAATTCGACGCGGCGTTCTTCGGGATCGCGCCGCGCGAGGCCACCTACCTCGATCCGCAGCAAAGGCTCCTGCTCGAAGTGGCCTGGGAGGCGCTCGAAAACGCCCATCTCGCGCCCGAGCGCTTCAGGCAGTCCGCCACGGGCGTGTACGTCGGCATCACCTGCTTCGACCATGCCATTCAGGTGTCCAATGCGTCGACGCCGTCGAGCAGCTACGCCGGCACCGGCAGCGCGCTGAACATGGCCGCGGGCCGGTTGTCGTTCGTGCTGGGCCTCACCGGCCCGAGCATGGCGATCGACACCGCCTGCTCGTCGTCGCTGGTCTGCCTGCACCTCGCCTGCGAAAGCCTGCGCTCGCGCGAAACCAGCATGGCGCTCGCGGGCGGCGTCAATCTCATGCTCTCGCCCGAGGTCATGGTCAGCTTCTCGCAGGCGCGCATGCTGTCGCCGGACGGGCGCTGCAAGACCTTCGACGCGGCGGCGGACGGCTACGTGCGCGGCGAAGGCTGCGGCATGGTGGTGCTCAAGCGCCTCGCCGACGCGCTCGCCGACGGCGACCGGGTGCTCGGCATCGTGCGCGGCACGGCGGTCGACCAGGGCGGCGCGGGCGGCGGGCTGACCGTGCCGAGCCGCGATTCGCAGGAGCGCGTGATCCGCCGCGCGCTGAACCAGGCCGGCCTCGCGCCCGGCGACGTCTCGTATGTCGAGGCCCACGGCACCGGGACCTCCCTCGGCGACCCGATCGAGGTCGAGGCGCTGGCCGGCGTCTATGGCCCCGGGCGCGCGGCCTCCGAGCCGCTCGTGATCGGCTCGGTCAAGACCAACATCGGGCATCTGGAGTCGGCCTCCGGCATCGCCGGGCTGATCAAGGTGCTGCTGTCGTTCGAGCACGACAGGATTCCTGCGCATCTGCATTTCACGCAACCCAATCCGCATACGCCGTGGCAGGACATCCCGATCCGCGTCGCGGCCGATCCGGTCGCGTGGCCGCGCGGGGAACGCAGGCGCGTCGCCGGGTTGAGCGCGTTCGGCTTCAGCGGCACCAATGCCCACGCGATCGTCGAGGAACCGCCGGTCGCGCCGGCGCACGATGCGCAGCGTTCGCTGCTGCTGCTGTCGGCCCGGTCCGAAGCGGCGCTGACGGCGCTCGCGCAACGCTACGAGCGCGCGATCGCCGGCGCGCCGCCGCACGAGCTGGCCGCGATCTGCCGCGCCGCCGCCGTGGGACGGAGCCACTATCCGTTTCGCGCCGCCTATGTGTCGGGCATGCGGGAACCGGCGACGACTTCGGCGCGCGCGGGCAAGGCCACGCGCATGGGCTTCATGTTCGCGTCGCTGGACACCGGCGTCGCGCGCGAACTGCACGCGTCGGAACCGCATTTCCGCGCAGCCTTCGAGCGTTGCTCGGTGCCGCTGTCGGCGCTCGATACCGATGCGGGCCGCTTCGCGATCCACTTCGCGTGGGCGGAACTGTGGAACGCATGGGGCATCCGTCCCTCCGTCGTGTCGGGCCATGGCATCGGCGAATATGTCGCGGCCTGCGTAGCGGGTGTCGTGAGCCTGGCCGACGCGCTGCGCCTCGTGGCCGCCCGGTCCGATTCCGACGCGTTGCGCGCCGCGCTGCAGGACATGGCGCTCGCACGGCCGTCAGTCCGCCTGATTTCCGGCAGTGTCGGCACCGAGGTGACCGACGAGGTCACGCATCCGCAGTACTGGCTGCAGTTGGCCGGGCGGCCGGATCAGGCCGACGCGCCGCGCACGCCGGACGGGCTCGCCGACGGCTGGCTGCCGCCGCCATGCGCCGGCCACGCACTGGAGCGCGCGCTCGCGGCCCTGTATGTGCAGGGCTGGCAGTTCGACTGGAACGCGTTGTTCTCGGCGCCCGCCCAGCCCGCCACGACCTTGCCGAACTACCCGTTCGAGCGCCAGCGCTTCAGTCTGGAAAAGAACCGCTCGCCCGTCGTCGGCATGGATGCCGGCAGCATCGAGGAAGCGTCCCGGCGTCTCAAGACGTCCGGCAAGTATTCGGAAGAGGTGCTGAACGCATTCCCGGAACTGCTTCAGACTGCGTTCGCCCCCGCCGAAACCGCCGCCCCGGACGCAAACCCGCTCTATCACGTGGTGTGGGAGCAGCAAGCCGCGTTGCCGGCGGCCCGGTTCGCCGCCGACGCGTCGCCGTGGCTGATCTTCGCGGACGAGAGCGGCGCAGGCGACCGGTTCGCGGCGCTGCTGCGCGCGCGCGGCGCATCCTGCGCGCTGGTCCGCGCCGGCCGCGACTATCGCGCCCCCGCGGAAGCAGACGCAGCCTGGCAAGTCGCGCCCGAGCAGCCGGACCATTTCGTCCGCTTGCTGCAGGAGGCCGCCGCTCCCGGGCAGCGCATCGTCTTCTTGTGGGCGCTGGACGAAACCGTCGGCGCGTCGCGCATGTCCACGGCGCTGCTGCATCTCGTGCGCGCGCTGGGCAGCGACGAGCGCGAGTGGGCGGCGTCGGCCCGGCCCAGGATCTGGGTGGTCACGCGCGACGCGGTGGAGGCCGGCGAAACGCCCCGTGTGTCGGGACTCGCGCAGGCTGCGCTGGCGGGCCTGGCGCGGGGCGCGATGATCGAGCATCCGGAATGGTTCGGCACCGCGATCGATCTCGATCCGGCCGCGCCGGAGGACGAGACGCAGGCGCTGCTTCACGAGGTGCTCGGCGAGAGCCGCGAAGAACAGGTGGCCTTGCGGCAAGGCGCGCGCTACGTCGCGCGCCTGAGCCCGCTCGCGCCAGCCGAAACGGCCGCGCTGCGGGTCGACCCGGAAGCGGCCTACCTGATCACCGGCGGGTTCGGCGCGCTCGGGCTGCACACCGCCAGGTGGCTGGCGGCGCACGGCGCAGGCACGCTGATCCTGGTCGGCCGGCAAGGGGCCGCGAGCGACGAGAGCCAGCGGGCGATCGCCGAGCTGCGCGACCGGAACGTGACCGTCCGTTGCGAGCGCCTCGACATCACCGACCCGGCGGCCGTCACGGATTGCTTCGCCACGCTCCGGCGCGAACGCGTGCCGCTGCGGGGCATCGTGCATGCGGCCGGCATCGTCGGCTACAAGCCGATCATGCAGGTCGAGCGCGAGGAACTGGAAGCCGTCCTGCAACCGAAGGTCGCCGGCGCATGGCTGCTCCATCAGCACAGCGAACCGTTCCCGCTCGACTTCTTCATCCTGTTTTCGTCGATCGCGTCCGCGTGGGGCTCGCGCGACCAGGCGCACTACAGCGCCGCGAACCGCTTCCTCGACGCGCTCGCGCATCATCGCCGCCATCTGGGCCTGCCGGCCTCGAGCGTGAACTGGGGGCCGTGGGCGCAGGGCGGCATGACGTTCCCGGAGGCCGAGGCGCTGCTGCGACGCGTCGGCATCAAGTCGCTGGCGGCGGATCGCGCGCTCGACGTGCTCGATCATCTCCCCGCCGTGCCCCAGGTGGCGGTCGTCGACATCGACCTCGCGCTGTTCCAGGGCTCCTACGAGGCGCGCGGACCGAAGCCCTTCCTCGACCGCGTGCGGGTCGACGCAACCCCGCCGAGCGCGCCGGCGATGCCCGCGCTGAGCGACAAATCCCCCCGCGAGCGCAAGCGCCTGCTGGCGGACGCCATCGACCGCGCGGTTGCGCAGGTGCTCGGCTTCGGCTCGGCGACGCCGGACCGCGACCGCGGGTTCTTCGAGATGGGCATGGATTCGCTGATGGCGGTGGACCTGCGCGCGCACCTCGAAAAAGCGCTCGGCGCGCCGTTGCCGGTCGCGCTGCTGTTCGATCATCCGACGGTCAACGCGCTCGCGGATTTCCTGGCGGAGCAGTCGTCCGCCACCGCGCCGGACGCGCCCGCCGCGCCGACGGCGTCGGCGCAAGCCGTATCGCCGCGGCCTGCAGCGCCCGCCGTTGCGACGCGCGAGGCCGGCACGCCGGAGCCGATCGCGATCGTCGGCATGAGCTGCCGCTTTCCGGGCGCCGCGCACGATCTCGACGCCTATTGGCAGTTGCTGAACGACGGCGTGGACGCGATTTCCGAAGTGCCGCGCGAGCGCTGGGACATCGACGCGTACTACGATCCCGATCCCGAAGCGCCGGGCCGCATGTATTGCCGCTTCGGCGGTTTTCTCGACGGCGTCGACCAGTTCGATCCGGCGTTTTTCCGCATCACGCCGCGCGAGGCGGCCGCGATGGACCCGCAGCAGCGCCTGCTGCTCGAAGTCAGCCACGAAGCGCTGGAGCATGCCGGCATTCCCGTCGACAGCCTGAAGGGCAGCCGCACCGGCGTGTTCGTCGGCATCACCACCAACGATTACGCGAATCTGCAGCTTCGCAACGGCGGCGGCAGCGGCATCGACGGCTATTTCTTCACCGGCAATCCGCTCAACACGGCGGCCGGCCGCATCTCCTACGGGCTGGGCCTGCAAGGCCCGAGCATGGCGATCGACACCGCCTGCTCGTCGTCGCTCACCGCGATCCATACCGCGAGCCAGAACCTGCGCACCGGCGAGTGCGATCTCGCCATCGCGGGCGGCGTCAACCTGATTCTTTCGCCGGACAACTCGATCGCCGTGTCGCGCACGCGGGCGCTGGCCCCGGACGGCCGCTGCAAGACCTTCGACGCGGCGGCGGACGGCTTCGTGCGCAGCGAAGGCTGCGGCGCGCTCGTGCTCAAGCGCCTGTCCGATGCGCTCGCCGCGGGCGATCGCGTGCTGGCCGTGCTGCGCGGTTCGGCCGTCAACCACGACGGTGCGTCGAGCGGCTTTACCGCGCCGAACGGGCGCGCGCAGGAAGAAGTGATCCGCAAGGCGCTGGGCGGGATTCCCGCCGCGTCCGTCGATTACGTGGAAGCGCACGGCACCGGCACCGCGCTCGGCGATCCGATCGAGGTGCAGGCGCTCGCGACGGTGTTCGGCGCCGGCCGCGACGCGGGCAGGCCGCTGCGCGTCGGCTCGGTGAAAACCAACATCGGCCACACGGAATCCGCCGCCGGCATCGCGGGGGTCATCAAGGTCGTGCTGTCGCTCAACCACGAGCGCATCCCCGCCCATCTGCATTTCCGCCACCCGAGCCCGCTGGTGCGCTGGGACGCGCTGCCGATCGAGGTCTGCGCCGAGGCGAGCGCGTGGCCGCGCGGCGCGCAGCCACGGCGAGCCGGCGTCAGCGCGTTCGGCGCGAGCGGCACCAACGCGCACCTGGTGCTGGAGGAAGCGCCCGCGCCGGCGCGGCAGGCGACGCCGTCGAGGCACAACGTGCATCCGCTGGTCCTGTCGGCCAAGACGCCGGCGGCATTGCGCGAGCTTGCCGCGCGCTATCAGCGGCGGCTCGAAGCCGAACCCGGTCTCGATATCGCGGCCGTGGCGTATTCGGCGTCGACCGGCCGCTCGCATTTCGCGCATCGGCTGGCGCTGCCGGTGTCGTCGCTCGAGGACGCCGTCGAAAAGCTGCGCGCGTTCCAGGCGAAAGAACCCGCCGCCGCGACGCAGCCCGCGCCCCGGGTGAAGATGGCGTTCCTGTTCACCGGCCAGGGTTCGCAATACGCCGGCATGGGCCGCCGCCTGTACGACGCGTATCCGGTGTTCCGCGACGCGATCGACCGCTGCCGCGCGGTGGCCGACCCGCTGCTCGACAAGCCGTTGCTCGAGGTGCTGTCCGCCCGCAACGAGGACATTCACCAGACCGGCTATAGCCAGCCGGCGCTGTTCTCGCTGCAGTACGCGCTCACCACGTTGCTGGCGTCGTTCGGCGTGACGCCCGACGCCGTGATGGGACACAGCGTCGGCGAGTACGCGGCCGCCTGCGCGGCCGGCATCTTCTCGCCGGAAGACGGCCTGCGGCTGATCGCCGAACGCGGCCGGCTGATGCAGGCGCTGCCCCGCGACGGCGAGATGGCGGCCATCTTCGCGGACCTCGCCACGGTCGAGCGCGCAATCGACGCCTATCCGCACGAGGTGGCGGTGGCTGCCGTCAACGGCCCGGCCAGCATCGTGATCTCCGGCAAGCGCGAGCGCATCGCGATGCTGGTCGACGCGTTCGCCGCGCAAGACATCCGGTCCGTGCCGCTCAATACGTCGCACGCGTTCCACTCGCCGCTGCTCGAGCCGATGCTGGACGAGTTCCAGGCCGCGGCGAAAGCGGTGCGCGTCGCGCGCCCGGCGATCCCGTTCTATTCCAATCTCACGGGCGCCGTGATGGACGAGGCGCCCACCGACGAATACTGGCGCCGTCACTGCCGGGAGCCGGTGCAGTTCGCGAGCAGCGTCGAGCGCCTTGTCGAAGCCGGATTCAACCTGCTGGTCGAAATCGGCCCCAAGCCGGTGCTCGTCAACCTGGCGCGCGCCTGCTGCGCGCCGGACGCCGGCATCCAGTTCCTCGGCTTGCAGCGGCCGCAAGTGGAGCAGCAAGCCCTGGTCGAAGCGCTGTCGAGTCTTTACGCCCACGGCGTCGACGTCGATTGGGCCTCAACCGAAACACCCGCGCTCACGCGCGTCGCATTGCCGTCCTATCCCTTCCAACGCAGTCGTACCTGGTTCCAGAAAGCGGACACGTCCATGACCCAGACAAGCGCACTTCCCATCGCCGCAACGCCGACGCTCAACCGTATCGGCGAGGTTCTCGAATGGCTTCGCGGCAAGATCGGCGAATTGATCCAGGCCGATCCCTCCACCATCAACATCGACCTGCCCTTCCTGGAAATGGGCGCCGACTCGATCGTGCTGATCGAGGCGATCCGGCACATCGAGAAGCAGTACGGCGTGAAGCTGGTGATGCGCCGCTTCTTCGAAGACCTGGCGACGGTGCAGGCGCTGGCCGAGTACGTCGCCGACAACCTGCCGGCGGAGGACGCGCCGCCCGCGGCAGCGGCCGAACCGTCCGCAACGGCCGCCGCGCCGCTCCTTGCGGCGGTGCCTGCGCCGCTCGCCGCCGCCCCGGCGGCCCCGGTGGAATGGGTCGCGGCCGAAGGCGGCTCCACGGTCGAGCGGGTGTTGCGCGAACAGAATCAACTGCTGTCCCACGTCATGAGCCAGCAAATGGAGCTGCTGCGCACGTCGCTGACCGGCCATGCCGACGTTCGGCCGACGGTCGCCGCGCAAGCCGTCGCGAGCGTCGCGCCGAAGGCCGCCGTTGCGGTCCATGCCGTTGCGCCCGCAACGAAACCCGCGCCTGCGGTCGCGGCTCCGGCTGCGCCTGCCTCGGACAATCAGCCCCGCAAGCCCATGATGCCGTGGGGCAGCCCGGTCGAACAACGGGCGCGCGGCCTGACCGCCGTGCAGCAGGAGCATCTCGAAGCGCTGATCGTGCGCTACACCACGCGCACCCGGAAATCGAAGGACTCGGTGCAGGCGTCCCGCTCGGTGCTGGCCGACAGCCGCGCCACGGTTGGCTTCCGCTTCTCGACCAAGGAGATGCTGTATCCGATCGTCGGCGATCGCGCGGCCGGTTCGCGGCTGTGGGATATCGACGGCAACGAGTACATCGATTTCACGATGGGCTTCGGCGTGCATCTGTTCGGCCACACGCCGGAATTCATCCAGCAGCAGGTCACCCGCGAATGGCAGCGTCCGCTCGAACTGGGCGCGCGCTCCAGCCTCGTCGGCGAAGTGGCCGCGCGCTTCGCCCGCGTCACCGGCCTCGATCGCGTCGCCTTCTCGAACACCGGCACCGAGGCGGTGATGACCGCCATGCGGCTCGCGCGCGCCGTGACCGGGCGCGACAAGATCGTGATGTTCACGCATTCGTATCACGGCCATGCGGACGGCACGCTCGCCGCGGCGAACGCGGAAGGCGTGACGGAAGCCATGGCCCCCGGCGTGCCGTTCGGCTCGGTCGAGAACATGGTCCTGCTCGACTACGGCAGCGACGCCGCGCTCGAGACCATCCGCGGCATGGCGTCGACGATCGCCGCCGTGCTGGTGGAGCCGGTGCAGAGCCGCAACCCGTCGCTGCAGCCCGTCGCATTCCTCAAGGAGCTGCGCCGCATCACCGAGGAGGCCGGGGCCGCGCTGATCTTCGACGAAATGATCACCGGCTTCCGCGTCCATCCGGGCGGCTCGCAGGCCATGTTCGGCATTCGGGCCGATCTCGCGACCTACGGCAAGATCATCGGCGGCGGCCTGCCGCTGGGCGTCATCGCCGGCTCCCGACGCTTCATGGACGCGATCGACGGCGGCATGTGGACCTACGGCGACCACTCGTTCCCCGCCGCGGACCGCACGGCGTTCGGCGGCACCTTCTGCCAGTATCCGCTCGCCATGTCGGCCGCGCTGGCCGTGCTGGAGAAGATCGAGCAGGAAGGTCCGGCGCTGCAGGCCACGCTCAACGAACGGACCGCGCAAATCGCCGCCACGCTGAACGCGTTCTTCGCGGAGGCCGAGGCGCCGATCAAGGTCACGTGGTTCGGCTCGATGTTCCGCTTCGAATTCACCGAGAACCTCGACCTGTTCTTCTATCACATGCTCGAAAAGGGCATCTACATCTGGGAATGGCGCACCTGCTTCCTGTCCACCGCGCATACGGACGCCGATGTCGACCGCTTCATCCGCGCGGTGAAGGACAGCGTCGCCGACCTGCGCCGGGGCGGCTTCATCCGGCCTCATTCGAAGCACGGCACGGTTGCCGCGCTGAGCGAAGCGCAGCGGCAGTTGTGGGTCCTGTCGGAAGTCGATCCCGAAGGATCGCTGGCCTACAACGTCAACACCACCCTCGAGCTGAACGGCCGGCTCGACGAGGCCGCGATGCGCGCGGCCGTCCAGGGCCTGGTCGACCGGCACGAGGCGCTGCGCACCACGCTGACGCCGGACGGGTCGGGCCAGATCGTGCATCCGTCGCTGACGCTCCAGATTCCGTTGATCGACACGGACCAGGACGCGTGGCGGGATCAGGAAAGCCGCCAGCCGTTCGACCTGGTGAACGGCCCGCTCTTTCGCGCCGCGCTCGTGCGCCTGAGCAGCGAGCGTCACCTGCTGGTGATGACGGCCCATCACATCATCTGCGACGGCTCCACGTTCGGCATCCTGCTCGAGGATCTGGCGCGGGCTTATGCCGGCGCGGCGCCGGCCGCGGCGCCGCTGCAGTTCCGCGAGTACCTGAAGCAGATCGACGGCCAGCGCCACAGTCCGGAAGCGAAGGCGAACCGCGAGTACTGGCTGGCGCAATGCGCGGGCCACGCCGAACCGCTGAATCTTCCGGTGGACTACCCCCGGCCCGCGGTGAAGACGTTTCACGGCGAGCGCGTGTCCCTGCATCTGGATGCGGAGGAGGCCGCGTCGCTGCGCGCCGCCGCCCGTCAGAACGGCTGCACGCTCTACATGATGCTGCTCGCGGGCTTCAATCTGTTCCTGCACCGCATCGCCGGCCAGCAGGAGATCGTCACCGGCATCCCCGTGACCGGCCGCTCCGTGGCCGGCAGCGACCGCCTCGCCGGCTACTGCACGCATCTGCTGCCGCTGCGCTCCACGCTGCCGGACGCGGCCACCGTGGCGAGCTTCCTGTCCGGCACGCGCCAGAACCTGCTCGACGCGCTCGAGCATCAGGATTTCCCGTTCGCCGAGCTGGTCCGCGAAATCGGTGCGCAGCGTGATCTGAACGCCGCCCCGCTGGTATCGGCGGTCTTCAATCTGGAACCCGTGTCGGCGCTGCCCGAACTGCCCGGCCTGAAGGTCGGCCTGGTCGCCCCGCTGATCCGTCATACCGCGTTCGACCTGAACGTCAACGTGCTCGACGCGGGGCAGGAACTCCTGATCGATTGCGACTACAACACCGATCTGTTCGAACAGAGCACGGTGCAGCGTTTCCTCGGGATCTACCGGAAACTGCTGACGAGTCTCGCGGGCGATGCGTCGGCCGCCGTTGCCCGGCTGCCGCTGCTGAGCGATGCGGAACGGAACACGCTGACCGTCGAGTGGAACCGGACCGACACGGATTTCGGCGCTGCCGCCGAACAACCGCTGCACCGGCTGTTCGAGCAGCAGGCCGAGCGCACCCCCGACGCCGTCGCCGCCGTTCATGACGACGCGTCGCTCACCTACGCCGAACTCAACCTGCGCGCCAACCGCCTCGCCCATCACCTCATCGCGCTCGGCGTCGCCCCCGACTCCCTCGTCGGCGTCGCCATGGAGCGCTCGCTCGACATGATCGTCGCGCTGCTCGCCATCCTCAAGGCCGGCGGCGCTTACGTCCCCGTCGATCCCGACTACCCCGCCGAGCGCGTGCGCTTCATGATCGACAACGCCCAGCTGCGCTGGCTCCTCACCCAGCAGCATCTGCTGCCCGCGCTGCCCGACACCGACGCCCGCCTGATCGTCGTCGATCGCGACGCGCACGAGTTCGCCGCCGCGCCCGCGGCCAACCCCGCGCCCGCGCTGAGCGGCGACAACCTCGCCTACATGATCTACACCTCCGGCTCGACCGGCAGGCCCAAGGGCGCGCTCAATACCCATCGCGCCGTCACCAACCGCATCCTCTGGATGCAGCACGCGTACGCGCTCGGCGCCGACGATGCCGTGCTGCAGAAGACCCCGTTCAGCTTCGACGTCTCGGTCTGGGAATTCTTCTGGCCGCTCGTCACCGGCGCGCGCCTCGTGTTCGCCCGGCCCGGCGGCCAGCGCGAGACCGACTACCTCGTCGATCTCATTGCACGCGAAGGGATCACCACCGTCCATTTCGTGCCGTCCATGCTGCGCGCCTTCCTCGACCATCCGGACCTCGACGCGCACTGCGCGTCGCTGCGTCGCGTCGTGTGCAGCGGCGAGGCGCTGCCCTACGACCTGCAGCAGCGCTTCTTCGAGCGCCTGGACGCCAGGCTGTACAACCTCTATGGCCCGACCGAGGCCGCCGTCGACGTGACCGCCTGGGAATGCCGGCGCGACGACGCGCACCGCAACGTCCCGATCGGCCGGCCGATCGCCAATACCCGCGTCTATATCGTCGACGCGCAGATGCAGCCCGTGCCGGTCGGCGTGGCGGGCGAGCTGCTGATCGGCGGCACGCCGGTCGGGCGCGGCTATCATGGCGAGCCCGAACTGAGCGCCGCGAAGTTCATCGCCGATCCATTCTCCGCCGACCCGCACGCGCGCCTCTATCGCACCGGCGATCTCGCGCGCTACCGTGCCGACGGCAACATCGAATTCCTCGGCCGCATCGACCATCAGGTCAAGCTGCGCGGCCTGCGCATCGAACTCGGTGAAATCGAGGCGACGCTGGCATCGCACCCGTGGGTCGACGCAGCCGTCGTGGCGCTGCGCGGCGCGGACGACGGCGCGAGACTCGTCGCGTGGCTGCTTTCGTCGCACCCCGAAGCCGAACTGATCGAGGCGGTGCGCGGGCACCTTCAGCAGCGGCTGCCGGATTACATGGTGCCGTCCGCGTTCGTCGTCGTGACCGCGTTCGCGCATCTGCCCAACGGCAAGCTCGATCGCGCCAGCCTGCCCGAACCCGGCGACGGCGTGGACCACGTCGAGCCCGGCAACGCGCTCGAAGCGCAGCTGGCGGCAATCTGGCAAGAAGTGCTCGGCAAGAACCGGATCAGCACGACCGCCAATTTCTTCGAGCTGGGCGGCAATTCGCTCTCCGCGACGAAGGTCGCCGCGCGCATCCGCCGCGACCTGCAGGTGAAGCTGGAAATCCGCAGCCTGTTCTCGCACCCCACCATTTCCAGCCTCGCGAAGCGCATCGCCGATACGCAGCCCATCGATTACACGCCGGTGACGCCGCTGCCCGCGCAGCCGCAATACGAACTCTCGCCCGCGCAGACGCGGCTCTGGGTCCAGGATCGCCTCAATGCGGCGCAAGCCGGCGGGCCGCTGCCCACGTCGCTGCTGTTCGAGGGCGTGCTGGACGTGGACGCGCTCGTGCGCGCGTTCCGGGCGTTGAGTGAACGTCACGAGATCCTGCGCACGCGTTTCGTGCTGGTCGGCAATCAACCGTTCCAGCAAGTGCTGCCTGCCGGCGAAGCCGCGTTCCCGGTCGAGGTCGTGGATTTGCAGGATGCCGAGGACCGCGATGCGCAGGCCGCGTCGATCGAAGCCCGCGAACGGCTCGCGCCGATGGATCTCGCCGCCGGCCCGCTGTTCCGCGTCAAGCTGCTCAGGCTCTCCGAAGTCCGTCACGTCTGCATCTGCACGATGCATCACATCGTGACCGACGGCTGGTCCACGGAGGTGCTGCTCGACGACCTGTCGCAGATCTATAACGCGTTCGTCGAGCGCCGGGACAATCCGCTGCCCGCGCTCGCCATCCAGTACAAGGACTACGCGGGCTGGCTGAACCGCCTGCTCGCGGGGCCGGAAGGCGCTCGCATGAAGGATTATTGGCTGAACAAGCTGGGCGGCGACCTGCGCGCGCTGGCACTGCCGGGCGACGTCGAGCAGCCTGCCGCACCGAGCTGGAAAACCTGGCGCTTCGAACTGCCGGCCGCCGCGACGACGGCGCTGGAATCGCTCGGCAAGCGCCATGGCGCGACCTTGTTCATCGCGCTGCTGTCTGCGATCAAGGCGCTGTTCTACCGCCGCTCCGGCCAGGAGGACATCGTCGTCGGCACGCCGGTCGCGGGCCGCGAGCTTCCCGAGCTCGAGTCGCAGGTCGGCCCCTATCTGAACGTGCTGGCGCTGCGCGATCGCGTCGCCGGCGACGATCGCTTCGACACGCTGCTGACCCGGGTGCGGGACACCACCATCGAAGCGTTCTCCCACCCGCTTTATCCGCTGGATCGCCTGCTCGACGAGCTGCACGTCAAGCGCGTTCCGGGACGCAATCCGCTCTTCGACATCGGCCTGACGCTGCAGAACCAGCGGCAAGGCGCCGTCGATCGCTATGCGGGGCAAGTGCGCATTTCCGAGTTGCCGGACCACAACCAGCAAGGCGCGGACACGGAAGCCGCGACCGACTTCTGGTTCCTGGCCGAGCCGCGCGACGAGGGTCTCGCGATCAGCGTCGTCTATCACGCCGGGCGCTTCAGCGAAGCGCTGGTGCGAGGCCTCGCCGACGAGCTGACGTCCGTGATCGGCGAGATTCTGGCCAACCCGGGCGTACGCATCCGGAACCTGACGCTGGGACAGCGCGCGCTGCGCGCCGACACCCGCCAGAGCGCCGTCGAACTCAGCGCATTCTAAGGAGAACTCGTTGAATATCTCGTCCAGCACGCAAGTCTACCTGCGGCAAAACATCCAGTTCGAACCGCTGATCAACGGCTGGTATGCGTGGTTTCACACGCTTCCGCCGTTGACCGCCGCGCTCAACGTGGCCGAGCGGTTCCTGCCGATCATGAAGTCCTATGCCGCATCGCCGATGATGCATGTGGCCGCATGCAACGACCCGGCGATGCGCGGCGGCCCGTTCATCGACCTGGGCGGCCAGCGCGTCGACGAAATCCGCGCGCTGATCGCGCAGACCACCGCGCGCGCCACCCGGCAACTGGAACTGGCGAAGGCTTACAAGGCGTTCTCCACGCTGCTGCTGGAACAGGCGAAGGGGATGGCCTCGGACCCGATCTACGCCGAGATTCCGGAGGTGCTGAAAGGCTATGTCGAGATCTATTACGACCTGAATCACAACCCGTCCTTCCGGGTCTTCGAGAGCCTGCTGTACGCGAGCCCGTTCTATGCGCGCGACGCGCAGAGCATCGCGCTGTCGGCGATCGACGAGAACACGCCGCGGCCGTTCATTCTCAGCACGCCCCGGCTCAAGGACGAGCGCACGCTGTTCAGCAACATGGCCTTCGACGAGCCCGCGCTCGACACGCTGTTCCGCATGCGCGACACGCCCGGCAGCTACGCGAAAATCGTCGACCTGATGCGCGTGGAGGAGAAGGACGAGCCGCTGTTCCGCTCGTTCTTCGTCGAGGGGGCGCCGGAGCCGAAACCGGATCGTTCGTTCGATGGCGACGATATCCGCATCCGCTATTTCGGCCATGCGTGCCTGCTGATCCAGAGCCGGGGCGTGAGCATCCTGCTCGATCCGCTGATCAGCTACGGCTACGACACCCGCCTGCCGCGCTATACCTTCGCCGACCTGCCGGACCAGATCGACTACGTGCTGCTCACGCACAGCCATCACGACCACATCGTCCTCGAAACGCTGCTGCAGCTTCGCCACAAGATCAAGACCGTGGTGGTGGGCCGGAATTTCGACGGTTTCCCGCAAGACCCGTCGCTGGAACTGGCGTTGCGCAAGCTCGGCTTCGACGACGTGCTGGAAGTCCGGGATGCGCAGGAAATCAAGCTGCCCAACGGGGCCATCACCGCGATCCCGTTCCTCGGCGAGCACAACGACCTGGCGATCCAGAGCAAGCAGTCCTTCATGATCCGCTTCGGCAATCGTTCGGTGCTGAGCATCGCCGATTCGTGCAACCTGGACCCCGTCCTCTACGAGCACGTCTTCCGCCTCGCCGGCAAGCCGGACACCCTGTTCGTCGGGATGGAGACCGAGGGCGCGCCGCCGTCGTGGGTGTATGGCCCGCTGTTTCCCAAGGCGCTGCCGCGCGACATCGACCAGTCGCGCCGCGCGCGCGGCTGCAAGATCGACGAGGCCGCCGCGCTGGTGGATGGCTTCGCGTTCAACGCGGCGTATGTCTATGCGATGGGTCAGGAGCCGTGGCTGAACCACCTGCTCGACAACACCTTCGACGAAAACTCGCCGAGCCACATCCAGTCCACCCAGTTTGTCGCGCACTGCAAGGCCAAGGGCATCGCTTCCGAAGTGCTGTACGCGACGAAGGAGATCGTGCTTTGTCAGAACTGAATCTGAACGCGCTCTCGACCAGCGGCCAATACCAGGAGCATCTGGCGTTCTGGAACGACGCGCTCGGTCGCATCGACGAAGACTTCCGCCTTCAGCAGGCGTGGCAGGCGTATGCGCTGCCGCTCGGCCCCGCGCCGGTGCACGCGTTCGAGCTCGACGGCGACGCGGCGCGGGTGCTGGAAAAGCTCGCCGCCGGCAACGAGCTGGGCGCGTTCGTCGTGCTGCTGGCGGCCCTGTTCCGGGTCCTCGGGCGCTACGACGCCACGGCCGGGCTGTTCGTGGATTCGCCGCGCCTGATCGCCGAATCCGCGGACGGTCCCGCCGGCCCCGTCCCGCTCATCGACGCCGCCCGGCCCGGCGCAACGGTTCGCGAGTACCTGAACCAGGTTCGCGACACGGTGCAGCGAAGCTACACGTACCAGGACTTTCCGATCGCCGCCCTCGCGCACAAGCTGCACGGCGAAACCCGCGCGACCAACGTGGCCGTGCGCTTCGACGGGCTTCACGAAGCGTGGGCGTCGGCGGACTACGACCTGTCGATCGAGATCCGGCATCGCGCGCGCTACGAGATCGTGCTGACGGGCCGGCCGACGGTCTTCACGCTGCACTATCTGCAGCATGTCGCGCGGCACCTGCGCAACGTCCTGGCCGGCTTCGACGCGCTGGAAGCGCCGCTCGACACGGTCTCGCTGCTCGACGACGACGAACGCGCGCGCCTTCGCTCGCAAGCCGAGCCCGTTGCGGTGCAGGGCACGTTCCTGGAGCAGTTCGCGCAGCGGGCGGCGTCCGCGCCGGACAGCATCGCCGTGGCGACCGCCGAAGCCTCGCTGACCTATGCCGAACTGGACGACCAGTCGTCCCGGCTCGCGAGCTTCCTGCTCGCGGAATACGCGATCGAACGCGGCGACGTGGTCGGCGTGGTGGCCGACCGTTCCGAGCGCTGGATCGTCGGCATGCTCGGCGTGCTCAAGGCCGGCGCGGTGTATCTGCCGCTCGACCCGGAGTTTCCGCAGGAGCGCCTGCGCTTCATGATCGAGGACGCGAAAGTCAAGGCGCTGCTGACGCACTCGGAGCACCTGCCGCTGCTCGCCGATTTCTGGGCGATCCCGATGTTCGCCCTCGACTTCCAGCTCGACACGCTGGAGCCCGCATCCGCGTCGGCGCAGGTCGAGGTCCGGCCGGACGACGCCGCGTACATCATCTACACGTCCGGCTCCACGGGCGCGCCGAAGGGCGTCGTGCTCGAGCACGCGGGCCTGCTGAACATGGCGCAGTATCACGTGGACGCGTTCGGTTTCGATGCCGACGACCGCTTCGTGCAGTTCTACTCCCCGGGCTTCGACGGCTCGATCATGGAGATTTTCGTCACGCTGCTCGCAGGCGCGCGCCTCGTGCTGGCGAAAACATCGGTGATCCGCGACGCGCCGCGTTTCGTCGAATACATCGCGCAGCAGGGCGTCACCACCATCAACGCGACGCCGGCCTATCTCGCTGCGCTCGACTGGAGCGCGCTCGGCGCCGTGAAACGGGTCATCAGCGCGGGCGACAACGCCCGCGTGGCGGATCTCTGCGAGCTGGCGCGGACGCGCTCGTGCCACAACTCGTATGGCCCCACCGAGGCAACCGTCTGCATCACCGACTACGTGGTCGACGCCGCAACCGCCTACGGCGCCCGCCTGCCGGTCGGCCGCCCGATCCGCAATGCGCACCTGTACCTGCTCGACGAGCACGGGGCCCTGGCGCCCGAGGGCTGCACGGGCGAGATCTGCGTGTCCGGCATCGCACTCGCTCGCGGTTACGTCGGCCGCGACGACCTGACCGCCGCCGCGTTCGTCGCCCACCCGTTCGAGCCGGGCGAGCGCCTCTACCGCACCGGCGACCTCGGCGTCTGGCTGCCGGACGGCAATCTGGAAATCACCGGGCGCCGCGACACGCAGGTGAAGATTCGCGGCTATCGGATCGAGACGGGGGAAATCGAGGCGGCGCTCCGGCAGCACGCCGGCGTCGCCGACGCGCTCGTGTTCGTGCGCGAAGATGCGTCGAAGCACAAGCATCTGGTGGCCTGTGTGGAGACAGCGACGGCCAGCGTCGCCAGCCTGCGCGAACACCTGCAGGCACGCCTGCCCGAGTTCATGGTGCCGGCGTCGATCGTGACGCTCGAACGCATGCCGCTGACGCCCAACGGCAAGCCCGACCGCAAGGCGCTCGCCGCGCTGGAGCTGGCGCCGGCCCCGAGCGAAACCGTGTACAGCGCGCCGACCAACGACGTCGAGGCGCGCCTCGGCAAGATCTGGTGCGAGGTGCTGGGCCGCGAGCAGATCGGCATTCGCGACAACTTCTTCGAACTGGGCGGCGACTCGATCCTGCTCATCCAGGTGATGTCGCTCGCGCAGCAAGCCGGCCTCAAGTTCACCGCCGATCAGTTCTTCGCCCATCCGACCATCGCCGAGCTCGCCCGGGTTGCCGTCGATGCGCCGTCGATGACGATCCCGCAGGAGCCGGTGGTCGGGCCCGCCCCGCTGACGCCGATCCAGCACTGGTTCTTCGCGCAAGACGTCGCGGACCCGCACCACTACAACCAGTCGACGATGATCGAGGTGCCCGCGTCGCTGCGGCCGGACGTGATCGAGCAGGCGCTGTCGGCCGTCGCGACGCATCACGACGCGCTGCGGCTGGGTTTCGAGCGCGTCGCCGGCGCGTGGCGGCAATCGCATGCGGCGCCGCCGCTGGCGATTCCGCTCGGCGTCACGTCGCTGGCCGGCGAGGCGCCCGCCGCCGGCCAAGCCGCGATGCTCGCGACCGCCACCCGCATGCAGGAAAGCTTCACGTTGTCCGAGGCGCCGCTGCTGCGCGCCCACCTGTTCCAGTTCGGCCCCGACGCGCCGCAGCGCCTGCTCGTGGTCGCGCATCATCTGGTGATCGACGGCGTCTCGTGGCGCATCCTGTTCGAAGACCTGTACACCGCGTGCCGCCAGCTCGAAGCGGGCGAAGCGGTGCGGCTCCCGGCCCGAACGACCGCGTGGCGCGACTGGGCGAACCGCCTGGCCGAACTCGGCGCGACCAGGCTCGACGGCCTGGACTATTGGCTCCAGGGGAACGCCGAAGCGCAGGCGTGCTTCGACGACATGCCGGTCGGCACCGTCGCCGAAGCCGGGTCGACGGTCGTCGAGTTCGACGCGCAGCAGACGCAAGCGCTGCTGCAGGACGTGCCGCGCGCGTTCAATACGCAGATCAACGAAGTCCTGCTGACGGCCTTGCTGCTCGCGTTCGGCGACTGGACCGGCAACGCGTCGCTGGTCGTCGATCTCGAAGGCCACGGCCGCGAGGACATCTTCGACGGCGTCGATACGTCACGCACCATCGGCTGGTTCACGTCGCACTATCCGGTGTTCCTGAATGCCGGCGACGCCGCCGTGGCGGCCGACGCGCTGCGCAACGTCAAGGAGCAGTTGCGCGCGGTGCCGATGCGCGGGCTCGGCTACGGCATCGCCCGCTACCTCGGCAAGGACGCCCGCATCGCGGCGGCGCTGGAACGTCAGCCGCCGGCGCCGGTGCGCTTCAACTATCTCGGCCAGATCGATCGCGTGCTGGCCGACGACACGGGCTGGAAGCCGGTGCTCGACTTCCAGAGTCCCGAGCACAGTCCGCGCGCGCGGCGCGGCCATCTCTTCGAGATCGACGGGGTGGTGTTCGACGGCCGTCTGCGCCTCACCTGGCACTACAACCGCGAAGCCTGCGCACCGGGCGTCATCGAGCGGCTGACGCAGTGCTACCGCAGCCGTCTGCTGTCGATCGTCGCGGCCAGCGGCGACGGCCAGCCGGGGCTGAGCCCGTCGGACTTTCCGGCTGCGCGCATCAGCCAGGAAGCGCTGGACGCCCTCGTCTCAAGGATCAAATCGTGACATCCGCCACCATTGCCGATATCTACGAGCTCTCCCCGATGCAGGAGGCGATGCTCTTTCATGCCGTGCACTCGCCCGGCGCGAGAAGCAGCTTCAACCAGCTCAGTTGCCGGATCGCCGGCAGCCTCGATCCCGCGCTGTTTCATGCCGCATGGCAGCAGCTCGTCGATCGGCATCCGGTGATGCGCACGTCGTTCCATTGGGAGGCGTTCGACAAGCCGATGCAGGTCGTGCACGCGCACGCCACGCTGCCGTGGGTGCAGGACGACTGGCGCGACCTGCCGGAAGACCAGCAGCGCGCGCGGTGGAGCGCGCATCTCGAAAGCGATCTGGCCGAGGGCTTCGCGCTCGATCGCGCGCCGCTCGTGCGCTGCCGCCTGGTGCGCGTCGCCGAGGACGCGTACCTGTTCAGCTGGAGCCACCATCACATCCTTGCCGATGGCTGGTGCCTGTCGCTCGTGATCGAGGAAATCTTCCAGGTCTACGGCGCGCTCACGCGCGGCCTGCCGCCGGCGCTGCCGCCGGTGCGCCCCTATCGCGACTACATCCAGTGGCTGCAGCAGCACGAACCGCAAGCCGCGCGGCAATACTGGACGCGTTATCTCGAAGGCTTCCGCACGCCGACCCCGCTGCCCACGGCGGCACGCGCGCAAGCGGGCGAGCGCTTCGGCGAGGGCCTCGCGCAAGTCCAGGCCGACCTGTCGGCCGACCTCAGCGCGCGCCTGCGGCAATTCGCGGCCCGGCACCACGTCACCCTCAACACCCTCGCGCAAGCGGCCTGGGCGCTCGTGCTGTCGCGCTACAGCGGGGAAACCGACGTGGTGTTCGGCGCCGTCGTCTCCGGACGGGGCGCCAACCTGCCGGGGATCGAAACCATGCTCGGCCTGTTCATCAATACGGTTCCGGTGCGGGTGCGGGTCGACCCGCGGCAGCCGCTCGCGCCGTGGCTGAAGATGATCCAGGCGCGCGTGGCCGCACGCGCGCCGTTCGAGCACACCCCGTTGCCCGACATCCAGCGCTGCAGCGAAGTCCCGCTGACGACGCCGCTGTTCGAAAGCAACATCACGTTCATGAATTACCCGCTGGACGAGTCGCTGACGCACGGCGCGCACGGCCTGGCGGTCGACGAGGTGCAGCTCTACAACCGCGCCGACATCCCGCTCGAATTCGTCGTGACGGCGCGCGACGACTGGAAGATGGAGCTGTCGTTCGACCCGCGGCGCTTCGATGAAGACGCGATGCAGCGCATGCTCGGCCACGTGGCCGCGACGCTCGACGCATTCACGGCCGATCCGAACCGGCTGCTCGGACGCATGCCGATTCTCCCCGAGGCCGAACGTCGTCAGTTGCTGGACACCTTCAACGACACCGCCGTGCCGTTCGACGCCGCGCTCACCGTCGTGCATCGCCTGGAGCAGGCCGCCGCGGACCACCCCGAACGGCCGGCGGTCGAGTACCGGGATGTCGTCCTGAGCGCAGGCGAGCTGAATGCCCGCGCGAACCGCACCGCTCACCGCCTGCTGGCCGCCGTCGAGCTGAAGCCGGACGCGCTGGTCGCGATCTGCATGCACCGGTCGGAGCGCCTGATGGAGGCGATCCTCGCCGTCTGGAAGTGCGGCGCCGCCTATATCCCGATCGATCCCAACTTTCCGGCGGCCCGCATCCGCACCATTCTCGAGGATTCCGGCGCCGACCTCGTCATGACCTGCGACGGCCTCCTGCCCGCCGAGCTGGCCGCGCTCGCGCCGGTCGTGTCGCTCGATGCCGCCACCGATATCGTCGACGACGCCAATCCCGGCCGCCCCGTGTCGCCCGACAGCCTCGCGTACGTGATCTACACGTCCGGCTCGACCGGCAAGCCCAAGGGGGCGATGGTCGAGCACGCGGGCATGCTGAATCACATGCTCGCCGAGATCGACGAGTTTTCGATCTCGGCGTCGTCGGTGATCGCGCAGACCGCGCCGCATTGCTTCGATATTTCGGTCTGGCAATTTTTCACGGCGCCGCTCGTCGGCGGCAAGACCGTGATCGTCGACGACGAACGGATTCGCGATCCCGCGTGCTTCCTGGAGTACCTGGAATCCGCCCGGATCAGCATCCTCGAACTGGTGCCGTCCTATCTGTCCGCGCTGCTCGACCGCGCGTCGGAACGGCCGGCGCTGATGCGGCACCTGCGGCACCTGCTCGTCACTGGCGAAATGGTCAGCCCGGCCCTGGTGAAACAGTGGTTCGACGTGTTCCCGGACATCGCGGTGGTGAACGCGTATGGCCCGGCGGAAGCGTCCGACGATGTCGCGCAGCACCGCATGGCGCACGCGCCGAACACGCCCTACGTGCCGGTCGGCAAGCCGATCCGCAACGTGCGCATCTATGTCGTCGACCCGCAGATGAACCTGTGCCCGATCGGGATTCCCGGCGAGCTTTGCGTGTCCGGCGTCGCGGTCGGCCGCGGCTATCTCAACAACGAAGCCGGCACGCGGGAGGCCTTCGTCGAGGACCCGTTCCATCCGGCCCGCGGCGTGCGCATGTACCGCACCCGCGACATCGGCTGCTATCTCCCCGACGGGACGCTCGTGCTCCACGGTCGCAAGGATCATCAACTGAAGATTCGCGGCTACCGCATCGAGCTCGGGGAGATCGACAACGCGCTGGCCGCCATTCCGGAAATCCGCCAGGCGGCCGCGCTCGATTATCGCGACGAGGCCGGCCGCGCCGCCCTGTGCGCGTATGTCGCGTTCCGCGACGGCGCGTCGCTGAGCGACGCCGAGATCGCCGCCGCGTTGTCCGCCACGCTGCCGGCCTACATGGTGCCGGGCATCTACGTGGTGCTCGACGCGCTGCCGTTGAGCGGCAACGGCAAGATCGACCGCAAGGCGTTGCCGCCGCTGGACCGGTCGCGGCTCTCGGCCGCGGGACAGGGGCCGGCGCTGCCGCGCACGCCCACCGAGACGCTGCTGTGCCGCATCTGGGGCGAAGCGCTGGGCATTCCTTCGCCCGGCATCCACGACAATATTTTCGCGCTGGGCGGCGATTCGATTCTCAGCATGCGGATCGTGGCGCTGGCCGCCAAGGCGGGCCTGAAGATCACTACCCGGCTCATCTTCCAGCATCCGACGGTCGCCGAGCTCGCCGCCGTGGCCACTCGCGGCGAAGCCCAAGCGGCGGAGTTCGTCGCGTCGTCCGGCCCGCTGCCGCTGACGCCGATCCAGAAGCGCTTCTTTTCGCAGCGCAAGGACGATCAGGACCAGTACAACCAGGCGGTGCTGCTCGATGTCCCGCCGGACCTCGATCCGGTCGCGCTGCGCCAGGCCCTCCGGCACGCGGCCAAATGGCATGACGCGCTTCGGCTGCGCTTTCGCGCGGACGCGTCCGGCTGGATTCAGGAAGTCGTCGACGATCCGGAGATCCCCGTCGGCGTGCTCGACATCCGCGCCGATCAGCTCGCGCAGCACGTCGCGCACGCGCATGCGAGCCTGAATCTGGCGGACGGCCCCGTCTTGCGCGCGAACCTGTTCCGCGTCGACGAAGGAAGATCGCTTCGTCTGCTGCTGGTCGCCCATCATCTGGTGATCGACGGCGTGTCATGGGGCGCGCTGCTCGAAACCGTGTACGACGCCTATACCCGCCTGCGCAGCGGCAAAGCGCCCGAATTCGCGGGCAGCGGCGCGTCGTGGACCGCATGGACCCGGGCCCTGTCGAACTGGGCCGGCTCCGGCGCCGCCAACGCCGATCTCGCCCATTGGCAGGCCCTCGCGCGTTCGACGCCGCCCGGCCTGCCGCTCGATCGCGCCGCAACGGCCGACGCCAATACGGTGTCGTCCGCCGAAACGATCGTGGTCGAGCTGGGCGAATCCGCGACCGCGGCCTTGCTGGCCGCCGCGCCCCGCGCCTACGACGCCCGGATCAACGACTTGCTGCTGGCCGCGCTCGCGCGCGTGGTCAGCGACTGGAGCGGATGCGCCGACGTCCTGCTGGATCTCGAAGCGCACGGGCGCGAGGAACACGTCGCGGACCTCGACGTCTCGCGAACGGTGGGCTGGTTTACGTCCCTCTTCCCGGTCCTGCTGAAGGTCGATGCGGGCCCGCACGATCCGGCGCGCCTGGTTGCGTCGGTCAAGGCGCAGCTGCGCGCCGTGCCGGCCGCGGGCATCAGCTACGGCGTGCTGCAAGACCGGCTCGACGGCCCGGCTCCGCAGCCCCGGCTGCTGTTCAACTACCTGGGTCAGATCGACCAAGTGCTGACCGCCGCACGCGACTGGAAGCAGGCCGCCGAGCCGAGCGGAGACGGCCGCAACGCGAACCAGCAGCGCGAGCATCTGCTCGACATCAACGCGTACGTGACCGGCAACCGTCTGCACGTTGCGTGGGAGTTCAGCCGGGCCTGTCACGAAACGGACAGCATCCGGCGCGTCGCGCAGGCGTACATCGCGGCGCTCGAATCCCTCGTCGTCGACCATGTCGAGCAGTCCGCTTCGGGTCTGCCGCAGGCGCTGGCCTCGGTCATCCCGGACGAGATCGACGGCGTCTACGCGCTGACGCCGACCCAGCAGGGCATGCTGTTCCACGGCCTGTACGAACCGGCGTCGGATGCGTATTTCAGCAGCCTCGATTTCCGCATCGACGGCGCACTCGACGTCGAACGGTTCCGCCGCGCGTGGGATGCGGTGATGCACCGGCACGACATCCTGCGAACCTCGTTTCACTGGGAAGAACTCGAAAGCCCGGTACAGGTCGTGCATCGGCGCATCGACCTGCCCTGGCATGAGGAGGATCTGAGCGCGGCTTCCGCCGAGGAAGCAGAACGACGTTGGGACGCGTACCTGACGCAAGACCGGGCGCGCGGCTTCGACTTTACCCGCGCGCCGCTGATGCGCGTGGGGCTGTTCCGCGTGGGCCCGCAGGCATGGCGCTTCTACTGGAGCCATCACCACATCCTGCTCGACGGGTGGAGCTCCGCCCGGCTGCTGAGCGAAGTGGCCGCCGCCTATCAGGCCCTGTCGGCCGACGCCGCCACGCGGCGGCCCGCGCCGCCGGCCTTCCGCGATTACGTGCGCTGGCTGGAGCGTCAGGACGCCGGGGCCGCGGAGCGCTTCTGGAAGACGAAGCTCGAGGATTTCCCGACGACGACGCCGCTCGTGCTCGGTCGCCCCGAACTCGACGGAACGGCCGCACCGGGCGCCTATCTGGAGGAGCAGCTTCTGCTCTCCGAGCGCGACACGCAGCGGCTCGTCGCGTTCGCGCAAGCCAGCCGCATCACGCTCAACACGCTCGCCCAGGGCGCGTGGGCACAGTTGCTGGGCCGCTATAGCGGCGAAGCGGACGTCGTGTTCGGCACGATCGTTTCCGGTCGCCCGGCGTCGCTGCCGGACTCGGACGAGATGGTCGGGCTGTTCATCAACACGCTGCCGGTGCGGGTCCGCATCGACAAGCGCCCGACGGCCGCGTGGCTGGCCCAATTGCAGATGGATCTCGCGCAGCAGGAGGACTATGCGCACTATCCGCTCGCCGACATCCAGAAATTCGCCGGCCTGCCGCCCGGCGTGCCGCTCTTCGAAAGCCTGCTCATCTTCCAGAACTATCCGGTCGAGGAAGCGCTGGCCGATGCGCTTCCCGGTCTGCGCATCGGCGCATTCCACGTGTCCGATCCGAACAACTACCCGCTGACGCTGGTCGTGACGCCGGGCAAGCGCCTGTCGTTGCAGGTGCTGTACGACGATGGCCGCTTCGACCGCGAAACGATCGTCCGCCTGCTGCGCCATGTCGAAACCCTGCTCGTCGGCCTTGCGTCCGAAGAGGATCGCCCGACCGGAGGCATTCCGCTCCTCACCACGGCCGAGCGGGACGAGATCCTGCTGGACTGGAACGACACCTTCGCGCCGGTCCCGTCCGACCGGACGCTGCCCGAACTGATCGAGGCCGCCGCCGCCGCGCACCCCGAGCGCATCGCGGTCCGCTGCGGCACGGTGGTCCGCACCTATCGGGAACTCGTCGAAGGCGCCGACCGGATCGCCCGGCATCTGCTGCAGGCCGCGCCGATTCAGCCGGACGACCGGATCGCCGTATGGATGCCGCGCTCGCACCTGATGCTGGAAACGATCCTGGCGATCTGGAAGTGCGGCGCGGCGTACGTGCCCGTCGATCCGGCCTATCCGGCCCGGCGGGTCGAGGCGATCCTCGCGTCGGCCCGGCCGACGGTCATCGTCGCCACCGACTGCGTGCCGCCGCCGGCGCTGTCGTCCATTCCGACGGTCGATCCGTCGCGCCTGCCCGACGATCGCGGCGCCGACGCGCCGGCGCCGTCGGCGCCGCGTTGCCGGCCTGCGGACCTCGCCTACGTGATCTTCACGTCGGGCTCGACCGGCCAGCCCAAGGGCGCGATGGTCGAGCATCGCGGCATGCTCAACCACGTGCTCGCGATGGCGCGCAGGGTCGGGCTCGGCGCGCACAGCGCGGTCGCGCAGACCGCTTCGCACTGCTCCGACATTTCGGTCTGGCAATGCTTCGCGGCGCTGGTGTCGGGCGGCACGACGGTGATCTATCCCGATGCCGTGATCCTCGAGCCTGCACTGCTGATCGACAGCCTGCACCGCGACCGCATCACGGCGATGCAATTCGTCCCGTCGTATCTGGCGACCTTTCTCGTCGAGCTGGAACGGCACGCGGCGCCGGCTTTCCCGCACCTCGACACGCTGCTGACCATCGGCGAAACCCTGCAGCCCGCGTCCGTGCGAACCTGGTTCCGGCTGAATCCGGCGGTCCGGCTCATCAATGCCTACGGGCCGACCGAGGCTTCGGACTCCGTTGCGCATTACAGCATGGAATGCGCGCCCGACCTCCCCGCGATTCCGATCGGCCGCCCCATCGAGAACCTGCGCCTCTACGTCGTGGACGCCGACATGAATCTCTGCCCGATCGGCGTCAAGGGCGAAATCTGCATCGGGGGGGCCGGCGTCGGGCGCGGCTACCTGTTCGACGAAACACGCACCCGCGCGGTGTTCCGCGACGATCCGTTCAATCCGGAACCGGGTGCGCGCCTTTATCACACCGGCGATGTCGGCTGCTTCGGGCCGGACGGCAACCTTCACTTCTTCGGACGCCGCGACTTCCAGGTCAAGGTTCGCGGCTATCGCATCGAGCTGGGGGAAATCGAAGCCGCGCTGACCGATCTCGAAGGCATCTCCAACGCCGTCGTGGTCGCCCGCAATGCTGCGGATGCCGAAACGACCCTGTGCGCGTACGCGTCGGGAACCGGCTGGACGCCCGCAAGCTTGCGCCAGGCGCTGCGCGAAAAACTGCCGGCCCATATGGTGCCCGACACCGTGATGCTGCTGCCGGCGCTTCCCGTCACGCCGAACGGCAAGATCAACCGCGCCGCGCTGCCGCTCCCCGATGCCGCGTCCGCACCCGACGGCGTGCCGGCGGAACCGCGCACGCCCACCGAAGCGGCGCTGCTGCGCATCTTCGCCGAGGTGCTCGGCCGCCAGCCGAACGGTGTCGACGACAACTTCTTCGAGCACGGCGGCCAGAGCCTCAAGGCGATCCAGATGGTCAGCCGGATTCGCCGCGAACTGAAGCTGAACGTCGCGGTCGCCGATGTTTTCCATGCGCCGACGCCGCGCGAGCTCGCGAAGAAGCTGGTTTCCACCGCCACCGCCGGCGCGGAGGAAATCATTCCGGCGCTCCCTGCGCAACCGTCGTACGCGGTGTCTCGCGCGCAGAAGCGCATCTGGCTCGCGAGCCGCAGCGCGGACCCGTCCACGTACAACATGGCGGGTGCGCTGCAACTGGACGGCGCCGTCGATACGGCGCGCCTCGTCCATGCGTTCGACGCGCTGGTCGATCGCCACGAAAGCCTGCGCACCGTGTTTGCGATGATCGAAGGCGAGCTGCGGCAACGCATCCTCAGCCGCGAAGCGTCCGGATTCCGGGTCGAGCAGACGGAGCTCGCGGAAGAGGCCGGGCCGGACGCGATCGATGCGCTGATCCGCGCGGAAAGCGAGCAGCCCTTCGATCTCGCGTCGGGCCCGCTGTTTCGCGTCAAGCTGGTCCGGCTCTCGCCGGAGCAGCATCTGCTGTTGCTGAACATGCACCACGTGATATCGGATGCGTGGTCGATCCGCGTGCTGACCGACGATCTGCATGCGCTTTACGCGGGACGCGACCTGCCGCCGCTTGCCATCCAGTACCGCGACTACGCCGCGTGGCACAACGCCTGCCTGGACGATTCGCGCGCCGCCGCGCATCGCGCGTACTGGCTCGAGCAACTGGCGCCGCCGCTGCCCCGCCTGCAACTGGCGCCGGATTACCCGCGCCCCGAGCGGCTGAGCCACGCCGGGCAGACGCTCGACGTGGAACTGCCGGACCTGCACGCGGCGGAACTCGCGAAGCTGGCCCGCGCTCACCATACATCGCTGTACGCGGTGATCCTGTCGTCGTTCTGCGTGCTGCTGCACCGCTACACGGGGCGTGAGGACATCGTCATCGGCAGCGTGTCGGCCGGGCGCGACAGCGAACAGCTCGAATCGCAGATCGGCGTGTTCCTCAACACCGTCGTGCTCCGTGTGCCGCTGCGGAAATCCGCGACCGTGGACGAGGTGATCGACGCCGTGGCGAAAACCTCCGCGCAAGCCCTGGAGCACGCGTCCTATCCGTTTGACCTGTTGCTCGAAGATCTCAAGATCCGCACCCCGGCGAATCATTTCCCGATCTTCGACATTCAAGCGAACTACATTTCGGCGCCGGCGCCGCAGCCCGGCCTTCGCATCACGGACCTGTCGCCGGCGGACACCACCGCCAAGTTCGACCTGTCCTTCCAGATCGTCGAAAGCGAAGGCCGGCACCGCATCCAGTTGATCTACAACACCCGCCTGTTCCGCCCCGCGACCATCGCCGCGATGCGCGATCGGCTGCTCGAGATATTCGACGTCTTCGTGCGTGATCCGGGCACGCCGGTCGATCGCATCGCACTCTCCGGCAGTGCGCCCGCAGCCGGCCCGAAGGTCCGGGTCGGCCTTCGCCTGAAGACCGCGCCCGAACCCACCGCCGACGACGCCGTCGAGGAGAACACGTGAACAACACGTCTCAAGGAGTTTTCCCTGTGCAAGACAATAACGTCCTGGTCACCGACCATCGCTATGCGCAGACCGCGAGCTTCTGGCGCGAATGTCTTTCGTTGGTCACCGGCGTCTACCGCATCGCATCGCACGCCCCCGGCCCGCAGCCGGGCGGCCTGCTTTCCCGCACGGTGCCGCTCACGCCCGCGTCGCTCGACCTGCTGCGGCGCATCAGCGACGACGAGCTCGCCGAGTTCGCGGTCACGGCCGCGGGCATCGCGTTCCTGCTCTGGAAGACCTTCCGGGTCCCGGTCACGGTGCTCGGCACGCCGGGGCTTGCCGGGCATCCGCCGGCCCGTGCGGCCACCATTCCGCTGATCATCGACGTGCGTCCCGACGAGCGCGTCGACGACTACCTGTCGCGCGTGGCCGGAATCGTGGAAGACAGCTACGCCGAGCACCAATTCCCGCTGGAAACGCTCGTGCGCAACGAGAAGGACATGGATCTCGCGCAGCTCACGAAGGTCAGGCTGGTGGACGATCGGGTGCACCACGCGCTGTCCGGCCAGGACGACGACTTGCAGTTGCACCTGAGTCTCGCGCGCGGCGAAATCGAGATCCGCTACTCGGGCGCCATCGAACCTTTCCTCATCGACGGTTTCGCAAGCAGCCTCGGCGCGGTCCTGCAGGAATTCGAACATCTCGACAAGACGGTCGGCGACATCGAATCGATCCCGGCGGAAGAGCGGCGAATGCTGGCCGCCTTCAACGAAACCGCGGCGGCCGGGCCCAGCCACCCGACGGTCGTCGGCATGTTCGAAGCCCAGGTCGCCCGCACGCCCGATGCGCCGGCCCTGGTCACCGACAGCTCGCTGATGACCTACGCCGACCTGAACGCGCGAGCCAACGGCCTCGCGCATCAGCTGGTCAACCACTACGGCGTCGGGCCCGAATCGCTGGTCGGCATCATGCTCGACCGATCCGAAGCGATGATCGTCGCGATTCTCGGCGTATTGAAAGCGGGGGCGGCGTTCGTGCCGCTGGACACGGCGTACCCGGCCGAACGCATCAATCACATCCTCGGCGATACCGGCCTGTCGCTGCTGCTGACCCAATCCAGCCAGCTGGCGCAGTGGTACGAATACGCCGGCGTGACGCTGCTGCTCGATCAGGAACTCCCCGGCTGGACGCCGCTGCCGGACAATCCGCCTTGCCGCGCGGCGCCGGAGCACCTCGCCTACGTCATCTACACGTCGGGCTCGACCGGCAAGCCGAAAGGCTGCCTGCTCGAACACCGGAACCTGGCCCACTACATCTCGTGGGCCGTCGGGCATTACTTTCCGGAAGGCGAGACCGGCAGTTTCGGCCTGTACAGCTCGCTGTGCTTCGATTTCACGCTGACCAACGTGTTCTGCCCGCTGGTGCGCGGGAAATCGCTGCGCATCTATCCGCAATCGGAAAGCATCGACACCATCCTGGCCCGGATGTTCCAGCCCGGCAGCGGCGTCGACACGCTCAAGCTCACGCCCACCCACATTCACCTGCTCGAATACATGAACCTGGGGCGCTCCGGCGTGCGCAAGGTGATCGTCGGCGGCGAGGAGCTGACGCCCCAGCACATCGCGACGCTGCGGAAAATCGATCCCGCGATCGAAATCTACAACGAGTACGGCCCCACCGAGGCGACGGTCGGCTGCATCGTCAAGCTCGTCGAGGACGAGCCGTCCACGGTGCTGATCGGCCGGCCCATCGCCAACACCCGGGTCTACATCGTCGACGAAGCGCTGCGGCCGGTCCCCATCGGCGTGCCGGGGGAAATCTGCATCGCCGGCCACGGCCTCGCGCGCGGCTACCACAAGCGGCCCGACGTCACCGCCGCGAAATTCGTCGAGAACCCGTTGCCCGGCGAGCAGCGCATCTATCGCACCGGCGACATCGGCCGATGGCTGCCCGACGGACAGATCCAGTGCTACGGACGCGTCGACGACCAGGTCAAGATCCGTGGCTACCGCGTCGAGCTCGGCGAGATCGAGGCCGCGCTCACCGCGCACGAGGACGTCGTCGGCGCGGCCGTCATGCTGCGTGAAACCGCCCATGGGGTGCGCAAGCTGGCGGCCTACGTCAAGGGCTCCGCGAGCCTGAGCGTGCCGGACCTCCGGGCCTTTCTGGCCGGGAAGCTGCCCGACTACATGGTCCCGTCCGACATTTTCCCGATCGCCGAATTCCCGCTCAACGCCAACGGCAAGCTGGATCGCCCGGCGCTCCTCGCGATGGAGGCTGCCTCCACGCCCGACGATGCCGCCGATCTCGACGCCACGCCGATCCAGCGCGAGCTGGTGCGCATCTGGCGCGACGTGCTCGACAATCCGGCCGTCGATCTCGCCGGCCGCTTCTTCGACTACGGCGGGGATTCGCTGCAAGCGATGCAGCTGGTCTCGCGGATCTGGAGCAGCTTCTCCGTCGAGATCGGCATCGACGCGATCTTCGAACTCCAGACCATCAGTGCGGTTTCCGACCTGATCGAGGCGTCGTCGCCGCTGTCCGGCTCGATGGCCGGCACCATCACGCCCCGATCGCGCGCGAACGACCTTCCGTTGTCCTTTCCGCAGCAGCGCCTGTGGTTCCTCGCGCAACTGGAAGGCCCGTCGGCGGCCTACAACATCTCGAGCGCGCTGCGATTCGAGGGCGACCTGGACGTTCAGCGCCTGCGGGCCGCCATATCCGAAATCAGCCGGCGTCACGAGATCCTGCGCACCACGTTTCCCGCCATCGACGGCCGCGGCGTTCAGCGCATCGCCCCGCCCGCGCCGGTCGCGCTTGCCGTCGTCGACGTCGCCGGCGAATCCGACGCGCTCGCGCTGCTCGCCGACGAAACCGACCGCCCGTTCGATCTCGCCGTCGGGCCGCTCTACCGTGTCGTGCTGTATCGCGTGGATGCGCGCGTGCATGTGTTCGGCGTCGTGATGCATCACATCATTTCGGATGCCTGGTCATCTGGAACCCTCATCGGCGAACTGGCCGCGCTCTACGCGGGCCAGCACCTGCCGGAGCTGGCCGTGCAGTACGCGGATTACGCCGTCTGGCAGCACGAGCGCCTGGCGTCCGCCGACACGCATCGGGAGCTGGCGCTGCTCAGCGCGTCGCTGGCGGACGCGCCGGACCAGATCGAGCTTCCCACCGACCGCCCCCGGCCCGCCATCCAGCGTTTCGACGGCGCGGTCCTGCCGTTCCAGTTGAACGGCGAACTCGCCGACGGCGTGCGTGCGATCGCGCATGCGTCCGGCACGAGCACGTTCATGGTCGTGCTCGCCGCGTATGCGCTGCTCCTTTCGCGGTACAGCAACCAGCAGGACATCGTCATCGGCTCCCCGATCGCCAACCGGCGCTCCAGCATGACCGAGCCGCTGATCGGCTTCTTCGCCAACATGCTGGCGCTGCGCGTGGACCTGTCGGGCAATCCGGGCTTCGGCGAACTGCTGGCGCGCGTGAAGCGCGTCGCGCTGGACGGCTACAGCCGGCAGGAGATCCCGTTCGAGCAGGTGGTGGATGCCCTCAAGCTCGAACGCAATCTGAGCCGCACGCCGGTGTTCCAGGTCGTGTTCGCGTACGAGAAGGCGTCGTCCCAACCGGTGAACTTCCCCGGTCTCGTAGCCACGCCGGTGTCGGCGGAGACCCACACCGCCAAGTTCGACCTCACGCTCCATGTGCAGGATTCCGACCACGGCCTCGCGGGCTCGCTGGAATACAACCTGGACCTGTTCGACGCCGCCACGATCGAGCGCATGGCGGAGCACTTCCGCCATCTGCTCGAAGCCGTGATCGCCGATTCGAACCGGCCGCTCGGCGAGCTTTCGCTGTTGAGCGATGCGGAACGGAACACGCTGACCGTCGAGTGGAACCGGACCGACACGGATTTCGGCGCAGACGCCGAGCAACCGCTGCACCGGCTGTTCGAGCAGCAGGCCGAGCGCACCCCCGACGCCGTCGCCGCCGTTCATGACGACGCGTCGCTCACCTACGCCGAACTCAACCTGCGCGCCAACCGCCTCGCCCACCACCTCATCGCGCTCGGCGTCGCGCCCGACTCCCTCGTCGGCGTCGCCATGGAGCGCTCGCTCGACATGATCGTCGCGCTGCTCGCCATCCTCAAGGCCGGCGGCGCCTACGTCCCCGTCGATCCCGACTACCCCGCCGAGCGCGTGCGCTTCATGATCGACAACGCCCAGCTGCGCTGGCTCCTCACCCAGCAGCATCTGCTGCCCGCGCTGCCCGACACCGACGCCCGCCTGATCGTCGTCGATCGCGACGCGCACGAGTTCGCCGCCGCGCCCGCGGCCAACCCCACGCCCGCGCTGAGCGGCGACAACCTCGCCTACATGATCTACACCTCCGGCTCGACCGGCAGGCCCAAGGGCGCGCTCAATACCCATCGCGCCGTCACCAACCGCATCCTCTGGATGCAGCACGCGTACGCGCTCGGCGCCGACGATGCCGTGCTGCAGAAGACCCCGTTCAGCTTCGACGTCTCGGTCTGGGAATTCTTCTGGCCGCTCGTCACCGGCGCGCGCCTCGTGTTCGCCCGGCCCGGCGGCCAGCGCGAGACCGACTACCTCGTCGATCTCATTGCACGCGAAGGCATTACCACCGTCCATTTCGTGCCGTCCATGCTGCGCGCCTTCCTCGACCATCCGGACCTCGACGCGCACTGCGCGTCGCTGCGCCGCGTCGTGTGCAGCGGCGAGGCCCTGCCCTACGACCTGCAGCAGCGCTTCTTCGAGCGCCTGGACACCCGGCTGTACAACCTCTACGGCCCGACCGAGGCCGCCGTCGACGTGACCGCCTGGGAGTGCCGGCGCGACGACGCGCACCGCAACGTCCCGATCGGCCGGCCGATCGCCAATGCCCGCGTCTATATCGTCGACGCGCAGATGCAGCCCGTGCCGGTCGGCGTGGCGGGCGAGCTGCTGATCGGCGGCACGCCGGTCGGGCGCGGCTATCATGGCGAGCCCGAACTGAGCGCCGCGAAGTTCATCGCCGATCCGTTCTCCGCCGATCCGCACGCGCGCCTCTATCGCACCGGCGATCTCGCGCGCTACCGTGCCGACGGCAACATCGAATTCCTCGGCCGCATCGACCATCAGGTCAAGCTGCGCGGCCTGCGCATCGAACTCGGTGAAATCGAGACGACGCTGCGCGAGCATCCGTCGGTCGCCGACTGCGTCGTGATCGCGAAAACCGACGGCGACCGGACCTTCCTGATCGCCTATGTCGCGACCGCGTCAGCGGACGTCGCCGAACTTCGCGGCTATCTGAGCGGCCGGCTTCCGGGCTACATGGTGCCGTCGAGGTTCGTCGCGCTGCCGTCCCTGCCGCTGCTGCCCAACGGCAAGATCAACCGCAAGGCGCTGCCGGTGCCGGCGGACCCCGTCGACGAGGCCCGTCCGGATGCGCCTGCCGTCACGCCCCGCGAAATTCTGCTGGCATCGATCTGGAAAGACGTGCTGCAACTGCCGTCCATCGGCATCCACGACAATTTCTTCGAACTGGGCGGCGACTCCATTCTGAGCATCCAGGTGATCTCGCGCGCCAATCAGGCGGGACTTCGCTTGACGGCGAAACAGCTGTTCCAGTATCAGACGATCGCCCAGCTCGCCGCCGCGCCTGAAGAACGGGCAGCGCACGCACCGACCGTCAGCCCGCTCGGAGAGGCGCCGCTCACGCCGGTCCAGCACTGGTTCTTCGATCAGGATGTCGATGCACCTTCGCACTACAATCAAACGGTCCTGATCCAGGTGCCGGCGGACATCGACGAATCGAGGCTCGCCGACGCGATCCGGCAAGTCTATGAACATCACGATGCGTTGCGCTTGCGTTTCTCGCGCAGCGCGGGCCGCTGGACTCAGAAAGTCGTCGCCGTCGGCGATACGCCGGCGCTCTTCGCGAAGCAGGCGATAGCCGGCAACGCCGGCGAGCGCATCGCGGCCATGCGCGCCGCCGCCGCGGAAGCGGAACGCGGCATCGACATCACGCATGGCCCGTTGCTGGCGGCCCGTCTGTTCTGCTTCGACGACGAGCCGTTCGCGCGCCTGTTCGTGTCGGTTCATCACCTCGCGGTGGACGGCGTCTCATGGCGCGTGCTCCTTGAAGACCTGCATGCCGCATACCACGGCCGGCCGTTGTCCGCGAAGACGACTTCGTTCCGCGAATGGGCCCTTCATCTGCAGCAACTGGCCCGGTCGCCGGCCATCGGCGACGAAGCCCGGCACTGGCAAGCGCTGCTGTCGCAGCACGTCGAGCCGATGCCGGTCGATTACCCGGCCGCGGGCGCGGCCAACCACGTCGGCGACACGGCATCCGTTTCGTTCGAGCTGGACGAAGCCGACACCACGGCCTTGCTGCGCCGGCTGCCCCGGGCCTACGACACGCGCATCAACGACGTGCTGCTCGTCGCGCTCGCGCAGGCATGCGGGATGGTCACGGGCAACGCCCGCACCCGGATCGATCTCGAAAGCCACGGCCGCCACGTGTCGGATGCGCCGCTCGACCTCACCAGGACGGTGGGCTGGTTCACGTCGATTTACCCCGTCGTGCTCGACGTCGACGCCCTGCAAGCGCCGGAGGACGCGCTGCGCGCCGCGCGGCAGCAGTTGCGCGGCATTCCGGCCGACGGCCTCGGCTATTCGCTGCTCCGCTACCTGAGCCCCGACGACGCCGTGCGCGACAGTCTCGCCGCCCTGCCGAGCGCCGACATCCTCTTCAACTATCACGGGCAGCTCGATACCGTGCTGCAGCGCTCCGACGGCTGGAGCCCGGCTGCCGAAGACCTCGGTTCGCTGCGCTCCGAGCGGTCGCTGCGCACGCACCTGTTCGAGATCGTCGCCGCCGTTTCCAACGGCAGGCTTCACGTGGACTGGAGCTACAGCGAGCGCATCCACCAGCGGCAGACCGTCGAGAACCTGGCCGCGCACTTCAAGGACCGGCTGATCGACTTCGCGGCGTCGGTCCCCGACGCCGGCTGGGACAACGTCGAGGACAGCTATCCGCTCTCGTCCCTGCAGCAGGGCATTCTGTTCCACTCGCTGTACGACCTGGACCCTGCCGCCTATTTCCAGCAGTTCAGCTTCGTCGTCAACGGCCCGCTCCAGGTGCCGGCGCTCCGGCAAGCCTGGGCCAATGCGCTCGAGCGCCATGCCGTGTTGCGCACCGGGTTTGCGTGGACCGATCGCGATCATCCGGTCCAGACCGTCCTGCACACCGTCGACCTGCCGTGGACGTTCGTCGACTGGCGGTCCCGCGATGCGTCCCGCCGCGCGCAGGACTTCGATGCATTCCTCGCCGACGACCGGCGTCGCGGCTTCGATCTTCAAAAGGCGCCGCTGTTCCGCTGCACGCTGATCCAGGAGGCGGAGGACCGCCATCGCTTCTGCTGGAGCGCGCACCACATCATCCTCGACGGCTGGAGCACCGCGATCCTGATGAAGGAAGTGTTCGACGATTACCTGTCGATCGCCCGCACCGGCGTGCCCGCGCTCGCCTCGCCGGCGCCGGGATACCGCAAGTACATCGACTGGCTCGCGCGCCATCCCCGTTCGGAGGACGAAGCGTGGTGGCGCGCCGAGCTGGCGGGGTTCCATGCCGCCACGCCGATCGTGGCCGAGCCGGTCCGGCAAGGCGCCGGCGACGCCGCGCGGCAGGACAAGCGCAGGGAGCAGCGTTTCCTGCTGGATGAGGCGCTGACCGCGCGGCTGCAAGCGCTCATGCGCACCCATCGCCTCACCCTCAACGTGCTGATACGCGCGGTCTGGGCGTTGGTGCTGCGGCGCTACGCCAGAACGGACGACGTCGTGTTCGGCGTCACCGTGTCCGGTCGCCCGCCGCTGCTCGACGGCGTCGAATCGATCGTGGGGCTGTTCATCAATACGCTGCCGTTTCGCGTGCGCATCGCGCCGGAGCGCCCCTTCACCGAATGGCTGGCGGCGGTCCATACGGCCCAGACGGCCATGGAGCCGCATTCGTACAGTTCGCTGGTCGACATCCAGTCATGGAGCGAACTGCCCGCGCGCGACAGCCTGTTCGACAGCCTGCTGGTGTTCGAGAACTTCCCGGTTGCGGCCGCGCCCGATCTCGGGCCGGACGGCATCGACATCGTCGACACGCGCGCCTTCGCCGAATCGAATTACCCGCTGACCCTGACCGTGCACCCGGATACGCGCCTCGCCTTCCGCATCTCGCACGATGCGCACCGCTTCGCCCCCGACGTGGTGCGGCACATGCTGGGCGCCATCCGCGAGCTGCTCGAACGATTCGCCGAAGACCCGGCCCAGCTTACGGGCCAGCTCGCCGATGCGCCGGCTCCGGCCGATCGTGCCGGCGGCCAGCAGCACGCGACGGACGGCGCGGCCAGCCCTGCCGTCGAACCCGCCGCCGTTCCAGCCACGACGGCACGCGCCGTCGCGCCGACGGCGGACGAAAGCACGTTGCTGGAGATCTGGCAGCGGATCTTCAAACGAGACGACATCAAGCTCAGCGACAATTATTTCGACCTTGGCGGACACTCGATCATCGCCATCCAGTTGATGGCCAATGTCGAAAAGGCGTTCGATCGCCGGCTGCCGATATCCTGCCTCTTCGAGAATCCGACGATCGAAAAACTCGCGGCGGCGCTCGCCAGCAAAGAGTCGTCCGCCCCCGCCGGCGGACTCGTGCCGATCCGGGACGGCGGTCCCGCCGCGCCGCTCTTCCTCCTTCCGGGCGCCGGCGGCAACGTGGTCTACTTCCACCCGCTCGCGAACCACCTGGCCGAGACCCACGCGATTCACGGGCTGGAAGCGCTCGGCCTCGACGGCGCGTGCCTGCCGCTCACCCGCGTGGAAGACATCGCGGCCCGCCATATCGAACGCATCTGGCCGCTGGTGGGCGCGGGCCCCTACTACCTGGCGGGCCACTCGTTCGGTGCGAAGGTGGCGCTCGAAATGAGCCGGCAGCTCGTCGCCAAGGGCGCCGCGGTGAAACTGCTGGCGATCTTCGACGCATCCGCGCCGGTCGACAGCTCGGCCGAGACCTACTGGCAAGACTGGGACGACACCGAGTGGCTGGTCGCGATCGCCCACGAAATCGGCACCTTCCTCGGGACCGACCTTCAGGTAACGCGGGCAGACCTCGTCGATCTCGACCCCGACGGCCAGGCCGGCCTGATCCTCGAGCGCATCGGCGACCGCGGCAGCTGGTTCGCGGATGCCGGCTCCGACCGCCTGCGCGCGTATCTGCGCGTCTACCAGGCCAACTTCAAATCGCGCTACGCGCCGGAAGCCGCCCCGCTTCCCGTGCCGATCGCGTTGTTCCGCAGCACCGAGCGGGACCCCGGCGACTACGATCCGTCACCCGAGGTCGCGCAGCTCCGCCTGGACCCGACCTGGGGATGGTCCCGCTTCTCGGCGCTCCCCGTCGACGTGATGGACGTACCCGGCGACCACCTGACCATGCTGCTCGATCCGCACGCCGGCGTCCTCGCGACCCATGTCAATCAGTTTCTGGAGAAAAGCCGCTCATGAAAGCAACACCGACAATCGACAACACGTTCGCGCGCAAGGTCTGCATCAACCTGGACCGGCGTCCCGATCGCTGGGAAGCCATGCAAAGAAAATTCGCCGAGCAGAACATCCTCACGGTGGAGCGCCTGTCCGCCGTCGATGCGAAGCAGGTGGCCGTGCCGGAGCACTTGAGCCATATGCGCCCGCAGGACTACGGCTGCACCATGAGCCATCTCGCCGCCGTGAAGCAGGCCAAGGCCGCCGGCGCGAGCGAAGTCCTGATCTTCGAGGACGACGCGTTCTTCGACGCCGACTTCACCGCGCGCTTTCCTGAATTCATCGCGCAAGTGCCGGACGACTGGCACATGCTGTTCCTGGGCGCCTATCACTTCACCCAGCCGATTCCCGTCGCGCCCAACATCGTCAAGACGGTGGAGACGCTCACCGCGCACGCGTACGTCGTCAGGGACTCGCTTTACGACGCATTCATCGAGATCAACGAGAACCCGCCGGCGATCATCGACCGCAACAACCTCGTGCTGCAGCAGACGTTCAATTGCTACTGCTTCGAACCGAATCTGGTCGGACAGGAGTCCGGCTACTCCGACATCATGGAAGAAGTCATGCCGGAAAAGCCGCTGACCTATTCGTTCCCGATTCCGGACGGCTGGTAACGCCTGCGGCCGGTGCTCACCGCGATCAATCTCTCGACAGGCCATTGAAGATCATGCAAATCACCACCGTTGACCTCGAAGCGGAGTTCGTACAGTCCGTGCTCGATTCGCTCCACCAGGATGGCAAGCTCGGCGAGGCAATCTCGCTGGCATATGGAAAATGCGAATCGCCCGCCGGCGTGATGGACCTGATTTTCCCGTTGATCACGAAGAAATTGCGGATCGATTACGTTCTTTTGTGCAGCATAGAAAGCAATCCTCGCACCCTCCTGCAATTTCTTCGACTGGCCGAAGCGCGGCTGGCACAGAAAGACAGCTGGACCGTCGCGTCGGTCGACGCATCGCTGCGCAGCGTGGCCGACGCGTTGAATCTCCGCTGGGACCATGCGCAGCGCCTGCTGAAGTGCTGCATCCTGTTTTCCGATTCGCCGCTGGAGATCGTGGAAAGCATCGCGTGCCTGGGCAAGCCCGAAACCTCGTTCAGGTTGAGATCGGCGGCCAAGAACATCGAGCTCAGCCACCTGATCAACTGAGCAAGCCCGGCTCGACATCGGCAGCATGCATGATCGCGGAGAGAAATCATGTCTCAAGCCAACGAAACAGCAATCGTTCCCTGGGTGCCCGGAGAAGATCCGGGATTTTCCTTCAGGCGGATCATGGATTTTCTGATCGCCGAAAAAATCAATCACCGGGTCATGGTGCATCCCCCGGAAGGGCAAACCGTTGCCGCCAGCCTGCTGCGTGGACACAGCGTCGAACAGGCCGCGAAATGCATGGTGGTGGAAGTCAAGCACGACAACGGCGAGCTTTCCTATGCGCTGGCGGTCGTATCCGGACACAGGAGAGTGGCCTTGAAAAAGGTGGCCGACTGCTTCAGAGGGGTCAAGGCCAAGCTGGCGCCGAGCCATGTGGCGTCGCAATTGACCCGGTGCATGATGGGCGCCGTGCCGCCCATCTCTTTCGACGACCGTCTTCAGGTGGTGGTCGATCGCGACCTGCTCCCCACCCCGGAAATCGTATTCAGCGCGGGACGGCTCGACGTATCGATCGGCGTCGACACCGGCATCTATCTGAATGCGATACGACATCAAATCGGCAGTATCTCCGAATAGCGACAAATGGACTTCGCTCAAAACCAATCGCCGCCGTGGCATTCGGCCGTCACCCTGATGTGGCGCAGTCATCCCTGGCTGACTTTAGGCACGGTCCTGACCGGCCTCATCAGCGGCATCGCGTCGATCGTGGGCGTCGGTTTGATCAGCAGGGTGCTTCATGACCAGAACGATCGACAGACGCTGTTGCTGATCTTCATCGCGGTGAACGGCATTGCGGTGTTCTGCAGGAGCGCGGCCGCCGTGATGCCGTCCTACGTCTGCATGAAAGTGATGACGAGACTGCGCGTCAACCTGTGCAAGAGGATCCTCGCGACCCCACTGGAGGAAATCGACAGACGCGGCGCGCCCAATGTCCTGACCATGCTGACGCAAGACATTCCGCAGCTGAGCCAGACACTGCTCACCATCCCGACGATCATCGTTCAATCCGTCGTCCTGATATGCAGCATCGTCTATCTGGCCTATCTCTCGTGGGTCGTTTTTGCTTCGACGATGATCCTGACGATCGCCGGCCTGGTGCTCTATCTGTCTTTCTACCGGAGGGCCGTCGATTTCACTGAAAGAGTGCGTGACGAGTTCGTCCAGTTCAATGAGTACACGCATAGCCTCGTGTTCGGCATCAAGGAACTCAAGCTCAACCGGGCCAGACAACGCTGGTTTACCAAGGCGGCGATCGAACTGTCGTCGCGGCGCGTCGCGGGGTACAACTACATCGAACGCTTCTGGTTCATGAGCGGCGACAGCATCGGTCAGATCACCGTGGCGGTCCTGCTCGGATCTTTGCTGTTCGGCGTCCCTTCGCTCGGCGTCGTCGACCCCTCCGTACTCACGGCGAGCATTCTGGCCGTGCTTTACATGATGGGGCCCTTGACCATGCTGATCAATATTCTGCCGATCATGGCCGAAGGCAAGACCGCGCTCGCCCGGCTGGCGGAATTCGGTTTCCTGATCGATGACACGCAAGACTCGCCCGGAAAACTTCGCCATCCGGGCGCAACGGAATCCTCACCGACGGAGTCGTGGCGACGCATCGAGTTGAAGGACGTGAAGATGAATTACCACGACCATGAGTCGTCGTCCGACTTCGTGCTTGGCCCCATCAACATGACGATTCATGCGGGGGAGCTCGTCTATGTGATCGGCGGCAACGGCAGCGGCAAGAGCACGTTGGCCAAGATACTCAGCGGCCTCTACGCGCCGACCGAAGGCCATATCGCCCTTGACGGGAAAGTGATCGACGACGATTCGAGGGAACGGTACCGGAATCTGTTTTCCGCCGTGTTTACCGATTTCCATCTGTTCAATCGCATCATCGGTCCGGACCAGAAAAATACGCGCATCGAACTTGCCCAAAAGTATCTTGAAACCCTGAAGCTGGCCGACAAGATCGAGATTCACGGCAAGACCTACTCGACGACCAAGGCCTTGTCGACGGGGCAGCGCAAAAGACTGGCGCTGCTTTGCGCGTACATCGAGGATCGTCCGATCTATATCCTGGACGAATGGGCGGCCGATCAAGACCCGGTGTTCAAGCGATTCTTCTATGAGGTGCTGGTTCCCGATCTGAAATCCCGTGGGAAATGCGTGATCATCATTACCCACGACGATCAGTATTTCAAACTGGCCGATCGCGTCATTCGCCTGGATAGCGGCCGCATTTTCTCGGATACGGCCATGAATGACGTCCGATCGACAGTCGCGGGGTGAGCTGGCGGCGGGTCAACCCGTGAGGCCCGCTTGGTCAAACCCGCAACGGTCGTCTCGAGTGCGGGCGGCGTGGGTTTCGTGGTCGAGATAGAATGCCGCTGTTTCCGCTCGGCGCGACGTATCGTCCGTCTTCATCCGACGATGACGCGCGTCGCGCCGGAAACCGAGCAGGCCGGCCCGATAGACAATCACGACAAGAACACGCATGACGACAGACTCCCCCACTCCCGTCCAGGACCTCCTCAACTGGCGCGCCGCGTCGCGGCGCACGCTGCTGCGCTGGCCCGGATGGATCGGCCTGGCGATGCTGATCGTCGGCGCATTCAACCACATTCTCGCGATGGCCTGTCTGGGCGGCTGCGTGTTCTTCGCCACCCTGCCCATCTGGTACGTCACCACCCAGCGCATCGTGCAGGACCGCCCCAGACCGCCCGTGCCCGTGCAAGCGCTGGCCTGGATCGCGTGCTTTCTGCTCGCGCTGATCCTGAGCCCCACCTTCACGCTCGACAGCCGGCAATTCGACGACACGCACGACACCACCACGACCTGGATCAAACGGTCCCTCGTCGATTCGATCAAGGAGCCCCGCTACAGCCAGGACGAACTGGCCTGGGGACAATCGAACTACGACGTGCGTTTCGTGCCGGCGTCCGTCGTCTGCCCGCGATACAGCACGCGGCTCTATCCGCTCTTCGGTGTCGAGCGTGAAACCGACTGGCTGAACATGCTGGCCAGATCGGTCGACGACTGGCAGGCCGCCAATGCCAGGCCGCCCAAGGACATCCTTCAGCGCTTTCTCGACCAGTGCAAGACTGGCGCGGACGCGATGCTCAAGGCCGGCCTGACCAAGGAATCCGCGCTAATGCACGGCGACGTCGATCTGTTCTTCGCGCGTGCCGAACGCGAACACACCAGCCCGTCCCGCGCCGAAGTCGTGCTCGAGGACGCGCAGATCCCGCCGGACATCCTGAAGAAAGTCGAAGCGCTGATCGCGAACGACCCGGATTACGGCTTCCGCTTCGTCAGCTTCAACGCATCCGTGGATCTTTCGACAATCGGCGCGAAGGCCACCGTTCCGGGCGAGCCCGACGTGGTGCGCCGCCTGAACCCGCTGGCCATTGCGGCCGCGCTGGGCCGCGACAAGGACGTGGCCTATTTCAAACGCGAATGACGCGTGCCGGCGCCGCCTCCTGCCCACCCCGACGCCGCGGCATCACGCCCTCACTTCGATGCGATTCACGACACCCGCGATCGCATCGAGGCACCAAGCGTCCTGTTCGGCCATCAGCCGTTCCGCATCGGTCGGGACCCAGCCCGCCAGCGTGATCTGATGATTCTTCACGCTGACGGTGATCTGGTCGGCCCGCACTCGGGGGTCCGTCTCCAGCACGAGATGCATCACTTCGGAAATCTCCTCGTCGCCGTCGGCTTCTGCGGGCACCAGTTCCAGCAGGTTCTCCACATCGCGGCAGCCGCCTGTCCACCACGCGATCACGCCTGCGAGGCGCCGGTGCGACAGGCTGATCACCTGCCCCGTCAGCCTCACGACGCCATTCTCGACCGTCACCTCGATCGCGCCGCTGCCCTCGTTGCCGGCCTGATCCATGGTGCCGCGCAGCACCTCGAGCTGCCCTTTGACGCGTGCGCAAATCACGCAGTTGCGGAAATCGACCGCCTGCGCGAGCCGCTCGCAGATGCGCGTGCGCAGCTCGCCGTCACCGATCGGCGGATTGGCCGCCACGCGGAGCTGATCGACCAGCGGCATCCCGCCGCCATACGTCTGGGTCAGCGCGAGCAGGCGCTTCTTCGATGCGATATCCGGCACCTCGCCCGACACGGTCAACGCGTGGCCGTCAAAACTCATGTGAATGGGATGATGGTGTAGCTTCAGGTGAGATTCGTGTTCAAAGGCCGCCATCACCTGCTTCAAGACCATGTCGCTGCGTTGCATGATCTGCCTCGCGCAAAGGTTGAATGAAGCAGCGCCGTCGGTCCCGGACTGAACAGGTGCCTGCTGCACCCGGCGGGCGCTGTATCGTCAATTATAGGAACCGTGCCGCCGGCACCACGCCCTTTTCCTGTTGGGTGAGAGGAAACAGCCGCCGGGGAAATGGTTTGGGAAAACCAGACATCGTGATTCTTCAATCCTGCCCGGCGGGCCATGTGAAATGGCGGCGACAAGATT
The DNA here is from genome assembly GCF_001718835.1 of Burkholderia cepacia. Taxonomy (NCBI): domain Bacteria; kingdom Pseudomonadati; phylum Pseudomonadota; class Betaproteobacteria; order Burkholderiales; family Burkholderiaceae; genus Burkholderia; species Burkholderia cepacia. Next base: position 35,581 of record NZ_CP013442.1, on the reverse strand, counting down.
AAATGTTGTTTGTTTTCATGAGGTTGCGCGACGCCCGTGCGCACATGAGCCGGCCCTGGCACGCCCCATGCGTTTGTTGCTGCGAGCGCGACGAAAAGTGCTCTTTCCCAAACCGCAGCAAACTCAAGGAGATTTATCATGTCCGCACTGATGATCAACGACCTGTCCCGTGCCCACGAACTCAGCCGCAAGGAAATGGCTTCCGTCAGCGGTGGCAGCGTGTTCCAGAACTTCGGCGTCAACGCCATCGAAACTGGCGGCGGATTCTCGTTCGCGAGCCCCAGTACCATTACCGCCCCGGTGACGCAGGTCGATGCATCGACGCACCTGGATCTCACCAGCGTGACCAACACGATCGACAACCTCGGCGGCAAGGTCATCGGGAAGCTGGGCCTGTAAGTTCCACCCTGCTTCGTCGCCGTGGCAGCCGTATTCGATCGCGTTGTACCGAAGCGCTCCAGACCGCCGCGAGTTTGTCCTCGCGGCGTTGAAGCCCGCCAAGCCGTTCTCCGTTGGCGGGCTTTCTTGCATGGTCAAACCACATTCAGGTTCTCAGTCGCCGATGCCAGTGACTAATATAGGTGACTGCGGCTGCAAGGACTCGATCGCCACATGTCGACAGGCCACATCATGTTGAAGCGCAGAACCTTCCTGTTGGGCAGTGCGGGCGCGGCGGGCGTGCTGGCGATCGGCTGGGCATGGCGGCGTCCCGACGACCGGCTCGCGACACCTGCACAGCTGGCGATGTCGCGCGTCGACGTGCCGTTGAACGGCTGGGTGATGATCAGTTCCGCTAACGACGTGACGATCGTCATGAGCAAAGCCGAAATGGGCCAGGGCGTCCATACGGGCGCGGCCATGCTGCTGGCGGAAGAGCTCGATGCGGACTGGTCCCGGGTCCGCATCGTCATGTCCCCGCTCGACACGATCTACAAGGACCGTGAAACGCTCGCCGAGGGCCTGCCGTTTCGCCCCGATGACGACAGCCTGCTCGCTCGCGGCATGGAGGCGCTGGCGCACCGCGCTGCACGCTATGCGGGTTCGATGGCGACGGGAGGCTCGACGAGCATGATCGATCTGTGGGGGCCCATGCGCGAGGCGGGCGCCACGGCCCGCGTCATGCTGCGCGGCGCCGCGGCGAAGCTTTGGGGCGTGCCCGTCGCGGAATGCGAGACGAACGCCGGCCGGGTGCTGCATCGATCGGGACGCTCGGCGACGTATGGCGAACTCGTCCAGCTCGCGCGCGACGCGCCGCGCCCGACGCACGTCGATCTCAAGAACCCGAAGACGTTCACGCTCGTCGGCAAACGGCTGGGCCGCATCGAGGCGCGCACGAAGCTCGACGGCAGTGCGCGTTTCGGCATCGATGCGCTTCCGGACCCGCTCCTGTATGCGAGCGTCACGATGTGTCCGACACTCGGCGGAAGGGCGCTGGATTTCGACCAGCACAGGGTCGCCAGCCTGAAAGGCGTGACGGGCATCTTCAGGGTCGACCCATACCACGGCGGAACGGGAGGCGTTGCCGTCATTGCGGACAATCCGTTCATCGCGATGCGGACGTTGTGCCAGTTGTCGGTCACCTGGGACCACGGGCCGGCCGCCGGCGTGAATTCCGCGGATGTCCGCGCGGCGTTGACGCGCGCCCTCGACGGCGACGCGGGCCGCTACGTGTTCTACGCCGCCGGCGACGCCGATGCCGTGCTGAGCCGCGCGAAGCCGTTCGTCGCGCAGTACGAAGCACCCTATCTGGCTCACGGGCCGCTGGAACCCATGAATTGCACGGTGCGGGTCGACGACGACGCGGCGACGATCTGGGTCGGCACGCAGATTCCGATGCTGGCGCGCAAGGCGGTCGCGGCGCTGCTGGGTCTCGAAGAAGACAAGGTGGTCGTGAATCAGCAATTGATCGGCGGGGCATTCGGCCGCCGGCTCGAAGTCGACTTCATCGCGCAGGCCGCCGCCATCGCACGCCATGCGAAGGGGCGGCCCGTGCAGACGATCTGGTCGCGCCCGCAGGACATGACGCACGACTTCTACCGCCCGGCCTGCGTGGCGAGATACAGCGGTGCAATCGATGCGAGCGGCCGGCTGGTCGCATGGAAGGGCATATCGGCGAGCCAGTCGGTCAGCGCGCAGGCGATGCCCCGCACCTTCGGCATGCCGGGCATCGCGGCGAAGCTGCTGCCCGACGCCACCACGGCGGAAGGCGCGTTCGACCAGCCCTATGAATGCGACAACGTTCACGTCCAGCACAATACGGTGGCGCTCCCGGTTCCGGTCGGCTACTGGCGCTCCGTCGGGCACGCGCATCAGGCGTTCTTCGTCGAGAGCTTCATCGACGAGATGGCCGTGCTCGCACGGAAAGACCCGATCCGGTTTCGCCTCGACATGCTGAAGCAGTCGGCGCACCAGCGCCATGCGGCCGTGCTGCGGGCGCTCGTCGCGCTGTCCGGCTGGCGTTCGCCGCCGGCATGGCGCGACGAGACCGGCGCGCGGCGCGCGCGCGGCATTGCGATGCACGAAGCGTTCGGCAGCGTGGTCGCGCAAGTCGCCGAAGTGCGGCAGGAAGGTGACGGCTTTCGCGTGACGCGCGTGTTCTGCGTGATCGACTGCGGGCTGGCCGTGAATCCGAACCTCGTCGAGCAGCAGATGGAAAGCGGGATCATCTTCGGGTTGTCGGCCGCGCTCGAGCAGGCGATCACGATCGAGAACGGACAGGTCGCGCAGCATTATTTCGACAGCTACCCGCTGGTCAACATGGAAACGTGTCCCGAGATCGTCACGCAAGTCATGACAGGCGGGACCGAACCGCACGGCGTCGGCGAAGCGGGCACGCCGCCGATTGCAGCGGCCGTGGCGAATGCGCTGTATGCGCTCACGGGCGTGCGCCATCGCACGCTGCCGCTCGTCAAACCACCCCCGCCCCAGCCAGGAGACGACCGATGGTGTCAGTCCGTATCAACGGGGAGACCGCTCACGTCGATTCCGAACCCGACACCCCGCTGCTCTGGGTGATTCGGTGCGAACGGAAGCTGACCGGCACGAAGTTCGGCTGCGGCGTCGGGATCTGCGGCGCCTGCACGGTGCTGCTGAACGATCAGGCCGTGCCGGCCTGCCAGATCCCGGTCGGCACGCTGAACGGCGCGCGCATCACGACCGTCGAAGGACTCGACAGCGCTGAAGCGCGGGCGCTGAAGGACGCGTGGCTCGCCGTCGACGTCGTGCAATGCGGTTATTGCCAGAGCGCCCAGCTGGTCGCCGCCACGGCCCTGCTCATGCGCTGCCCGCGCCCCGACGACCGCCAGATCGACGAGGCGATGAAGAACATCGCATGCCGGTGCGGCACGTTTCCCCGCATCCGCAAGGCCATTCACAAGGCGGCGGAGTCGGTAGGCCGTTGATATACGGATGAATCCGCCCGATCAGTTGCCGCTCGCGTGCGTCGTGATCTGGACGAAATCGGCGGCGATGCGCCCCGCGCCGTATTTAGCCTCGAACTGCTTCAACTGTCGATCGATTGCCGCGAGATAGGCGGCGCGCGGCTCGGAGGGCGGGCGCATCCCGTCGAACAACGGCGCCGGCGTGACGAGGAGCACGATCAGCTCGGTCCCGAAAGGCTTGCCGATCACCCAGTCGCCCATGCTGCCGATCGTGGCGGAGTAATTCGGCGGCGCCTGGTTATCGCGTGCGTGGCTGCTCGGCACGAGATGCACGACGCTCCCGTTCAGCACGTAATAGTCGACGTTCACGTACGAGTCGTAACCGGGTGTCGTGATGTCGATGACCAGCGGGTTGCCTTCCGTGAGACGCGCATCGGGCGCGCGCGTGCGGATCGACGCGGTGTGCGGCGACGCCCGATTCGATCGCCAGTACGGCGCGAGCGCGGTCACGACCTCGCAATTGTGGGCATCGATCGGACGCACGTCGAGATTCGCCGCCTGCCCGCCCGGCATGCCGCCGAGCGCAGTGCGCACCCGCGCGACACCGACACCGGATTCCACATACCCCCGCACCTGCAGCACGTGATCCTGCACGGAGGCATCCAGCGCCGAACACGGGATGCGCGCCAGCACAGCCATCACGGACGCCAGCGAAATCGCCGGCGGCGGCGACGGCGCGCTGGCAGCGGCAGGGACGGCGGCCGCGGGCGCGCTGCCGGCTCCGGCGCCCGTCTTCGCGGCATTCCCTCCGTTTGCAGGCGCCTGCGCGAGCGTGTCCGCTGCGGCATGCCTTTCGCCGCTGCGCGAAAGCGCGTGGTAGCCGTACCAGAGCGCGGCGATCGCCGCCAGCGCGCAAGCGCCCACGGCCACCCCGACGCGCGCGCCCGATGCCGGCGTACGGCGCTTGAACACGCCCATGCCCTCCAGGAACGGGGTGACGCCGGGCGTGCGCGTCGCACGGTCGAACGACAACGCGGCGCTCAAGGTTCGCCATTGCGTGCGATCGAGGCCGGGCGGGCGCGCGGGCCGCAAGTGGTCATGACGCGCCTGGGTGGCCGACAGCCGATCGAACGGATGGCGTCCGGTCAGCAATTCGTAGGTGACGCACGCGAGCGCGTAGACGTCGTCGCGCGGGTCCGGTTCGAGATGCTCGAACATCTCCGGGCTCGCATAGGCCGGCGTGATGCCGCCGAGGCTCGCCGGGTCGAACACGGTCACGTCGGGGTCCTCGTCGCGCCGCTGGAACGCGCGGGCAATCCCGAAGTCGATCACCTTCACTTCGCCCCGGTCGGTGAGGAACACATTGGCGGGCTTGAAATCGCAATGGACGAAGCCGCGTTCGTGCGCATACGCCAGCGCCTGCCCCATCCCGGCGATGATCGGCAATGCGGCATCGAGCGGCATGCCCGCAAAGCCCGGCGCACGCAGCACCTTGCTGAGCGGCTTGCCCGACAGATACTCCATCGTGAGGTAGACGAGCGGGCCGTCCCGATCGAAGTCGTAGACGGTGACGATGTTGCGATGGGCGAGCGTCTGCGCCTTGCGGGCTTCACGCTGAAGCGCGATCAGCGACGTCGGCTGGCCGCGAAACTGCACGTTGAGCACCTTGATCGCGATGTGCGGCTTGCGATCCGACGCCTCCAGCTTGCGGAGGTCGAGCGCCTTGTACACGGTGCCCATCCCGCCGACACCGAGGCACTCCTCCAGCACGAAGCGCCCGTTCAGCGTATCGCCGATGCCTTTCACGCGCTCGCCGTCGACGAACGTTGCGCCGCTCGACGGCCCGGGCGGGGTACCCGGACGAACCTCCGCGTGAAGCGGGCTCTCCTGGACCCGGGTTGCGTCGCCGGCGGATGCCGTCTTGTCGCGACACCGTTCGATGCGCGTCAGCACTTCCGCGTAGATCTCGTCCGACAGCGGCTGCGTGGTTTGCGTCTGGTCGAGCACTTCGCGCAGCTGCGCGCAATCGACCTGGTCGGTCGCCAGCACCCGGTCGATCTCCGAGAAGAACGCGTCCCGCGACAGCGCCCCGCTCTGGAAGGTTTGAATCAGCTGCGTAAAGCTCATCATTCGTATGCCGTCTACTCAGCTTCAGCTTGCCGACCCGCTTCGGCGCCTCGCGGCGCCACCACGCCATCGTCAGACGAATTCGGCTGCGCGCCGCACCGGCCGCCGGCCTTCCGACAGGATGTCTAACAAATCATACTAGTCTGCGCCAATGCCCTGTGCAATCAGTGCCGGGACTAGGGTCTGTTTACATACGGAACGTACATGCGAATGCCCGAAATCGCCCGCAGGGCAAGGAGGAAGGAGCGCCGTTTGGCCGAGCCAAACAAGCGACGCGCGACGCCGCCATGCGGGCGATTTCGGGCATTCCCCTGGAATGAATTTTTTAATTAGGGGTTGCCACGAGAACGGCCGCTCGCCGCGTTGCGCTCCTTGCGAATACGTCAGTATTCGCGGCGTCGCGCGCCTCGCGAGCGGCCGTTCTCGTGGCAACGCATGCGCGTTCCGTATGTAAACAGACCCTAGGGCAGAGTGCGCGCTCCTGTGCGGCGAAACCTATACTGGACAGAAACCCGGCACGCCGGCACATCGCATGATGCCGCGCGGCTGCCCTTCCCCCCATCCGATTTCGCGGAGCCAACCATGGGCGTACTCGTCATCAACGATCTTCCCGAAAGCGTCGACCTCGACCGGCAGGCGATGGCCGCCATCACGGGCGGCGCGATGGTCCGCGCGCATCAGACGATGCTCGCGCCGCGGACTTTCCCGTTTCTTCACACCGACGCACAAGACGCTGCCTCGACGCGTGCGCCGGCGGCCGACGCAGTACCATCCCGCGCGCGTCCGACGCTGTTGCGTTGATCGACAACCCCCTGGGCTCGGCGCGCACGGTCGGGCCGCTCACATCGTCATCGCGAGCCGCCGGTCGGCCGGCGGGAACACGCACCATGAGCCGTCGTCGTGACGAAAGAAGAAGATCGCGATCGTGCCGGCCGGATGCGCGGCCTCGACGCAGACATAGCGACGCCGTTGCGCAGCCATGCGGCTGAAACGCACGACGCGTGCCGGCACGAACGCGCTCGGCGCGAGCCACTTGTCGACCTGCATGCGCAGGGATGATCCGGTTCCGTTCATTTCACCCCCCTGGTGGCGATGTCGAACGCGTCGGGACGTCACTCATGCGGCTGCAATCGCGGCCGCCGCACACCGTCCGCCTGCCCGCCGCGCCACGATCACCGCGCGGCAGAAGGACAGCGCGAATCGAAGCGCCGTGCGCGGATGCATGACGCACGTGCGAACCTGCTCGCTGTGGCCCGTGCCTTCCACGCACCACGTGCAGAAGTGCTCGCAGTTATTCGTCAGCAGGCGGTAGTGGTTTTCGCCAAGGCGGGAGCGCGCGCGCAGCACCGCGGCATGCCCCGCGTAGGCCGCGTGCGGATGCGGCACGATGCGCACCGCGTGACCGGCGGCGAAACGTTCGAGCGTGACTTCCTCGATCGGGCCGCGATGCAGCGACGCGCAAAGCCCCGCGTAGTGGACGACGCGCCCGCCGCCGACATGGATGCCGTGATGGCTGTAGCCGGCGCGATCGGAAACCAGGTGCGCGCCGATCGGCAGTGCCGCGTGCACGATCCCTTGAGCAGCACCAGCGGCCGTGCGGGACACTGCGCTGTTCACTGGTTGAAGGTCGCGTTCCATGACTGGCTCCATCTGCGGGTTGGCGGCCGCCCGTGTTGCCGAAGGGTTAGCCGGTTGCCAACTAACCTGCATCAGGCGTGCCAGTCATCCGGAGCCCGTCGCGCCAGGCGTGACGGGAAACGCGCGGCGCGCCGGGCGCCGCGCTGTCGTCGCGCGGCCAACCATTCGACGGGGATTTCGTTGGTGCGACCGCACCAGTTGGCGCGCCGGACAGCCGTCCGCGTCCGCCGGCGCAGGTGTCGGTTTCGCGGCGACGTCGGCGCGCGCAACTGTTGGCCTGCGCACGACCATTGCAGGACCGGGCCGCGACGCACTAGCATGCAAGCAGCGCGTGTCGATCACGCGGTGCCTTGCCGCGTGCGGCGCTCGCCGGATCGACGCACGCGCCCGGGCAGCGCATGCGGGTTGCGTCATGCATGGCACGAGGTTTGCACGTATCGGGTACCGGTCCGTCGGCCAGCCCCCATTCGGAGACGCATCATGACCTCGCTCGCGATTACCGACCTTCACATGCAGCGCGACATCGACCGCAAGACGATGTCGTTCATCCGCGGCGCCGGCGCGCCGTGGGTATTCGGCTGGATCCAGCCCTACGCGCCGCCGGCTCCGGCGTTCGGGCCCGTCGTCAATCTCTATCAGACGTACAACACGTTCTACGCGAACCAGGTTCTCAACCAGATCCAGAACATCGACGTCACGAACTCGGCGGCCGGCGCGAACATCGTGGTCGGCGTCGGCGCGGACGGCAGGAACCGGCTCGCCTAGTGGCTGTTCACGCTAATGAAAGGAATGGCGCGCCGTGAGCGCAGAACTGCAATGGACTTCGGCTTCACGCACTGACGTTGGCCGGGTTCGCGAGATCAACGAAGACGACTGCCTCGCGTTGCCGCAGCGTGGCCTGTGGGCCGTTGCGGACGGCATGGGCGGCCATTCGGCCGGCGACCTCGCGAGCCGGACCATCGTGCGTGCGCTGGAACAGCTGGCCGCCCCGGTCACGCTGGCGGACTTCATCGACGCCGCGCGCGCCGCGCTCGATACCGTCAACGCTCGCTTGCGCGAATCGGCGGCCCAGCGCGGCGTACGCATGATCGGCAGCACGGTGGCGGTGCTGCTCGCGAGCGGCCGTCAATGCGGCTGGCTCTGGGCCGGCGACAGCCGGATCTACCTGTACCGCGACGCGCACCTGACGCAGCTCACGCTCGATCACAGCCACGTCGCGGAACTGCAGGCGCAGGGCCACCTGAGCGCGCAGCAGGCGCGCCATCATCCTTCACAGCACCTGATCACGCGCGCCGTCGGCGCCGCCGAGCGGCTGCATCTCGACGAGCGACGCATCGACGTGCGCGACGGCGACATGTTCCTGCTGTGCAGCGACGGCCTGAGCAACGAGATGGACGAAGCCGACATCTCGGCCGCGCTCGCGTGCGGCGACTGCGCGCGCGCCACGGACGCGCTCGTCGATCTCGCGTTGCGCGAGGGCGGACGCGACAACGTCACCGCCGTCGTGATCCGCGCCGACGATCCCGATGCGTCGGACCACACGCTCGCCAATCCTGCCGTGCGACGCTGAACCGGCAAGCGGGCGCGCGTTGCGTTCACGCGTCCTTGTCGGGCGTCGTGCCGTCCGGATGACGAAACGCTTTCGAACGGATGCCGTGCTTCTTGAGCAGCATCTGCAGGTGCGACCGGTTCATCTCGCAACGGCGCGCCAGTTCGGCCACGGTGCCGCCGGTCTCCTGCAGCCCGCGTTCGAGAAACGCGCGCTCCGCCTCGTCGCTCGCGGCGCGCTTCGCGTCGCTGAGCGACAGCGGCCTGCCCGGCGTACCGTCTTCCGTCGCACGAATCACCGCCGACGCGGCTTTCGGACGGATGTCCTCGGGCAGGTGCTCGATGTCCGCGACCTCGCCGGCCAGGCACGACAGACGGTAGACGAGATTGCGCAGTTCGCGGATGTTGCCCGGATACGCGTACGTCAGCAGGAAGTCGCGCAGCTTCGGCGTCGTCCTGACGGGCCTGCGCTTGAGCGCCCCCGCCGCCTCGTCGCCGAAGTAGGCGAGCAGCAGCGGAATTTCGTCGCGACGCTCGCGCAGCGCCGGCAACGTCAGGTGAATGACGCTCAGGCGGTAGAACAGGTCCTCGCGAAACAGCCCCTGTTCGCTCAATTGCCGCAGGTTCTTGTTGGTGGCGGCGACGATGCGCGTATCGACGGAAATCGGCTCGTCCGAGCCGACCCGCTGGATCTCGTGCGATTCCAGCACGCGCAGCAGCTTGACCTGCCCCGACAGCGGCAACTCGCCGATTTCGTCGAGGAAGATCGTGCCGGTGTGCGCGCTCTCGAACTTGCCCTTGCGATCGTTCGACGCGCCGGTGAAAGCGCCGCGCCGATGCCCGAACAGCTCGGATTCGAGCAGGTTGTCGGGAATCGCGCCGCAGTTCACCGAGATGTACGGCCGGCCGGCGCGCGCCCCGTTCGCGTGGATGACTTTCGCCATCAGCTCCTTGCCAGTGCCGCTCTCGCCGTCGATCAGCACGGGCAGATCGGTCGGTGCGGCCTTTTCGGCGATTTCGAGCGCGGCGAGCAGCTTCGGGTTGTCGCCGAAGATCCCCTCGAAGACGAAGCTGCGCTCGATCAGCGCCTGCCGGCGCCGGTGCGCCGCAGGCGCGGCCGGTTCCGTCGCGTCGTCGGGCGCGTCGGACGTCTGCGGCGTGGCCACGGCCGCCTCGACGAAGCGTTCCTTGCGCGACATCTGCATCACTTCGTCGCGCAGCACGTTCGCCTGGTTGAGCAGCTTCTCGATGTCCGCGCGCTCGAGCCTGGGCGCCCAGCGCAGCATCGAGCGCAGGATCTCGATCTTCTCGAGCAGGCCGGCATACGAGATCGCGGAGTTGCCGAATCCGTGCGGGTCGAAGAGTTTCATGTTGCGCCCAGTTGTTTCTGCACGAGCTGGTAATACATGCCCTTGAGGGCGACCAGCTCGTCGTGCGAGCCCTGTTCGACGATCGCGCCTTCGTACAGGACGAGGATCTTGTCGGCGCGCATGATGGTGCTGAGCCGGTGCGCGATGATCACCGCCGTGCGCCCTTGCAGGATCTCGTGCATGTTCGCGAGGATGTTGCTCTCCGACTGCGTGTCGAGCGACGACGTCGCCTCGTCGAACACGAGCAGGCGCGGGTCGTGATACAGCGCGCGCGCGATGCAAAGCCGCTGGATCTGGCCGCCGGACAGGCCCACGCCGCGCTCGCCCACCACCTGCTCGTAGCCGAGCGGCAATTTGCTGATGAAGGCATGCGCGTCGGCCATCCGCGCGACCTCCTCCATGCGGCGCCAGTCGGGGCTCGCGTCGCCGCATGCGATGTTCTCGGCGATCGATCCTGAAAACACCAGGTTGGACTGCATCACGTAGCCGATCTGCGCACGGTAGCAAGCCTTGTCGATCGCGCTCATGTCGTAGCCGTCCACCACGATCTTGCCGTCCGTCGGCGCATAGAAGCCGACGAGCAGCTTCGCCAGCGTGGTTTTCCCCGAACCGCTGCGCCCGACGATCGCCACCATCTCGCCGCGCTTGATCGTGCAGTTGATGTTCTCCAGCACGTAAGGCGTTTCGTTGCCGCCATAGCGGAAATACACGCCGTCGAAGCTGATGTCGCCCTGCAGGTCGGGCAGCAGCACGCGCGAGGCCAGTTCGGACGGCGGCTGCTCGGGCTCGATGTCGAGCACGTCGCCGAGCCGCTCCATCGCCACCGCCGCGTCGTTCATCAGGCTCCACATGCCGACGAGCCCCATCAGCGGCGCCAGCACGCTGCCCATGAACGCATTGAAGGCGATCAGCTGCCCGATGCTGAGTTCATGCGCGAGCACGAGGTTCGCGCCGACCCACAGGATCACGATCGTGGTCGCCGCATTCAGCAGCTGGCCGCCGAGCGCCACCAGGATATTGAATGCCTGCGCGCGGTACTGGACGTCGAGCGCCTTCGCGTACTTGCGCTCCCACTTCAGCCGCACCGACCGCTCGATGCCCATGCCCTTCACGGTCTCGACGCCGCCGAGCGTCTCCATCAGCAGCGACTTCGCATCGGTGGACGCGGCAAACACCTCGCGCGCATAGCCTTTCAGCTTCGGGGTCGCGAGCGCCGTGAGCGCCATGATCGGGATCACGAAGGCGATCAGCACCAGCGTCATCTTCACGTTGTAGAGAAACATGATCGTGAAGTAGATGAAGATCATCAGGAGATTGAGCGCGGTAGTCACGGTGGACTCCGTCAGGAACGCCCGGATCGTCTGGTTTTCCTGGAAGCGCGCGAACACGTCGCCGCTCTTGCGGCGCGCGAAGAACGAATACGGCAGCGACATCGTGTGCTTGTAGAACTGCGACATCATCGCGAAATCGAGACTGCGCACCATGAAGTTGGACAGGTGGGCGCGGATCGTGGTCATCAGCTGGGTAAACACGTGCGAAATGACGAGCCCGGCAATCAGCAGGTGCAGCAGGCTGACGTTCTGGTGCACGATCACCCCGTCCAGCACGCTCTGGATGATCAGCGGCGGAATGACGCCGAGCACCTGGATCACGAACGTCGCCAGGAACAGGTGCGCGAGAATCTTCCTGTAAGGACGCAGGTAGCCGATGAAGCGCACCCACGGCGAACGTGACTCGACCGGCGGCGCGGCCGTCGCGCTCGCGGTGAACAGCAGGCAGGTGCCGCTCCAGCCGCGCTCGAACGCCTCGACGCTCAGCTTCCTGAAGCCGAGCGCCGGATCGGCGATCCGCACCCACGACTTCGACACGCCGTACACGACGACGTAGTGGTAGCCCTCCCAGTGCACGATGAACGGCAGGTCGAACCCGAGCAGCGCCTCGTACGTGCACTGCACGCCGCGCGTCGCGAAGCCGACCGCCTCGCCGGTGCGCGCGAGACTGTCGAGCGTCGCGCCCTGCGTCGTCACGTTCGCGAGATCGCGCAGCTTGCCGAGCGTCATCGCGATGCCGTAGTGGCGGCAGATCATCGCGAGGCACGCCGCCCCGCAATCCATTTCCTCCGCCTGCTCGACCAGCACGAAACGCTTGATCATGCGCTCGCCGAACGCGGCGTCGGCGCCGATGTCGATCTGCAGCGGGTGGCGGCGCCGCTCGGCGAGCTTCTTCTGCCGCTGCAGCTCCTGATCCACGAAACGGATGCGCTCCTCGAGCACCTCGCGCAGTTTCGGGTTGCGCTCGAGCATGAAGTGCACGGTCTTTTCCGGAATGACGAGCAGGCGCGTATCGGTGACGGCGGTGACGGTCGCCGCCTGCTCCTGCCGCAGCAGGCACGCGCGCTCGCCGAAGATCTCGCCTGCGCCGAGCGTCGCGAGCGGATAGTCGTTGCCGTCCTCGCGGCACGACACGCTCACCTCGCCCTGGCGCACCACGTACAGCCGCAGGTCGCCGCCCGGCCCCTGCCGCACGATCTCCTTGCCGGCCGCGACGCGCTTCACGCCGACGCTCGACACGTATTCCTCGAGCTCGGCGCGCGTCAGCTTGCCGCGCAGGTCGAACAGCCGCGTCACGAAACCGCCGGCCGAGCTGATCGCCACATAGCTCGTCACGAATGCCTGCGCGGCGGGGTTGTCGCGCAGGATCGGCTCGATCGCGCTGCGCGGGATGCACAGCACCTCGGTCTTCTTCGACGCGCGCACCGACACCTCGTGCCAGCAGTCGCGCAGCATCGCCATTTCGCCGAATACCTCGCCTTCCTTGCGCACGCCGACGCTGGTTTCCTTGCCGCGCTCGTCGGCGATCAGGCGCACGGCCCCGCTTCGCAGCACATACAGGCCCTCGGCCGGTTCGCCGCGGTTGCAGACGGTGTCGCCGAACGCGTAGGTGCGCACCTGCGCATGCGCGGCCATGCGGTCGAGTTCGTCGCGCGAGAACAGCGACAGCGGCTCCACCGACGCGAGAAACGCCGCGAGCGACGGGGTGCTGGCCGGAGCGGGGGCTTGGGCGTCCATCGGTGCGGTTCTCCGTGTTCAGCGTGCCTCGATGATGTGTTCCTGCGCGCGCTCGGCGAGCCATTCCTCGCGCAGCAGGCGGCGCACCTCCGACGCGACGTCGGCGTCGAGCGCGGCCGGGTGTTTCGCGGTGACCGAGAAGATCTCGAAGAACGAGCCGTCGGGCGCCGCGAACGGCCCGAGCAGGTCGCCCACGTGCGCGTTGAACACCTTGGCCTCGATGTCCGTCTTCAGCGAGCCGCGCAGCACCTTGCCGATCACGCCGCCGCGCTCGCTCGTGTCGGCGATCGAATGCTCGCGCGCCATGTCGCCGAAGCAGTCCGGGTCGTCCTCCAGGGTCGCCATCATCTCGCGCGCCTTGCCTTCCGAATCCAGCACGATGTGGCTGACCTCGATGCTGTCGAACTTCGGCGAATTGAGCTTGAAGTACGCTTCGACGGCCGCGTCGCTGCACACCGTGTCGAACGTCTTCTCCTGGTACAGCGTGTCCGTGATGAACCGCTCGAACTCGTCGAGACTGATGCCGAACACGTCCAGATAGCGGTTCATGTCCGCGGCGCGGTGCAGGCCGCGCACGCGGCGGAACTGGTCGGCGCGCGCCTGGATTTCCTCCGGGCTCACCTGCATGCCCATCTTCCTCGCCGCGATCACCGTCAGCCGGTCGCGGACCTGCTGTTCGACGAGGCCCTCGAACTGCCCGGTGAGCTTCAGCACGCGGATGAAGTCGTCGGTGCCGATCACGTCATCGTCGATACGCACTATTGCCGTCATCTCGTTCCCCTTCCCTTGTCCATCAGCCCGCGATCTGCCTGAACGGGTCCAGCGCGAACCCGATCAGCCGCCGCTCGCGTACGACGATTTCCGCCGTGGCCGTCATCCCGTAGCGCAGCGGATACTTCGTGCCGGCGATCAGGTACGCGTCGCGCGCAAGCGCCACGCGGCCTTCGTAGACGGGTTCCTTCGTCTGCGCCTGCGGCTTCGTCGCCGGCGAGATGTATTCGAGCGTGCCGTCGATCACGCCGTAGCGCTGATACGGAAACGCGTTGAACTTGAGCTTCACCGGCAAGCCTTCGTGCAGGAACGCGCGGTCCTGCTCCGCGATCGCGACCTTCACCACCGGCCGCGCATCGGACGGCGCGATGCTGCCGAGCGGCGTGTTGGCGAGAATCTTGTCGCCGGGCTGCGTCGTGGTCACATCGGTGATCACGCCGGACACGGGCGCCAGCACGAGCAGGAAATTGTCCTTGTCGATGTTCTCGAAGCGGATGCGCGCGGCGGCATCCGCGGCAAGGCGCGCCGTCTGCACCTGCAGGCGCAGCTTCTCCTCGGTGTTCGCGATGTCGCGCACCGTCGCGTCGTACTGGATGCGCAGCCCGGCCAGCGTCTCGCCGCTGCCTTCGAGTTGCGCCTTCGCCTGCGCGAACTCGTGGCTCTGCTGCGCCTCGAGCTGCGTGAGCCGCGCCTGCGCGACGCGGTAGCTGTCCTGGGCCTGCAGGTACGCGCTGCGCTTCTGCTCCACCTGGCTCTGCGACACGCCGCCGCCGCCCGGCAGCGCGAACAGGCGCGCGTACTTGTCCTGTTCGTCCTTCGCGAGATCGAGCGCGTGGCGCGCGTTGTCGATGTTGCTGCGCGCTTCGTCGACCTGCGCGCGCTGCGATTGCGCGAGCTTGCTGGTGCCTTCGGCAATGCGGTTCTGGTGCAGGTGCTCCTCGACCTCGATCTGCTGCTTCAGCGCGTCGGCCTTGCGCTCCATCAGCTGCTTCTTGTCCGGAAACTGCTTCCATTCGCGCTCCGCGTCGTCGAGCTTGAGCCGCGCATCGAGCGCGTTGGTCGCCGCCTCGATCGCGCCGCGCGCGTTGATCCGGCCGATCACGTCGTTCTTCTCGACCGGCTGGCCTTCGGCAATGTAGATGTCCACCAGCTCGCCGTCGACGGGCGCGTAGATGCGGCGCACCTCCGACTCCGGCGCGAGCGCGCCCTGCGCGGTCACGATCACGTCGGCGCGGCCGACGAACGACCACAGCAGCGCACACACGACGAGCCCGACCATCGCGAGGATGGTCGCCTGCGTGAGCCGCCACGGCCGCGCCGTCAGGATCGCGATCCCTTCGGCGCTGTGATCCTCCAGCGCCTCGCCGAGCGAGCGCGGCGGCTCCGGCGGCGCCGCCTGCCGCGCGCGCTTAAGGAGACTGTCGAGCTTCACCGCGCCCTCCCGAGGAAGCGAGCCGTTCCAGCGTCGCGGCATGCGCGGCGAACGGCGGCGTCGCGAAGCGGAACTGCCTGAGGCGATCCAGCACGGCCGGCCCGCGCCCGGCCCGCGCGTCGCTCTCGAACTGCGTGTACTGCTGCAGATCGGCGCGCACCGCGTCGAAGCCGCCGAGGCGCGGATAGCGCTGCTCGTAATCGGCGAGCAGCGCCGGGAGACCGTCGAGCCGGTCGTCGTCGAGCGCCGACGCGATCGCGCGCTGCAACCGTTCGAGCGCGGCCACGTAGACGGAGTTGTCGGTTTGCAGCTTGCGCACCTGGCTGAGCGCGTCGGCATACGGCACGGCGAACGCGGGAACGTATGACGAAATCCGGTCGAGCAGCCGCTGGTGCGCGCCCGGGTCGTCGTTCCAGCGGCCGGTCAATGCCTTGATCGGCGCTTCGTCGCGGTAGATGCGGATCGGCGCGTCCGGCCCGCCGCGCCCGGCAACGAACGCCTGCAGCTCGCCGATCCACGCGACTTCGTCGACGAGCGGCCGTGCGTCGGGGTTGTGGCGCGCCAGCGTGCGCATGTCCTGCACGACGGCGCGGGCGCGCTCGAATGCGCGCACGTTCATCGCGGCGATCCAGTCCGGCACCGTCGAACGGACGAGCGCCTCGGTGCCCAGCGCGAGGAACGCCGTGTCGTCCGGATGGTTCGCGAGATGGCGGTCGGCGAGTTGCGCCGCGTGCACGGTGTCGCCGCGCGCCAGCAGCGCGCGCATCTCGCGCAGCGGCGCGTCCTGGAAATACAGCGTCGCGAGCAGCACGACGACCGCGGCGAGCAATCCGCCGCTCCACCAGCCGAGCCGGCGCAGGTTCACGTGCCCGCTGCCGCCGAACGCCTCGCTCAACTCCGACAGGAAGACTTCGAACCTGCCGCGCCGGCGGCGCGCATCATGCACGGTTTCGGCGGCGCCATGCGCGGCGTGCGGGTTGACTTCGTCGTCCTGCTGAACGGCCGGAACCGTGCAGAAGATGTCGAGGAACGAATGCGCGGTATCGACGAAGGTCGTCCGGTCGGCGTCCGCGGCGGCCGCATTCGCGCCGGTTCCGGGCGACGCGGCCGTCACCGTGGAGTCCGGTGCCGGCTCGCGCCGCACGCCGACGCGATAGACGAAGTGATCGCCGCCGAACGCGAGCAGCGCGCCGTCGCCGAGCGGCACCGCATGCTCGTCGAGCCGCCAGCCGTCGACGAACGTGCCGTTCGTGCTGCCGAGATCTTCGACGTAGACGTCGCCGTCCTGCATGTAGATATGCGCGTGACGCCGCGACAGGTAGTTCACCTGATGCGGATACGCGTTCCGGTAGCACGCGAACGTGTCGTCGGTCTTGCTCACGAGGAACGGGAAGGCGGTAATGATGACCGGTTGCAGGCCGAGATCGCCGCGCTCCGGCGACAGCGTGACGACGGCCGGCCGCGCCGGCTGATGCGTCGCGCGCGGCATGAACGCGACGCGGTACGCCAGCGTGCCGGCGAAGCGCAGTTCGTCGCCGTCGCGCAGCAGGTGCGGCTTGTCGCCGACGTCGACGCCGTTGACGGCCGTCCCGTTCTTGCTGCCGAGATCGGCGACATAAGCCGCGCTGCCTTCGAAGAAGATGCGCGCGTGTCGGCGCGACAGGTCGGCCACCAGCTCGGGCCGCGCGGACGCGAACGGCGTGTTCGTCCGCCCGACCGCGAACAGCGCGTTGTCGATCCGGATCTCGCCCAGCTCCGGATGGGAAACCGGCTTGAGCACGATGTCGAACTGCCGATCGAGCGCGGCCTGTTTCTCGGCAATCGGAGCGGCGTCTGGAACCATGATTCGGCCAACGATCGACATGCGCCTGCCAATGGGCACGCGGCGCAGGAAACGCGACGCGCTTGCGAACCACCCTGGTGAAGCCGCGCCGCCAACGCACCTGGCGACACGCGCGTGAAAAAAGTTTAGGCGACCGATGACGGTAGTCAATCGGCCGGCGCCGATTGCGCGGCCGCGCAGGACTGGCGTGTTCATTGCATCGCGTGGCCGGCCGGCTCGCTGCTTGCATTCGAGATTTCGACCGCGCGCCAGCCGCCGCCGATCGCCTTGTAGAGCGTGACCGTGTCGCTCAGAATCTGCTGATGATTGGCGAGCAGCGCGAGCTCCGCGGACGCCACCGAACGTTCCGATTCGAGCACTTCGAGTTGCGACACGAGCCCTTCCTTGAGCTGTGCCTCGACCTGCGCGGCGACGGTACGCAGGCGCTCGCCCTGCTGCTGAAGCTGCACGCGCTGCCGCTTGTGCGCGTCGAGATCGACGAGTGCATTTTCCACCTCCTTGAACGCGGTGAACACGGTCTGCCGGTACTGCTGCTCGGCGACCTTCGTCTGCGCGTCGGTCGTCTTGATGTGCGCGCGCACGCCCGGGTCGAACATCGGCAGGTTGATGCTCGGCAGGAAGCTGAACGTGAACGCCCTGAACAGGTCCGACAGCGCGAACGCCGCGGTGCCGCCGCGCCCCGTCAGGCTGATCGACGGCAGTTGCGCCAGCTTCGCCGCGCCCACTTCGTCATACGATTCGAGCACGCGATACTGCGCGGCGACGACATCCGGCCGGCGCGCGAGCAGTTGCGCGGGCAGCCCCATCGGCACGTCCGGCAGCTTGACGCGCTGCCGCAGATGCCCGGCAGGCATCCTGAATTCGCCGGCCGGCACGCCCAGCAGCGTCGCGAGCGCGTTTTCGGCGTTGTCGCGCGAACGGTGCAGCTCGATCAGCTCGTTCGCCAGCCCGTTGATCTCCGCGCTTTGCCGCAGCACTTCCGTCTGCGGCGCGACGCCGTTCGCGAACATCGACTGGTAGATCGCGAGGATCTGCCGGTTCTTGTCGAGCGTGCGCTGTTCCTGCTCGATCTGGTCGTCGAACTGGAGGATCCGGAAGTACGTGCTCGACACGTCGGCGACGAGCGTCAGGTAGCCTGCGCGCCAGTCGGCCTCGGTCGCGTGAAATTCGGCCTTCTGCGCCTGCACGCCTTTCTCGACCTTGCCCCAGACGTCGATGTCCCAGTTCACCTGGCTGCCGAGGTTGTAGGTCTTCGACAGCTTCTGATGCGTGCTCTTCTCGAAGTCCGCGCCCGCGCCGAGGTCGACGCTCGGCAGCGCGCCCGCCTGGACTTCGCCGACCTGCGCGCCGGCCACGCCGATGCGGGCCGCCAGCACCTTGATGTCGACGTTGCCCGCGATGGCCTTGTCGATGAGCGTGTCGAGAGTCGGATCGTCGAAGCTCTTCCACCATTCCGGATTGACCGCGTCCGACGCGGATACCGGCCCTTGCGCGTGCGCCCACGTGGCCTTTGCCGGCATTTCCGGGCGCTGGTACGCGGGTATGTTCAGATCCATGCAGCCGGACAGCAACGCCGCGCATGCGCCGGCGGAACCGGCCATGCGGGCCAGCGAACGCATCAGACCACGGCGGTTGCGCGCGACGGTCGGCGACAGGCGGGTGTTCACGGTCGACTCCTTCGGAGGAACGCGGCGCATCTCATACTGCATAGGCTGTGCCAGCCGCTCGTGGAATCGGCGGGAATCATGCCGGGCGGCATTGCCGATGCGGGTCCGGGCGATGAAGAAGGTGGTGGCGGCGACGCGTTGGCGGCACGCGGATCAACGATGCGTGACGGGTCGCCGCCGACAGTTCCGGCTCGGCATGTCGGGAATGCACAGACACTCGCGCCATTCATGCCATTGGCGACAGCGTCGCCGCGCGCACGCAACGCGACCGTGGCTCGACGTGCGCGACGTCACTTCACGTAGATCGTGATCTTCTTCGAATAGACGGGGGGATTTTGCGGCACGTGGTTGGCGTCGCCCATCAACAGCTGCAACGTGTGCTTGCCCGGGGGAAGCTCCAGCGTGGTTTCGGTCTCGCCCGCGCCGAAATGCAGGTGATTCCGGTCGGACGGAATCGGCTGGTCCAGCGGCGGCAGGTCCGTATCGATCAGCAGGTGATGGTGGCCCGTGTTCGGAAACTGCACGTGCGACGGCGCGACACCCATGTCTCGCAAGCCGAACCACACGCGGAACGGACGTCCGGCCGGCAGCACCTGGCCATCGTTGGGCCATCCGATATAGGCGATGGCCTTCGCGGAATGCGCGCCGGTCTCGGCGGTCGTCGCACCCGTCCATAGCAGCACCACGGCAGCGGCGAAGAGGATGAGCTTGTTCATGGCTTCAATTTCCGGTTCGTGCGGCGGGCGCGGCATGCCGCGCTACTTGACCGTGATCGTGATCTTCTTCGAATACACTGGCGGATCGTGCGGCACGTGATCGTGGTCGCCCATCAGCATCTGCAGCGTGTGCTTGCCGGGTGGCAGCTCGATGCGCGCCTCGGTTTGACCGGCGCCGTAATGGAGGTGATTCCGGTCCGACGGTATCGGCTGGTCCAGCGGCGGGAGATCGGCATCGATGAGCAGATGATGATGGCCCACGTTGGGCCGCTCGATGCCTTTCGGGCAGATGCCCATGTTGCGCAGCCCCATGCGCACCCAGAACTTGCCGCCCGTGATCGTTGCACCGTCCGACGGCCAGATGATGTACGCCTCGGCGCCGGGCGGCGAAGGCGTGCGCCCCGCGGCAAATACGATCCTCGGCGCCAGGACGGTGGCGGCCATGACCAACAGCGTAGCCCTTCTTCGCATCGTATTGCTCCTCGCGTTGGTGGCGGCGCGCGGCGTCGGACAGTGGAGCGTGTCTAACAGCTTAGGACGTAATCGACGGGAAGGCGTGCGCGCATGTCTGCTTTTTTTGCAAGACCCTCGGGTGGTTCCGGTGATCGCCGCCGAATGCGCGTGCTATCTTGAATGTGTCCTGGCCGTGCCCGTGCCCGCCGCAGGCCGGCATCGTGGCAACGCATGTGCGTTCCATATGTAAGCAGACCCTATGGGGCTGAATATGTGGCGAATACTCTTGCCCGCATGCCTGTTTGCGTCGATCGCGGTGACATCGAGCGTCTGCTCCGGCGAGGACATGCATCCGTTTGCCGCGCCACCCGCAGCGTCCGCGCGCCCCCCGTCCGTCGAACCGCGTCGCGTCGCGCTCGTGATCGGCAACAGCGCGTATCGCGGCCATCCGCTCGCCAATCCCGTCCATGACGCCGATGCGATGCACGATGCGTTGCGGGCCCTCGGCTTCGACGTCGTCACGCTGCGCAACGCCACGCGGCAGCAAATGCTCGACGGGCTTGCCGCGTTCGAGCGCCGCATCGCGGCCGACGGCACAGGGCTGGTCTATTTTGCGGGCCACGGCGCCAGCGTCGGCGGCACGACGTGGCTCGCGCCGATCGATGCCGACGTCGCCTCTCCGGCCGGCCTGTCGCGAACGGGCATCGACCTGCAAACCGTGTTCGATGCGACGTCGCGTCGGCATGGCGACCGGATTGATCTGATCATTCTGGATTCCTGCCTGAGTGCGCCACCCGGCGCCGGCAACATGGCGGCCCGCCAGCCGCCGCCGCCGCACACGCTCGTCGCCTACGCGGCAGCGCCCGGCGCAAACGCGGCCGACGGTGCAACGCATGGTGTCTACACGGCGGCGCTGCTGCAAACGCTCGCGTTGCCGGGACTCGGCATCGCCCAGGTGTTCGACCGTGCAGGCGCGATGGTCGAAAGCGCCACCGGGCATCGGCAGATGCCGTGGGTCGCCTCGTCCCTTTCCGCCCTTTCCGATGCGGCGACGACGTTAGCGTTCCCCGGGGCCCGTCGCGCAGGAACCGGCGCGGGGCATGCCGGCGACGAAGTGTTGACCGACGTCGGCGTCGTCGCGTTCGACAGCCGTGGCGTGATGCCGAAAGACAGCGCCGAGCAGTACGAAATCACGTTCTGGGAATCGATCAAGGACAGCAAGGAGGCGGGCGACTACGAAGCCTATCTGAAGACCTACCCGAACGGCCGCTTCGCGTCGTTGGCGCAGGCCCGTCTTGCGCGACTGCGAGCCGCCGCGCCCAAGGCGCCCGCGCCTGCACAGACGGCGAGCCCCACGCCAGCCCCCGTTCCGGCGCTAGCGCCGGCATCAGCAGCGCCCGCATCAGCAGCAGCGGCACAGCCTGCGCACACGCCCGGCTCGCCGGCGAAAGCGCCGCCTCCCGCCGCAGCGGCGGCCCCGTCGGCCCCGCAGCAGAAAGGCGTCGCGACGGCCGCCAATGAAATCCGGGATTGCCCTGCCTGCCCCGCCATGCTGGCGGTCAGCCCGGGGACATTCGCGATGGGCAGCAATTCGGGCGATCCGTCGGAAAAACCCGCGCATCGCGTGACGCTCGATCATTCCTTCGCGCTCGCGAAGTACGTGGTGACCGTCGCGCAGTGGAACACGTGCCGCGATGCGGGCGCCTGCCCGCGCCTGCCCGGCGACAGCAACACGGCGCCGAACGCGCCCGTGCGCGACCTGAGCTGGGACGATGCGCAACAGTACGTAAAGTGGCTGTCGAAAATCAGCGGCAAGTCCTACCGGCTGCCGACCGAGGCCGAATGGGAATACGCGGCGCGCGGCGGCACCGCGACGCGCTACTGGTGGGGCAACGACATGCGCCCAGGCAACGCGAACTGCAAGGACTGTGGGCCGCCGTGGCACGCCGAGGCGCCGGACAACGTCGGGTCGTTCGCGGCCAATCCGCTCGGCTTCTACGACATGGGTGGCGGCGTATGGGAATGGGTCAGCGATTGCTGGCACAACTCGTACAAGAATGCGCCTGCCGACGGCCGCTCGTGGGACGAGCCGAATTGCCAGGTACGCGTCATCCGCGGCGGCTCGTGGCGGGATGGGGCGAGCTACATGCCGGTTTCTACACGCTTCAAATACGACAGCAGCGTGCGGTATTCGGCAAACGGGTTTCGCGTGGCCAGGGACATGAAGTAGAGCGATATCGCTCTGGCCGGCAAATGGCACGGAAAGACTGGAAGGGCCGGAGCTCAGCCCTCCCGGCGGTTCAGGGCACGTCACGCGCGGGTTCGTCCGACCGAGGCGACATGATCGATAACGAGGAGCGCGCGGATTTCCGATTCGCTGGCCTCGTGGACGGCCTCGCTCAGGCGTTCGGAGAACTCGGTGGCGATAAGGTTGAGCGGCGGATTCGCCAGCACGATGTGGCCGACGGAATCGTGACGCTCGAAACGGATGGATTTCATGTTCGTCTCCTGGCTATGGGTGGTGCGGGGGCTCAGGCAGTCTTGCTTGCGTGCAGATCGAGTTCCCGGATCATGCTTTCGCGCATGGCGAACTTCTGCACCTTTCCGGTCACCGTCATCGGCATGTCTTCGACGAAGCGGATATAACGCGGGATCTTGAAGTGCGCGATCCGGTCTCGGCAGAAGGCACGGATCTCGTCCTCGGAGGCATCCTGGCCCGGCTTGAGCACGATCCACGCGCAAATCTCCTCGCCGTATTTCTGATCAGGCACCCCGAATACCTGCACGGCCTGCACCTTCGGATGGCGAAAGAGGAACTCTTCGATCTCGCGCGGGTAGACGTTCTCGCCTCCGCGAATGAGCATGTCCTTCACACGCCCGACGATATTGCAGTAGCCGTCGGCATCGATCGTCGCCAGGTCGCCGGTGAGCATCCAGCCGTCGCGGATCGATTCCCGGGTTCGCGCGTCGTCATCCCAGTAGCCGAGCATGACCGAGTAGCCACGCGTGCACAGCTCGCCCGTCTCTCCAACCGGCACGACATTCCCG
This sequence comes from Burkholderia cepacia, assembly GCF_001718835.1. NCBI lineage: Bacteria > Pseudomonadati > Pseudomonadota > Betaproteobacteria > Burkholderiales > Burkholderiaceae > Burkholderia > Burkholderia cepacia. The sequence continues at coordinate 12,520 of NZ_CP013442.1, read as the reverse complement.
TCCTCGTCGACAACCTTGCACTCGAGGTGCGGCTGGATGCGCCCGACCGTCGAGACCCGCTTGTCGAGCGGATCGTCGGTGGCGCTCTGGAACGACACCGGACTGGTTTCCGTCATCCCGTAGGCAATGGTGACCTCCGCCATGCGCATGTCCGCCACCAGCCGCTTCATCACCTTGATCGGGCACGGCGCGCCGGCCATGATGCCGGTGCGCAGGCTGGAGAAATCGTATCGATCGAAGTCCGGGTGGTCGAGCTGCGCGATGAACATCGTCGGGACGCCATGCAGCGCGGTGCAGCGCTCCTCGCTCACGGCCGCCATGGTGGTCAACGGATCGAACGCCTCACCCGGAAAGACCATGCACGCGCCGCTGACGGTACACGCCAGCACCGACATCACCATGCCGAAGCAGTGATACAGCGGCACGGGCACGCAGAGCCGATCCTCTTCCCGCAGGTTCATGGCCGCGGCCACGAACCGTGCATTGTTGATGATGTTCCGGTGCGTCAAGGTGGCGCCCTTGGGCGCGCCGGTGGTGCCACTGGTGAACTGGATGTTGATCGGGTCGTTGGCATCGAGCCCCGCGGCAATCGCATCCAGCTCGCCCACCGATACGCCCGCGCCACGCTCGAGCACCTGCCGGTACGTCAGCATGCCCGGCGTGGATACGTCCTCCATGCGAATCACCCATCGCAGCGCGGGCAGCTTTGCCGCACGCAAATCGCCGGGTTCGCAGTGCCGCAGTTCGGGAGCCAGGGTTTGCAGCATTTCCAGGTAACGGGATGTCTTGAATGACTCGGGCGCGACGATGGCCTTGCAGCCCACCTTGTTCAGCGCATATTCAAGCTCCGCAAGCCGATAGGCCGGATTGACGTTGACCAGTATCAGACCGAGCCGGGCGGTCGCAAACTGTGTCACCGTCCACTCGAACCGGTTGGGTGACCAGATGCCGATACGGTCGCCTCGGCGCAGCCCCATCGCATGAAGGCCGGCCGCCATGGCATCGACCTCGTCGGAAAACGCCTGCCAACTCCAGCGAACGCCCTGCTCGCGAAATACGACGGCGGGACGTTTTCCGTGGCGCTCCACGGTCTCGGCCAGCAGTGCCGGCACCGTCAGTTCGCTCAGCGCGGAGCCGGTGTCACCTTTGACGTAGGACAGCCCACTGACCGGCAGCGTCGCGCCGGCGGCAGGCCCGGATGTTCCAGACGGCATCTTCATGGTTGTCTCCAGAGTTTCACCGGCGAAAGGTCGCCACGCCTGTCGCGTGGGTCTCTCTCCGATAGGTTTCCAGAGCGATCCTCATATCTTCCTTGGAAGACGTCAAGTCGGGATTTTACTCACATACCGCCGCTCATCTCGTCCAACAAACAGCGGATAATGATGCACAGACACACTATTGGCGGTCGACACTACGTCATCCGAGGAAGGAATTCCGGTAGCACAAGGATTTCCCGATGGACGTCCTTCGACGTCACACGCATCGCAATGGGTACGCCGATTCTTCAGAACGTATGGCGAATGCCGAGCATCACCCCGGTCTGATCCACGCCCGGCGCCGGCCACGAAGAAGTGCCGGCGGTGCCGCCGTCGATCGTGAGCACGGAGCTGCGCTGATTGAATATGTGCCCCGCGGTCACGTACACCGCGCTGCGCTTCGACAGCAGATACATCGCGCGCGCCGCGATCACGGAAGCGCCGGCATCATGTCCGCTCACGGTCAGATGGCCGTACTGCGCGTCGAGGACGATCTGCGGAACCGGCAGATAGGTCGCCCCGAGCCACCAGAAATTGCTGTTCGCATCGACGACGCCCGGCGCCAGCTCCCCGTGATTGATGCGGTGCAGGAAACCGCCACCGATCGTCGCCGTGCCGAACTTCACGTAGCCGTTGATGACGGCTCGCGTATCGGTCTGCGCGCTGCTCGGCAGCGGCGAGCCGGCCCCGCCGCCGCCGTAGTTCCGATCGAACGCGCCCGCGATACCCCAGCTCGCCGCCTCGTACTTCACCATCGCGGATATCGTCTTGCACGCGCGGTAATCGGCCGGCGACTGGCCCGCGCATCCGCCGGCGGCGGCCGGCGCCACCGCGTCCCGCCCGAGCGAGTAACTGACGCCGAAAGTCAGGCCCGACGACGAATAGCTGTAGACGATCGCGTTGTCGAGACGCGCCTGGGCCAGATACGTGTCGAGCAGCCCCGCCGCATAGATGTTCGGCCCCATCGTATCGCCCGGCAGCGCCAGATAGATCTGGGAATACTGACGACCGAACGACAGCGTGCCCCACGGCCCCGACAGCCCGACGTACGCCTGCCGGCCGAATAGGCGGCCGCTCTGGTTCAGCGTCCCCTGCCCCGGCGAGAAGCCCGACTCGAGCACGAACACCGCGCTCCAGCCGCCGCCCAGATCCTCCTTGCCGCGAATGCCCCACCGCGAAGGCAGCGACCCGGTGAGTTGCGGCACCTTCACCACACTCTGCTTCCGGGGCCCGACGTTCGTCACGTATTCGACGCCGGTATCGATGATCCCGTACAGCGTCACGCTCGATTGCGCGTGTGCCGCTCCCGACGCACACGCCGCGAGCGTCGAAAGACCGCACCAGAACGCCGTGCGCCGCGCAAACCCCTCTCCAAACCCTTTTATCCGAAGATTCATTCCGCAACCTCCATGTAGTTATCATCTTCCTTGGAAGATACAAATCCATCATCTTCCATGTCAATCGACAACCGGGTCGTGAGTTACCCCTATGCTTATCTCAGAACGGCGCATTTGCGGGCACATTCCCAGAAAATGAGCGCCGTCATAGTTTTCCCTACCTCGACATCCATCGCCCGGGCATTTACCTTCCATGGAAGACGAATGTGATTCGTCTGATCCGTATCATGGAACGAGGCATGGAAATGAAAGAATCAGGAGATCACCAGGCGGCCACCCGATCCCGGGGCACGCCGTTGCCGGCCGAAGCCGCCGGCTTCGTCTGGACCGACGACTACGCGCTCGGCCATCGGTCGATGGACGACACGCATCACGAGTTCGTCGAATGCGTCGATACGCTGCTCACGACGGCCGACGCCAACCTCGCGGCCGCGCTCGAAGCGTTTGCCGAGCACGCATGCCGCCACTTCGGCGAAGAGGACGACGCGATGCGCGACACGGCCTACGGATCGGCCGGCTGCCATATCGACGAGCACGCCGCCGTGCTCCGGTCGCTCGACGCGGTGCGCGCCGCGCTGGCCGAAGGCCGCCCGCAGGTCGTCCGCGCGTTTGCGAGCGCGCTCGCGGACTGGTTTCCCGAGCATGTGCGCGTCATGGACATGGGCCTTGCGCGCTGGCTGATTCAGCGCCAACTGGGTGCGGCCCCGGTCGTCATCCGGCGCCACCTGCAGCGTGCCGCCTGAAATGTCCGTCATTTATCCGGAAGTCGTCATGGAAACGTCCCACACCCCCATCAACGCCACGTTGCAAGTCTGCGTCTGCGCGAAGACGTGGCTGGCCGAAGACATCTACGGCTACGAGCTCGCACCGCTGTCGGACACGCCGTTGCCCCGCTTCGAGGCCGGCGCGCACATCGACGTGCATCTGCCCGGCGGACTGGTGCGCCAGTATTCCCTTTACGACCTGCCGGACGACCGGCAGCGCTACCGGATCGGCGTGCTGCGCGATCCGCAATCCCGCGGCGGCTCCGTCGCGTTTCACGACAGCGTGCGGGCCGGCGATACGCTCACGATCAGCGCGCCGCGCAATCACTTCGCGCTGCACGACGGCCCAGACCGGTCGATCCTGTTTGCCGGCGGCATCGGCATCACGCCGATCCTCTGCATGGCCCGGCAACTGACGCGCGAGAACCGGCCGTTCGAGATGCACTACTACGGCCGTTCGCTGTCGCGGATGGCGCTCGTCGACGAGGTGCGGCAGATCGGGGACGGCACGCAGGCGCACGTGCACGCCGACGACGGTCCGACCGAGCAGCAACTGGATGCCCGCGCCGCGATCGGCGCGCCGTCCGGGGACCGGCACCTGTACGTGTGCGGGCCGACGGGCTTCATGGATCACATCCTGCAGGCCGCGCGCACGCTCGGCTGGGACGACGCGCATCTGCATCGCGAATATTTCGCGGCGGCGCCGGTCGAGTCGTCGGACGAAGACGCACCGTTCGAAGTCGAAATCCACAGCAGCGGCAAAGTCATCGAGGTAGCGGCCGACCAGAGCGTCGCGCACGCGCTGCTCGATGCCGGATTCGACCTGCCGCTGTCCTGCGAGCAAGGCGTCTGCGGCACCTGCATGACCACGGTGCTGGCCGGCGAACCCGACCATCGGGACCTTTACCTGACCGACGACGAGCGCGCGCGCAACGATTGCTTCATGCCGTGCTGCTCGCGTGCCAAATCCGCGCGATTGGTCCTCGATCTTTGACGCCGCCGCGCGCGCTCTCCTGAGGAGATTGACATGTTGACCAAGCAGGACAATGAACTGATGTGCCGCACCGGCGCGGGCACCGCGATGGGCGGTGCGATGCGCCGCTTCTGGCTGCCCGTGATCCAGTCGTCCGACCTCCCGCGGCCGAACGGCGACCCGAAAACGATCGAGCTGCTCGGGCAGCGGTTCGTGGTCTGGCGCGACCAGGACGGACGCCCCGGCCTCTACGACGAGGGCTGCCTGCACCGCGGCGCGTCGATGCAGCTCGCCCGCGCTGACGGCGATGGTCTGCGCTGCATCTATCACGGCTGGAAATTCGCGGTGGACGGGACAGTGCTCGAAACGCCGAACGTCCCCGATCCGAAATTCAAGGAGCGCCTCAAGGGCCGCACGTACCCGGTTCGCGAAGCGGGCGGCCTGATGTGGGCCTATCTCGGCCCGCGGGACAAGGAGCCGCCGTTCCCGCACCGGGCATTCATGGACCAGCCGGATTCCCATCGCATCAACGTGTGCGCGATCGTCAACTGCAACTTCGTGCAGGTGATCGAGGGGCTCGTCGACTCGTCGCATCTGAGCGTGCTGCACAGCTCCGCACTGGCCCAGACCAACCACTCCAACCTGGACTACGCGGGAAAGATCACGCACATGCAGTTCGACGCCGCCCCGACGATCGAGGCGGACGAAACGGATTTCGGCTTTCACTACGTCGCGATCCGTCAGGCCGGCGAAAACCGCATCGCCCGCGTCACGTCGTTCATCGCGCCGAGCTTCATCGCCAACGCGAACGGCGACGTGTGGCTTGCCGCGGTCCCGATCAACGACGAGCGCTGCTACTTCTTCCACGTGTGGTGGGATGCCGAGAAGCCCATTGGCGAAGAGCCGCTGCGCAGCGCGCAGCTCACGTTCGTCGGCCTCGACGAGCCGACGCTGCGCAAATACGGGATGACGCTCGACACCTGCGACTCGCCGGCGGCGATGTCGTTCGTCAATGGCTACCGGCAGGATCGCCAGTCGCAGCGCAACGGCCACTTCACCGGCTTCGACGGCATCACGCAGGAAGACGCCGCTTGCAGCATCTCGAGCGGCCCGATCCGCGACCGGTCGCAGGAAATGCTGTCGAGCGCGGATCTCGCGATCAGCCGCCTTCATCGCACGCTGCTCGCGTGCGCGCGCGCGCAGCGCGATCAGCAGGACATTCCGGCGCTGCGCGCGGAATCGGGCCGCGCGATCGGCATCTCCGCAGAGGTTGGTCCGGGCGAGGACTGGCGGCAACTGGTTCCGCACCACCGGATCGTTTCGCCGTCCGGCGCGCGCACGCAGCGCAACTCATAACCCGGCTTTGAAGAGGAGTTCGATATGTTGAGCCATGAAGAAAACGAGATGCTGTGCCGCGTCGGCCCAGGCACGCCCGGCGGCGCATTGATGCGGCGTTTCTGGCATCCGGTCTGCACGTCCGCGCAACTGCCCGGCGCGGACTGCGCGCCGCTGCGCGTGCGGCTGCTCGGCGAGCAATACGTCGCGTTCCGGGACACGAACGGCCAGGTCGGCCTGCTCGAGGAGCTGTGCATGCACCGCGGCGCATCGCTCGCGCTCGGACGCGTCGAGGAAGGCGGCATTCGCTGCCTGTATCACGGCTGGAAGTTCAGTGTGGCCGGCGCCGTGATGGAAACGCCGAACCATGCCGATCCGAAGTATGCGGCGCGGATGAAAGCGCCGGCGTTCCCGGTGCGCGAAGCCGGCGGGATCGTCTGGGCATACGTCGGCCCGAAGGAGCAGGAACCCGTGTTCTCGCGCTACGCATTCATGGATGCGGAACCGAGCCATCGCGTCGTGCTGCGCATCAACGTCGCGTGCAACTACCTTCAACTGGTCGAGGGCGGCGAGGACAGCTCGCACGTAGGCGTGCTGCACACCAATATGGCGCGGCCCGGCTGGAAGGACGACGCGTTCACGCGCAATCCGGACGTCGTGAATCCGGCCGCGCTCGCGTCGAACGATCTCGAACCGTCGCTGAAGATCGAGGACACGGCGTTCGGCTTCCACTACGTCGCGCTGCGCAAGACCGACGAGCCGGGCGTGCGCAACGCGCGCGTCGTTCCGTTCATCGTGCCGTACGGCCGCATCATTCCCGCGCCGGCGTTCCTGTTCACGGTGCTCGAGGTTCCCGAAGACGACACGCACACGAGCACCTACATCGTCGTGCACGGCGACTCGCCGGTCACCGAGGAAAAGATCATCGCGCTGCTCGGCCTGGACGATCCGAAGTATTACGATCGCAAGAACTGCACGTTCAACGCGAGCTGGGCGGATTCGTTCGGCCAGAGCCGCGCGCTGATGAAGGAAAACTGGACCGGCCTGCGCGGCGTCGAAGTCGAAGACGCGACGATCGGGCTGTCCCAGGGCCCGCTCTACGACCGTTCGCGCGAGCATCTGGTGCCCGCGGACCAGGCCGTGGTGCGCGTGCGCCGCGTGCTGCTGGCCGCGGTCAGGCGCGTGATGAACAACGAGCAGCCGGTGGCGCTCGGCCTCGATCTGCGCGGCGTCAGCGCGTGCGACCGGCCGCTCGCCGAGGGTGCGGCCTGGCAGGATCTGCTGCCGGCGCATCGCGAAACCATCGAAGCCTGAGGAGAACCCTGATGACGAACGATCAAACGGGCAGCCGCACACCGGACTACCTGTCGCTGCTGCGGCTCGACGGACGCGGTTTCGTGGTGCTCGGCGCCGGCCGGGGCATCGGCGAGCAGGCGGTTCACGCGCTTGCCCAGGCCGGCGCGCGCGTGCTCTGCGTCGACTGCGACGAAGCGCTCGCCCACCGCATTGCCGAAGCCGCTGGCGGCATTCCCTGCGTGGCCGACGCAACGTCGCGCACCGACATGCAGCGCGTGTTCGACACGGCACGCAAGCACTTCGGCCGCATCCACGGCGTCGTCGACATCATCGGCGTTGCGGGCATCAAGCCGCTGGCCGCCGTCGACGATGCATCGTGGGATCAGCAGTTCGACATCGTCGTGCGCCATGCGTACCTCGCGCTCCAGATCGGCGGCGAGATGATGAAGGCCGACGGCGGCGGCACGTTCGCGTTCGTCGGCTCGCTCGCCGGCGATCGCTCGGTGCCGAACGAGGTCGCGTATGCGGCATCGAAGGCCGCGCTGCATCATCTCGTGCGCTGCGCGGGCGTCGAGTATGCGCCGTACAACGTGCGCATCAACGCGGTGTCTCCGGGGTTCGTCCGCACACCGCGACTGAATCAGCGTCTGGACGAAGCGACCTGGACGCGGGTCGGCGATGCGATTCCGATCGGGCGCGCAGCCACGCCCGCCGAAATCGCGGGCCACCTGTTGTTCCTCGCATCCGACCTGAGCGCCCACATGGCCGGCGAAATCGTCACCGTCGATGGCGGCCTCAGTGTGAAAGCCGCCATTCCCGCCATCACGTTTGCCCCGTCGGCAACGCCCACCCCATGACCACGATGACACATTCGTCCCTACGCGACCGGATTCATCCGTCGCTGCGTGCACTCGCCGACGCGGCCGCCGCGCGGCCGAGCCTCGCGCAGATCAGCGCCGGCGAGGCACGCGCCGGCATCGCCGCGCGCACCGCCTCGCGGGCGCCCGGCCCCCGCATCGACAAGGTCTTCGACCTCGCGATTCCCGGCCCGGGCGGCGGCATCCCGGTGCGCATCTACCATCCCGGCGGCGCCGTTGGGGTGACGATGGCCTTTCACGGCGGCGGATGGCGGATGGGCAATCTCGACAGCTTCGACGCCGTCTGCCGGCATCTGGCCAACGACTCCGGGCTGGCCGTGATCAGCGTCGACTATCGGCTCGCACCCGAGCATCCGTTCCCCGCCGCGCTGGAAGACGTGTGGGCGGCGACCCTGTGGGCCGCCGGGCACGGTCACGAGCACGGGCTTCCGACCGGTCGACTGACGGTGTTCGGCGAATCGGCCGGCGGCAATCTCGCCGCCGTCGTGTGCCTGCTCGCGCGGGAGCAGGCCCGGCCGCGACTGCTCGCGCAGGCGCTCGTGTATCCGGCGACGGACGCTCGTCAGCAGCGCGCGTCGTTGTCCGTTTATGCGGAAGGCTTCGTGCAGCGCACCGCCGACGTCGCGCATGCGTTCCGCGAGTACGCGCTCGATCACGGCATATCGCCGTCGACCTGGACCCTGTCTCCGTTCCATGCGGACAGCCACGCGAACCTGCCGCCGGCCCTCGTGATCACCGCCGAGTGCGACGTTCTGTGCGACGACGGTGAAGCCTACGCGCGCAAGCTCGCCGAAGCAGGCGTTCCGACGACGTGCGTGCGTTATACGGGCATGCTGCACACGTTTTACGGCATGCGCGGCGAGGTCGACGCCGCCGCGCTGGCCCAGCGGCAGGTTGCCGACGTGCTGCGTGCCGCCGTGCAGGCCGGTTAGCGATGCATGCGGTCGTGCGATTGCACTCGACGGGCGGGGTATCCGGGCATACCGGCGTGGGCGGCCGGCGCAAGCGCTGCGACGCCGGGAAACTTACGTACAATGGCGGACAGCGATGCCGGCCGCCCCTTTACGATCGATCCGGTCGCACGCCCTTCCAAGGAAGTCATCGAGATGAGCACCGCAGACGCGAAGCAGCCCGCCCGCCCCCGAACCGGGGCAAAAAAAGCTTCGACGCAGACAGAATTCGCCCCCAAGCCGAGTCTTCCGCGTAACAGCCTGATCGAGCTGATCACGCTGCAATGGCAACACGAGCGCAGCGATCTCGATCTTTCGAATTTCCTGCTGGCGATCTACTTCATGCGGCTCGGCACGCTCGTCGAGCAGTCGTTCGACAAGATGTGCCAGCGCATGTGGGGCATCAGCGGGTCCGACATGCGCGTGCTGCTCGCGTTGCGCCGCAGCGGGCACCCGTACGCGAAGCGTCCGACCGATCTGTACCGCGCGCTGCTCGTAACGTCGGGCGCGATCACCAAGAAGATCGACCGCCTCGCGAGCCTCGGGATGGTGGAACGTCAGCCGGACCCGAGCCACGCCGGCGGATTCATCGTCCACTTGACCAGGAAAGGGCTCGACGTCGTCGAGAAGGCCGTCGTGAAGCTCGCGAACGAATCGTCGATCGCACCGGCGATGGCGCATTTTTCGGATGCCGAGCGCGCAGCCGGCAACGAATTCTGCCTGCGCACGCTGGCGTTGATGGAAGAAACCGCGCTCCAGGAACTCGACGACGCGCCAAGCGTGCCGTCTGCGCCGCGAACCAGGCAAACGCGGCGCACGCCGCGCAGCCGCAAGTAAGCGGCGGGCCGGCGGCGCCTACCGCGCGCTCTGCTGCCGCTGCACCTCCTGCGCTTTCATCTGCAGGTAGTCCTGCCGGTCCAGCTCGTGAAGCTGCCGCGCGTACTGCTCGGTCGCGTCGAACCAGCGTGCGAGGCGCTGGTCGAGCGGCTTGTCGAGCGTCGCGAGATACGCGTCGATCGCGAGGTAGTAGCGCATCGTGTTGCGCTCCAGCAGCCCGCGCACGCCGCCGATATACGCGGGCGGCGCTGCGGCGGGCGTGCTGGCGACGGTAAAGCCGACCTTGTCGCGCCCGATGGTGCCCAGATAGGCCTTCATCGCCATGCGGCCGACCGTGCCGAAGCCATACGAATACGTGAGGTGCAGGAACGTGCGCGACGCGCCGACCGGCACGGCCTCCAGCGCGATCCGGTAATCCTTCGTGCCCATCGGGCCGCTGTCGGCATCGAGATCGACCTGGAAATAGCCCGGCGTCGCGGGCGCCGCACGATAACGGAACGTCACGCGATAGGTGGCGTCCAGCTTCTGCTCGACCTTCCTGCCGAGGTTGACGTCGAGCATCGCGCCGTCGCTGCTCGACGATGCGCGGCAGTACTTGACGTTGAGGTGCAGGATCAGGACGTCGCACCAGTTGGCCGGCCCCCGCGCGGGGTCGTTGAGCCTGCCGTTGACCACCGCGAACGGAAAGTCGACCACCGCGTAGATGTCGCCCCGCAGCGTCGAATTTCCCTCCGACGACTCGAGGTAGAGCGGACGTCGGAACGGATTGTGCTTCAGTTGCTCAGACAGGTCGTGGTATCGGTCGAGCAGCGTCGCCGCATCGTCCGCGCCGAACGACAGCGCGCACCAGCACAGACACCATGCGGCAAGGATGGCGCGGCATCCCGCCCGGAACGGTCGGAACGATCGGTTCACTTCGGTATTTTCAGCGGTCGACATTGGCATGCTCCGGCGGCGGCGCCGGTCTGATCAAGCTTACCCCTTTTGCGTCAGCGCTTGCGCGGCTTGGGCGGCGGCAACTGCGCGGCGGTGATCCGGATCAGCGCCGACAGCCATTCGCGATCGTCCCACCGTTCGCCCGAAATGACGAAACACGGCTTCGCGCCCGGATACGGCGCGCCTTCCTCGCACGCGCCGAGAAACGCACGGCCTTCGGGCGTCGGCTTGACGAACAGCCGATCGTCGCAAACGAGCGCGGCCATCTTGCCGTCGCAATAGATACCGTACTCGCCGAACATCTTGCGCGCCGATACCGCGCCGGCCGCCGCCATCTGCTCGACGATGAAATCCACGGTGCTTTGGCTCGATGCCATGCGTTTCCTCGAAAAAACAAGCCAGGTTGATGCGACGCGCTCGCGCCGCCGTCACTTTTCCGCCGAGAACGCGTCCGACAGCTGGCGCGCCCGTTTCACGTCGTCGCCGTGCGGTAGATCGACGCGTGACGCAGATTATCCCGCACGGTCGTCAGCTTGGCGCCGCGCGCGAGCGCGTGGGTCGCGTGCGTGTGGCGCATCCCGCACCCGCGAGGCGCCGCACACTCATGAAAACCTGTCGAGCAACCCGTACCACGCGACCCCGGCCGCGATATAGAAGCGCTGCAACCCGTGCAACGGGATCGGGCGGATCGGCGTGACGCCAAGCGGCAGCGGCATGCACGCGTCGCCCGACAGATGCGCGGCCAGGTGCTTGCCGAGCGTCGTCGCCATCGCGATGCCGCGGCCGTTGTAGCCGAGCGCGATCGTCACGCCCGGCGCGGGCTCGTGCACGTGCGGCAGGAAATCCGCGGTGATCGCGACGCGCCCCGCCCAGCGGTATTCGAACCGGACGCCCTTCAGTTGCGGATACAGCAGCGTCGTCGCGCGTTCGAGGTGGCGCCAGTCGCTCGGCGCGCGCGGGTCGGCGAACGGGCCGCGGCCGCCGATCAGCAAACGCCCCGCCTTGTCGCGGCGGAAGTACAGCAGCAGCCGACGCGAATCGGACGCTACTTCGCCGCCCGCGAGGATGCCGCTGCCGACGTCCGGCGCCAGTGGCCGCGTCGCTGCGATGAAGCTGTTCGCGGCGATCACCGACCGGTGCAAGCCGGGCCACAGCCCGTCCGTGTAGCCGTTGGTCGCGATCACGACGCGTTCGGCCGACAGCGTCGCGCCGCATGCCGTGGCAACGCGCCAGCGGCCGCCGTCGCGCGTCAGCGCGGTGGCCTGCGTGCCGCCGTGCACGGCTACGCCGAGCGACTGCGCGGCGCGCACGAGGCCGCGCGTATAACTGAGCGGCTGCACGCTGCCGGCGCGGCGATCGATCCAGCCGCCCGCATACGCCGGCGTGCCGAGCCGACGCGCGACTTCATCGCCGTCGAGCACCTCGACAAACGCTCCGCGTGCGGCCCACTGCCGGGCGCGGCGCGCAACCGCGTCGAGCATCGCGGCGGTCGGCGCCGGCTGGATCCAGCCGCTGCGGCGCGCGTCGCATTCGATCTCGTAGCGGCCGATCAGGTCGAACACCGTGTCGGCCGCGCCGCCGACGATCTCGACGAGCCGCTGGCCGGCCGCGTCGCCAAAGCGCCGCACCAGTTCGTCGGGGTCGTATTTCAGCCCGGGAATCACCTGCCCGCCGTTGCGGCCCGATGCGCCCCAGCCCGGCTGCGCGCCGTCGATCACGCGGACGTCGGCGCCGCGTTCGGCCAGATGAAGTGCGGTCGACAGGCCCGTGAAGCCAGCGCCGACCACCAGCACGTCGCACTGCGCCGGCGCGTCGAGCGCGGGCGTATCGGGCGCCGGCGCGGCGGTTGCCGCCCACAGCGAATCCGGCCATGCCGGCCCCTTCTTCATTTCGTTCAT